>NZ_JADOGI010000063.1 GCF_015645445.1 Nonomuraea cypriaca | reverse complement strand
ACCTGGAGCCCGAGGAGCCGTGGAACCCCAGCATCCGCAGGACCGCAGAACGCGGCCTGGAACCTGACGACGACCCTCTCCCACCCTGGAACTCGCTCCCGCCCTCCGCTCGCCTCTACGGCTCCCCGGCCGACCCGGGACTGCGCAGGCGCGTAGGGGGACGGGCGTGGCGGCGGTGGACGAGCGTGCTGGTGGCGACGCTGGCCGGCGCGGGGCTGGTGACGGGCGCGATCGCGGTGGTGCTGCGGCTCATCGCGCCACCGGTGGAGACGGGACGGCTGAGCGACTCGCTGGCCGGGGTGGCGGCGACGCTGCCGGAGGGGTGGAGCCAGGGCGCGGTGGCGCCGGTGACGGGGTTCACGTCGGTCGTCAGGGACGGGGACGGGGCGCTGGTCATGGCGAGGCCGGTCCCAGGGGCCGTGGAGGACGCCGAGGAGGCCACGGCGGAGGCGGCGGAGCTGTACTCCAGGCTGCTGCTCAAAGGGGACCGCGTCAGCGTCGTCGAGGACAAGGAACTGCCGGGGGGACACACGCGGGCGCTGCGGGCCGAATATCAGGATGTGGTCAACCGGCCCGCGTTCCTCCGAGTGATGCTGCTCACTCGCGAGGGCCGGCCCGTACTCATCGTCGGACTGCTCCAACCCGAGGAGAACAGCCGCAGGCAGGCACTCGACGCTGTCATGACGAGCATCCGATAAGTCCGCGATAAGTCCATAGCACGTAGGAAACACCTTGGCCAGAATCCACGGCTCTCGGCACGTCTTGTCGGTGCCCCCGATTACTCTTGGGTCACTGTGAGAGAGCGAAGCACACCAACCCCAGAGGTGATGCGGTGAGCACCTTCGCCGCGTCCCACCTTTCGCCTTCCTATCCCGACCGAGCCGCGTGGGGCACCGCCCCCAAGCTGCGCGCGTGGCAGGAGCAGGCGTTCGAGCTCTACTTCAGGCGTGAGCCGCGTGACTTCCTCACCGTGGCGACGCCGGGCGCGGGCAAGACGACCTACGCCCTGCGCATCGCCAGCGAGCTGCTCGCCAACGGGGTGATCAAGGCCATCACCGTCGTGACGCCCACCGAGCACCTCAAGCGCCAGTGGGCCGACGCCGCCGGGCGGGTGGGCATCGGGATCGATCCCGAGTTCAAGAACAGCCAGGGCACGACCTCGCGCGACTACATCGGGGTCGCGGTGACGTACGCGCAGGTGGCCATGCACCCCGCGCTGCACAGGGCGCGCACCGAGGCGCGCAGGACGCTGGTCATCTTCGACGAGATCCATCACGTGGGCGACGCCAAGTCGTGGGGGGAGGGCGTGCTGGAGGCGTTCGAGCCCGCGACCCGCAGGCTTCAGCTCACCGGGACGCCGTTCCGGTCCGACGACAACCCGATCCCGTTCGTCGTCTACGAGGAGGACGGCGAGGGCGTCAAGCGCAGCCTCGCCGACTACTCCTACGGTTACGGCCCGGCCCTCGACGACGGGGTCGTGCGGCCGGTCATCTTCCTGGCGTACTCCGGGGAGATGAAGTGGCGCACCCGGGCCGGCGACGAGATCGCCGCGACGCTCGGCACGCCGCTCACCAAGGACCAGCTCTCGCAGGCGTGGCGGGCCGCGCTCGACCCCAAGGGCGACTGGATCCGCCAGGTCATGCAGGCTGCCGACCGGCGGCTCACCGAGGTCCGCAGGGGCGTGCCGGACGCGGGCGGCCTGGTCATCGCCACCGACCACGAGACAGCCCGCGCGTACGCCCGCCACCTGCGCAACATCACCGGCGAGGGCGCCACCGTGGTCCTCTCCGACGACCCTGGGGCGTCCAAGAAGATCAAGCAGTTCGCGGCCTCGGAGGACCGCTGGCTGGTCGCCGTGCGCATGGTCTCCGAAGGCGTCGACATCCCCCGCCTGTGCGTCGGCGTCTACGCCACCTCCACCTCGACGCCGCTCTTCTTCGCCCAGGCGGTCGGCCGCTTCGTCCGGGCCCGCAAGCGCGGCGAGACCGCCTCGGTCTTCCTTCCCTCGGTGCCCACGCTCATGGGGCTGGCCAACGAGATGGAGGTCGAGCGCGACCACGTGCTCAACAAGAAGCCGCCGGAGGACGGCCTCGACGACACCCTCCTGGAGCAGGCCAACCGGCAGAAGGACAATCCCGACGTCCTGGGCGACGAGCTTCCGTTCGAGACGATGGAGACGTCGGCCACGTTCGACCGGGTGCTGTTCGACGGCGGTGAGTTCGGCACGGGGGCGGAGATCGGCTCGGCCGAGGAGGAGGACTTCATCGGCCTGCCCGGCCTGCTGGAGCCCGACCAGGTGGCCACGCTGCTCCGCAAGCGGCAGTCCGACCAGCAGGCGGCCAGGCGCAAGCAGACGGCCGACGAGCCGCAGGAGGTGCTGGCGCCGCACGAGCAGATCGCGGAGCTGCGGCGCGAGCTCAACGGGCTGGTGGGAGCCTGGAACCATCGCACGGGGCAGCCGCACGGGGTCATCCACGCGGATCTGCGCCGCTCCTGCGGCGGCCCGCCGATCGCCCAGGCTACGGCTGAGCAGATCCAGGACCGGATCAACACCATCCGCCGCTGGGCCACCCAACGCCGCTGACCCGCCGTTGCCGGTTGGGTGGAGCGGTGTGGGTGTTGGGTTTGGGGTCAGGACCAGTCGATGTTGCGTGGGAACCGGGGGTTGCGATGGTGGCAGCGGCTGCCGGTGAGGCTGGGTTGGTGGGGGGTGGGGCGTTGGTGCTGGTTGAGGGGCTTGACCATGATTCGGCAGACTTCGGGGCGCAACTCGTGCGTGCCGTCCGGGTGGTAGACGACTTCGGTGGTGGCGACCTTGCCGTGCGGCCATTCGGCGTACCCGCAGCGGCCGTAGAGCCGCTGCGCGCCGCGGTTGTCCAGGCCCACACCGAGGGCGACCCGCTCGTGGCCGAAGGCGGCGAGCAGTTCCTCGGCCACGCGCAGCAGTTCGCTGCCGATGCCCGCGTTGCGCCGTCCGGGGAGCACCTCGAGATGCGTGATCAGCGCGACGTCCGGCAGGTGGGCGCGTAACTCGGGCTCCTCCGCGGGGGCCAGCCAGACGTATACGTCGCCCACCGCCACCTCCTCCTGCCAGGCGACGAGGAGAAACCCGTGCCCGGTGTCCTGCCTGGTCAGCCGGTCGGTGAAATAGGGCTTCTGCCCGAGTGTACGGACCATGGCAGGGAGATCTTCATGGACGGCTTGGCGTATGTCAGGTGCCCCCACGGACGACAGATTCCCGGTTGACCCGCAGGCGAATCAACCGGGGATGCTCACCCTGCCCTGTAGAACAGGGGCTTCGCATCCGCCTTGATCAGCCATTTCATCGCGACGGCGGTGTCCGGGCCGAGGTTCGGAATCTTTTCGAAGTGGTCGGCCCATCGGCGACGGTCCTCCGTCCATGCCTTGACGTAGGAGACGCAGAGCGCCGGATCGATCAGTCTGAGGCGGCCGAGCGCGGCGACCAGCGAGCTCTCCATGGCATGCCGGTTGGGCGCCGAGTCGACCGGCAGTCGCCGGACGCGGCCCAGCACGTCCTCGATGAAGTGCTTGCGTCTGGCGAGGAAGTCGGCCCAGTGCGCCGGCTCGGTCGCGCCCGTCCAGCCCGTCCGCCGCTGCCCGTCGAGGAGCCAGTAGATGCCTTCCGCCAGCACGTCCCCGAGTTCCTGGTCGCGTGCCCTGATGGGACGGTCGAAGGGGTCGTACGGACGTTGCCGCACGTTCCCCGTCACCGCGAGCGGACGCAGCGAGGTCTCGCCCAGCAGGTAGAACCAGTCCTCGTTGTAGATGTTGGGGAAGAACGAGGGGACGCAGGTCGTCTTGACGGCGAGGGCGCCGCCGCCCACGAACGACTCCTGGTGCCCGCCGGTGAACCGGTGCGCGTGGCACACCACCGAGTTGTCCGGATAGCCGCCGATGTGCATGCCCACGACGTCGTACTTCTCGAGCAGCGCAGCCGCGCTGGTGACCTCCTCGTGGCCGCCGATCACGATGTCGTCGTCCAGGAAGATGATGCGTTCCCAGCCCATCAGGCGGGCGAGGAGCAGCCCCGTGTTGCGTTTGGCCCCGAGGTCGGTCGGGCGGGCGAACGGGGTGTCCTTCAGCAGGGCCGTGGTCCTGAAGTCCGGCAGGTTGAGCCCGTGCGCCTCGCCTATGTCGACGGCGATGAACCGTACGTCGGGCGGCATCCAGGCCGCCGCCTCCCGCGCGCTGCTCCATTTGCTGTGCAGGGTGACGAGGGGACGGCCGAGCGCGGCCGCCAGCCGGCCGGCGTGCGTCAGCCAGCGCGGATGGCGGATCGTGGGTACGACGATGGCGTCCACGGTCCCGGACCCACCGGGCACGGACGGCTGGTCGAATATGTCGGCCAGATTCCTGTGGGAGCCATGGTGATGCGGCTCCCCCTTGACCAGTTCTATTTCAGTCTCCATGAGTGGGTCCCGGCCATTCGTGTAGCCGGTACGCGTCAAGAGTCCAGTCCGGGGTGACCACGACCCGGCCTTCGATCCTGACCCGCGTGAGGATGCAGTAGGACTCAGCGGCGCCGAAACGAGCTCGCAGGTACGCGGCGTTCCTGTCACGGAACCGTTCGTCGGTCAGTGCCCGGACCGCCCCGTACACGCCTCTGGCGTACATGCCGTTGCAGATCGTCAGCGTGCGCTGGACGTTGTCGGGATTGGCGCCGCGGTAGAAGAACGCGACGTCCTCGAGCAGTTGCAGGCTATCGCCTGACCTGCTGATACGTGGGTAGTGCCGGCGCGTGTCGCCGCCCAGGTCCACCTCGAAGTACGGGCCGTGCTCGCCCTCCCAGTCGGGCACCTGGCGTACCGGGAGCTCGATCCTGCCGAGCATGGACGCGGTGACCTGGTTGTAGTCCACCCCGCCCAGCAGCACCACGTGTGTCGTCAGGTCGTCGGAGCGCAGGTCCTCCGTGGCGCGCAGGGTCACCAGGCTGCGCGGGTTCGCCGCTCTGAGGTGGCCGTGCAACTCGAACAGCGAGTCCAGGTCCGAGTACTTGTAGATCTCGATGTAGTCGCCCTGCTCCGGAGTCGCGTACGGGATCTTGGCGCGTTCCTCCGGGGGGACCTGCGAACAGATGATCGTGATCGGCGCCCCGTCGGCGAAGTGCCACGGGCCTTCGTAGGAGTCCCGGGCCGGGGCCGTCTCGGCGGTCTCGCCGGCGGCCTGGAAGCGCAGGGCGACCTGACGCAGTCGGGTCAGCTCGTCGAGGAGCGCGCGGTGCTCGTCCAGCTCCTCCCGCGTCATGTCAGACAGCGGGAGCAGACGGGCCTGGCCGTTGGAGAGCGATCGCCTGGTGGCGAAGAAGGCCGCGTACTTCTCGAGCCTGGGCAGGGGCGGGATCTTGGGAGCGCGCAGGGACTCCCAGGACGAGATCAGCGGAACACTGACCTGGAACGCGTCGCACAACTGCGCCTGCGTGACCCGCAGATCGGGCCACCGGCTGTCGCGGAGCTCGCGCAGTCGGCGCGCCAGCGCACTGCGCGCGGAATCGTCGCCGCTCATGCCGGCCTCATTCGTGTGAACTTCAGCAATCTCTAGTGAACATCGTCCAAGAGGTGGATTCCACGGAGAACCCGCAGCTAGGACATAACATTATGGCCACGTGCGAAGGCGCGCATACAGAAGGCTTCAGTCTAGCCATTCACCTTGGCTCGCCGGGTACGAATAGCCGGATTCAGTCGGGGTAGGCACTAAATGTAGGAAGATTCAGTTAATGTACTGAAATTTACTGAAGAAGAGGTGGGGGTGGTTCGTGAAGGAAGCCCGATGAGCCCCCACCCGACCAGGAGCGGCATCCCACGCGGAAAGATCGCGGACACCTCCCGACGACGCCGATCATCAGTGGAGGTGCCGCGCGGCCAGGTTTCTGTAAGCGCGTCTCCGTACCAGGGAAACACCTTGATGACAACAGTAACCTCCCACCTCACGGTGGTACTGCCCCTTTTTCCCGACGCCAGAGAGCTGACCCTCTTCCTCCTGGGGATCCTGATCATGCTGAGCGCGGCGGCGCTCCGCTGGATCGTCCGGCGGACGCGGGTCGTCGTGGTGGTCAGCGGTACGAGCGCCCTGCTCGTGGTCCTCGCCATCCTGTTCACCGCCTACATGATCAAATCCGGAGTGGCCTGAAGTCGCCATCGCGCGCGGCGCGCCCCGTGGCGCTGCGCGCGTGAGGCGCCAGGGCAATCGGTCGCATGCCGTGACCATGCGTATTTGGTCACAGAGCAGTGGCCTCCCGTTAGAAGCTTGGCAGAATCGGCAACAACCACATTTGGCTTGTCTCGGAAACGCAGAAGGACGTAGCCCATGTCGTCTGAGGCCAACGGAAAGCCGGTGCTCACCGTCACTTCCGGCCTCTCTCGAAACGCCGTCATCGTCAGGCTCGAGGGGGAGCTGGACGTCAACGCCCTGCCTGTGCTTCGCGAGCACATGCGGCACATCTGGGAGCTGCCCCCCAAAGCCTTCCTGATCCTCGATCTCGGCGAGGTGGGGTTCTGCGACTCCATGGGGATGAACGAGCTCGTCCACGTCATGCAGCGGTGCGAGACGCAGGGCACCAGGCTGTTGCTGGGCGGGGTGCAGGGTGTCATTGCCAGGGTGCTGTCGATCACCGGGCTGCGGCACGCGTTCGAGGTCTTCGCCCGGGTCGACGACGCGCTGCGGCTGGCCGTCGCGCACGGTTAGGCGCGGTCAGGCGGGTTCGCGGGCCAGGAGGCGAGTGATCCGGGAATGCGGTGAAGCTCGTCGCAGGACACCTCGTGGACCACCGCCGAGCGGTCGTCGGCGTCGTCGAGGAGTGCGTCCATCGCGATCGTGCCGCCCTCGAGCAAGAGCAACGTCACGAGCGCGGCCGCCCGTTCGCCGGTGGAGCCTCTGACGAGTAACCACAGGCTGAGGGGGGCAAGGAGGAGCCAGGCCATGCCAAGGGAGAGAGCCAGCATGAAAAACCTCCCACGAGTATGAAGATTTATGACTCTCCGTATTACTTCGGTGTCAGAGAGGATCCGCCCTCTTTGGATATCACACGACCACAGCGTTGCCTACTGTGTACTCTTCGTGATCAGTGGCGCCGTGGGAGCGCCGGGTTACCGTAGAAGGGTGCCTGAAGTGAGTCTGTACCTACCCGAGGACATCCAGCACCGGGTCGCCGAGGCGGCCAGGGCGCATGGGTTGTCCGACGAAGACTACATGCGCGAGGCGATCACCCGTGCGCTGAGCGTGGAGGTAGTCGGAGAGCGCCCTGAGCCGCAGCTGCCGGTGTTTCGGCTGAGCCACGAAGAGCTCACGGCGGAGCGCATCGACGAGATCCTTGCCGAGGGCTTCGGACGGGATGGGCTCGACTGATGCTGGTGCTCGACACGAGCGGCCTGCTCGCCGCGATCGATCCCGACCAGCCGCAGCACAAGGAGGCGCGCGAGACGCTGCTGTCCGAACGCGGGCCGCTGCTGCTCTCGCCATACGTGCTCGCCGAGACGGACTACATGATCGTCAAGCTCGCAGGGGTGCGCAGGGAGATGCTGTTCCTGAACGATGTGAGCTCGGGGACCTATGACATGGTCCCCATGACAACAGACGATGTCCGGCGAGCGGTGACCATCGTCGACCGCTATCGTGACATGGCCATCGGGCTCACGGACGCGTCCGTCGTTCTCGTCGCGGCACGCTATGCCACGACGCGGGTGCTGACGCTCGATCATCGTCACTTCAGGGCGATGAAGCCGCTCTGGGGTGACGCGTTCACCGTGTTGCCGGCCGACGCCGACTGATCAGCCAACGGCAGGCGCTCCCTTCAGGGTGGCGCCTGCGTCCTCCAGTTCGGCCATGGCCGCCTCGGTGGTGGTGCGGGACACGCCCGCCGTCAGGTCCAGCAGGACGCGCACCGCCAGGCCGTGCTCGACCGCGTCCAGCGCCGTGGCGCGTACGCAGTGGTCGGTGGCGATCCCGACCACGTCGACCTCGTGGACCCCGCGCTGACTGAGCCACTCCGCCAGCGGCACCCCGTCAGCGGACACGCCCTCGAAGCCGCTGTAGGCGGCGGCGTACGTGCCCTTGGTGAAGACCTCCTCCACCTCCGACACGTCGAAGGCCGGGTGGAAGTCCGCCCCCGGCGTGCCCGCCACGCAGTGCGGGGGCCAGGTGGAGACGTAGTCGGGGGTGCTGGAGAAGTGGGCGCCGGGGGAGATGTGGTAGTCACGGGTCGCCACCACGTGGTCGTAGCAGTGGTCGGTCACATGGCGGGTGATCGCCGCCGCCACCTCGGAGCCGCCCGCCACCGGCAGGCTGCCGCCCTCGGTGAAGTCGTTCTGCACATCGACGATGATCAGCGCGGTGCCCATGGACAGCACTCTAATCCGTCGCGGCGGCGAAGGCGTCAGGTGAACTCCGTGGGGACGGCCGCGTAGCCCCTGCCGAGGTGGAGGGCATCCAGGGGGAGGGTGGCGATGGCCGCGGCGTGGCGCTCGCGGGCGGCGGAGAGCGGCTCCCTGCCGACGACCTCGCCGTCGCGCACCAACTCGTGCAGGAGCGGGACGCCGCGCTCGGGAACCAGGCCGCCGGTGGTGATCAGCTCCGTCTCGGCGTGCCCGTACTCGTCCATGAGCCGGTACGCCTCCTTGCGCCCCCCACGCGACGGCTTGCCCACCGAGCGCTTGGCCACGGCCTCCAGCCTGCCCGTGGCCGTCTCCCGCGCCACCAGCTTGTACACCAGCGCCGCCGTGGGCACGCCTGAGCCGGTCACCAGGGAGGTGCCGACGCCGTAGCCGTCCACGGGGGCGGCGGCCAGTGCGGCGATGGCGTACTCGTCCAGGTCGGAGGTGACCAGGATGCGGGTGTTGAAGGCCCCCAGCGCGTCGAGTTGCTCGCGGACCTCCTGCGCGGCGGCCGCCAGGTCGCCCGAGTCGATGCGGACCGCGCCCAGCTTCGCCCCGGCCAGGTCGACCGCCGTGCGGACCGCCTCGGCCACGTCGTAGGTGTCCACCAGTAACGTCGTCTCCGGCCCGAGTGAGGCGATCTGGGCCTCGAACGCCGCCCGCTCCGAGTCGTGCAGCAGTGTGAACGCGTGCGCCGCCGTACCGGCCGTGGGCAGGCCGTACAGGCGCCCGGCCATCAGGTTGGAGGTGGAGGCGAACCCGGCGATGTACGCGGCCCGCGCGGCCGCCACGGCGGCGGCCTCGTGCGTGCGGCGCGAGCCCATCTCGATGATCGGCCGCTTGCCCGCGGCGTTCGTCATGCGGGAGGCGGCGGAGGCGATCGCGCAGTCGTGGTTGAGTGCCGACAGGATGATCGTTTCGAGCAGCACGGCCTCCGCGAAGGTGCCTTCCACGACCATGATCGGAGAGGCGGGGAAATAGAGGTCGCCCTCGCAGTAGCCGAAGATGTTCCCGGAAAACCGGTAATCGGCCAGAAACTCCAGAGTGGACTCGTCGACGACCCGATGATCGCGCAGATGGGAGAGTTCTTCGTCACCGAAGCGGAAGCGTTCGAGCTCGTCCAGGACACGTCCCGTTCCCGCGACGACCCCGTAGCGCCGGCCGCCCGGCAGGTGCCTGGCGAACACCTCGAAAACCGCGCGCCGGTGCGCCGCGCCGCTCCGCAGGGCCGCCTGCAACATCGTCAGCTCATAGTGATCTGTGAGCAACGCAGTGCTCATTGCCATTCTCACGTGTCGAAGACTACGGCCCAGATAGGGCAGACTCGGGGATGTGGGTAGCAGTGCTCCAATCACCGTCGAGCGTCCGTCATCGGACGTCCGGCCCGATCTGCCATGGGTGACCATCGTCTGGAACGACCCGGTCAACCTCATGTCCTACGTGACCTATGTTTTCCAAACGGTCTTCGGCTATACCAAGGAGAAGGCCGAGAAGCTCATGCTGGACGTCCACCACAAAGGCAAGGCTGTCGTCTCCAGCGGCACGCGCGAAGAGATGGAACGCGATGTGCAGATTCTCCACTCCTACGGCCTGTGGGCGACGGTCCAGCCGGACTCGGTCAAGTGAGGCGCGGGTGACTTCTGGGTTCTCGCCGGGCAAGGGCGGCGCGGTCGTCGCGAAGTTCGAGGCGGCCGAGGTCTCGCTGCTGCGCTCGCTCGTCTCGATGCTGCTCGGGCTCGTGTCGCCGGGGCAGACCAGCGACGACCCGCTGGAGCGGGCGCTCGGCATCGGCGAGAGCCAGGTGCCGTCCGACCCGGTGCTCGCGCGGCTGTTCCCCTCGGCGTACGACGACGAGGAGGAGGCGGCCGAGTTCCGCCGCTACACCGAGGCCACGTTGCGCGACGGCAAGCGGGCCGACGCCCAGACCGTGCTCGACACCGCCAGGTCGGGCCGCGCCGAGCTGACGCCGGAGCAGGCCCAGGCGTGGCTGCGCGCGCTCAACGACGTGCGGCTGACGCTCGGCACCAAGCTCGACGTGACCGAGGAGATCCACGACGAGATCGCCATGATGCCCGAGGACGACCCCAGATACCCGGCCTACGTCACCTACGACTGGCTGACCTACCTCCAGGACAGCCTGGTCCGGGCGCTCTGGTAATTTCCGGGCATGCTGTCGATCTCGCAGGAACTGGTGGACAAGATCGTCGCCCACGCGCGGGCCGACCATCCCGATGAGGCGTGCGGCGTGATCGCGGGCAGGAACGGCGTTCCCGAGCGGTTCATCCAGATGGAGAACGCCGAACGCTCGCCCACCTTCTACCGCTTCGACTCGATGGAGCAGCTGCGCGTCTGGAACGAGATGTACGGCCGCGACGAGGAGCCGGTCGTGATCTACCACTCGCACACCGCCACCGAGGCCTACCCGTCGCGCACCGACGTCTCCTACGCCTCGGAGCCTGAGGCCCACTACGTCCTGGTCTCGACGAGGGACGAGGACAAGGTGGAGTTCCGCTCGTACCGGATCCTCGAGGGAGAGATCACGGAGGAAGAGGTAAGGTTTCTCCCATGATGGTCCGGCCGGTGCAGAGCTTTCTCTTCGCCCACACTCCGGCGGTCGTCGTCTACGACTGTCCCTGAGCTGGAATCCCCATCCAGCCGTCGGCGTTGCTGCCGATGGGACGACGACCTGATCTGAGGAGCACTGACCGCGATGGCCATCGAGGTTCGCATTCCGACCATCCTGCGTAACTACACCGACGGCGCGAAAGCCGTGAGCGCCGAGGGCGCCACCCTGGACGAGCTGATCAGCGATCTCGAGTCCAGCCACCCCGGGATCAAGGACCGCCTGGTCGACGAGAGCGGCCTGCGCCGCTTCGTCAACGTCTATCTCAACGACGAGGACGTCCGCTTCCTCGGCGGGCTCGGCACGCCGGTGTCCGACGGCGACACGGTGACCGTCCTCCCTGCCGTCGCCGGTGGGTGACATGCGTTTCGAATCACTGATCGACTCGGTCGGCCGCACGCCCCTCGTGGGCCTGCCAAGGCTGTCGCCCTCCGCCGAGGTGCGGATCTGGGCGAAGCTCGAGGATCGCAACCCCACGGGGTCGATCAAGGACAGGCCCGCGCTCTGGATGATCGAGCAGGCCGAGAAGGACGGCCTGCTCACGCCCGGCTGCACGATCCTGGAGCCCACCAGCGGCAACACCGGCATCTCGCTCGCCATGTCGGCCAGGCTCAAGGGCTACAAGCTGATCTGCGTGATGCCGGAGAACACCTCGGAGGAGCGGCGCCAGCTCCTGCGCATGTGGGGCGCGCAGATCATCTCCTCGCCGGCCGCGGGCGGCTCCAACGAGGCCGTACGCGTCGCCAAGGAGCTGGCGGCCCAGAACCCCTCGTGGGTGATGCTCTACCAGTACGGTAACCCGGCCAACTGGCGCTCACACTACGAGACCACCGGCCCAGAGATCCTCGAGGACCTGCCCACCATCACCCATTTCGTGGCCGGACTCGGCACGACGGGGACGCTGATGGGGGTGGGCAGGTTCCTGCGCGAGCGGGTGCCCGGCGTACGGATCGTCGCCGCCGAGCCGCGCTACGGCGAGCTGGTCTACGGGCTGCGCAACGTCGACGAGGGGTTCGTCCCCGAGCTCTACGACGAGTCCGTGCTGACCACCCGCTTCTCGGTCGGTTCCGCCGACGCGCTGCGGCGCACCCGCGAGCTGCTCGCCGCCGAGGGCATCTTCGCCGGGGTCTCGACCGGGGCCGCGCTGCACGCGGCGCTGGGCGTGGCCCAGAAGGCGGTCAAGGCGGGCGAGCCGGCCGAGGTGGTGTTCGTGGTGGCCGACGGCGGCTGGAAATACCTGTCCACGGGCGCCTACGACGGCACTCTGGAAGAGGCGGAGGAGCGCCTCGAAGGCCAGCTCTGGGCATGAGAGAGGCGGCCGGTCACCGGACCGGCCGCCGTCACCCGCTCTCCCCTAGCTAGTTGACCAGCACCCGCAGCGAGAACGTCGCCTCGGTGTCGGTCAGCTTGCCGCTCATTCCGATGGCCTGCAGCGCCTGCGCGTTGGCCTTCTCCTCGCCCTGCATGGAGTTGAGGTAGAGGTTCTCCACCTGGTCCAGGTTCACGAACAATCCGAACGTCGCCGCGTCCGCGTCCGGGATCGCCGTCTGGAACGCCGGAGACTCGCCCAGCGTGCCCTCGGCCGCCAGTGCCTTCGCGTACTCGTCGCTGGTCGCGACCGTGAAGACGCCGTCGCCCGCGACCTTGGCGATCTGGGGAGCGGGTTGGCCGCCCGCGGACATCGCCTGCTGGACCTTGTCGATGATCGCCTGAGCCTTGGCCGGGTCGGTGGCGATCCGCACGCCGCCCTTGATCTGGTTGGTGTCCAGGCCCTGGCTGTCCAGCGCGACCGTGAGGTTCTTGCCCAGGATGGTGGACAGGTCGCCGGGCAGGTCGAGACCGTACGTGGTCTTGGCCTGCTGGATCAGTTGCGCGATCTGCGCGCCGCCGGTGGCCGTGGCCTGCTTCTCGATCTCGGCCCACGACTTGACGACGAGCTGGTCCAGGCCGGAGATCGACAGGGCGCCCGCCGTGCTGCCCGGCAGGGTGGCCAGGTTGGCCTGGGCAGGGTCGCCGCCAGGGGCCAGCCCCTTGGCGCCGCGCACCAGCCCGGCCAGCTCGACGTACGCGCTGTCGAAGCGCAGGGCGCCGGCGAACCTGGCGTCCTTGACGGCTGCCATGTCCGCTGCCTCCGCGGCCGGAATCTCCGTCTTCGCCATGGTCATCATGCCGCCCATGTCCGCCCAGAACGACAGCACGCCCTGCTCGCCGACCGCGCCCATGTCACCGCTGAACTCGGCGTTCTCGGCCAGGCTGCCCTCGGCCTCGGCGTACTTGGTGGCGAGCTCCTGGGTGGAGGACAGCAGCGCGTAGTCGTCGCGGAAGGCGATGCCGTACTTGTCCTTGCCCATGATCTTGGCGATGCCCGCCTTGGCCTGCTCCTCGTCCTTGACCTGGACGGCCACCGCGAAGTCGGGCTCCTCCTTGCCCGACGGCACGGCGGCGAAGCCGATCCTGCTGCCCAGCCACGGGTCGACGTCCTTCGCGAAGTCGAGCTTGACGCTGGACTCCTTGTTGATGGTGTCGAACAGCGCCTGGCGCGGGTCGTCGCCGGAGAAGGAGTCCTTGGTGACCGTGAACTTCCTGGCCAGCTCGAACAGCGCCACCTTCTGGTTCGCGGCCGGGTCCAGGTCGAGGCGCGCGTAGGCGATCGAGTCGGCGGGCAGGACCTCGTCCGGCTGCGTGCCGCCGCCGCCGATGGCGCCCACGGCCCACACCGCGCCGCTGCCGAGCACGACCACCGCGACCGCCGCCGCGGCCGCGATCACCCAGCCCTTGCGGCCCTTCTTGGCCGGCTCCGGCTGGCCGAAGCCTTCCGGGCCCTGCTGCTGCCAGCCGCCCTGGGCGTACTGGTCCTGCTGCTGCCAGCCCTGTTGCTGATGACCCTGCTGTTGGTAGCCCTGCTGCGGCTGCTCCTGCTGCCAGCCGCCCTGCTGTGGTTGCTGCTGCTGCCAGCCCTGCTGGCCGTACTGGGGCTGCTGCCCGTATCCCTGCTGCGGGTTGTGGGGCTGCTGCCGGCCATGGGATCCCTGCTGACCGTAGGAACCCTGCTGGCCCTGGGCGGGCTGGCCGTAAGGCTGCTGCTGGTACGGCTGCTGCGGCGGGTACGGCTGTCCGGCGGACGGCGTAGTCGGTGGGTTCTCCGGCTGCTGCCCCTGGTTCCAGTTGTATGCCGTGGTCCGGTCAGGATCCTGGCCATGTGGGGGATTATTCGCAGACATCACTCAACTCACAATGTGGACTTTTGACCACAGAGAAGCTAGCTGATGTTGGTAGACGTGCGCTTGCAATGTGCTGAAGATGCAATGGGACTCGTTTGAGCTCTTTGTGAGCGTGGACGTGCACCTCACCGCCGCCGTGGTCCGCGACGCGACACCGGTCATGGCCGAACCGCCTTCTGGCCGGTCGCGGCCGGATCGCGTTTCCGCAGGTGGGCGCACTGCCGGGCGAATGCCCTAAAGTGGACCTACTAGAATATAGTTCCAGACTTTGAGGCAGGGGCGGATGACCAAGTTCGACGAGGCCACGCAGGCGATCAGAGTCGACGACAACACCTACGACGTGTGCCTCGATCCCGGATACTCGATCGGCGGCCCCCTCAACGGCGGCTACCTCATGGCCGTTCTGCTGCGGGCGGTGGTGGACGCCTCGCCGTTCGAGCATCCGGTGAGCACGACTGCGCAGTTCCTCAAGACACCCGTCGCCGGTCCTGCGCAGGTCAGGGTCGAGCCGCTCAAGGCGGGCAGGACGGCCGCGTTCGCGCGGGCCACGCTCGTACAGGATGGGGTGGCGCAGATCGAGAGCCTGGTCACGACGGCCACACTGAACGACGTCGAGCCGCTTTATGCCGAAAAATCGGCGTACGACATGCCGGATCCTACGGACTGTGCCAAGCTCCCCGACCCCAAGCCCGAGTCGGGCATGACGCTGAACGCCCAGATGGAGCTGCTGTTCGACCCGCCCACGATCGGCTGGCTGCAAGGCCGGCCCACCGGCAGGCCGGAGTCGCGGGCGTACTTCAGTATGGCCGAGCCCCAGGACCCGGACCCGTACGTGCTGGCCCTGGCCGTGGACGCGCTGCCGCCCGTGGTGTTCTCCGCGGGCGGACGCGGCTGGGCGCCGACCGTGGACCTCACCTGGCACCTGCGCGCGCTGCCCGCGCCCGGCCTGCTCACGCTGCTCGGCAGCGGCCGGCTCGTCTCCGACGGCTGGTTCGACGAGGAGGTCGAGGTGCGCGACTCCACCGGACGCCTGGTCGCCCAGTCACGCCAGCTCGCCCGCGTCGGGAGGGGCTGACCGGTGTGGAGGTGAGCAGGTCCTGAGCGACTGTGAGCATTGTTACACAGTGTTGATCGTGCAGGTCGCCTACCCTCAAGAGCGTGCCGGACGCGAGTATTGGGATCTTCGACAGCGGGGTCGGCGGCCTGACGGTCGCCAGAGCGATCATCGATCAGCTGCCTCACGAATCGATCACGTACGTGGCCGACACGGCCCGTCAGCCGTACGGGCCGAAACGCATCGCGGAGGTCCGCGCCTACGCCCTGGAGGTGATGGACCACCTCGTCGAGCAGGACGTCAAGCTGCTCGTGATCGCGTGCAACAGCGCCAGCGCCGCCGTGCTGCGCGACGCGCGCGAGCGCTATGACGTCCCCGTCGTCGAGGTGATCCAGCCCGCCACCAGGCGCGCGGTGCGGGCCACCAGCACCGGCAGGGTCGGCGTGATCGCCACCAGGGCCACCATTGACTCGATGGCCTATCACGACGCCTTCACCGCGGCTCCCGACGTGCAGCTCACCGGCGTGGCCGCCCCACGCCTGGTGGAGTACGTCGAACGAGGAGAGACGATGAGCGACGAGCTGATCGAGGTCGTGCGCGACTACCTGGCGCCCATCAGGGCCGCCGGGTGCGACACTCTCATCCTCGGCTGCACCCATTACCCGCTGCTCACCGGCGCGATCTCCTACGTCGCCGGTGACGGGGTGACGCTGGTCTCCAGCGCCGAGGAGACGGCCAAGGACGTCTACCGGATCCTGCACGACCGCGGCCTGGCGGCGGGAGGCGAGGCCACCCCCCGGCACCGCTTCCGTGCCACCGGCGACTCCCTGCTCTTCGCCCGGCTCGGGCGACGCTTCCTGGGCCCGGAGATCGATGCGGTCGAAGTCGCACCAGTGGGGGGTACGACCTTTAACGGGAGGCCCACATGAAGGTGACCATCGTCGGATGTTCGGGGAGCTACCCCGGCCCCGACAGTCCAGCATCCTGCTACCTGCTCGAGGCCGACGGGTTCAGGATGCTGCTGGACCTTGGGAGCGGCTCACTCGGCGCGCTCCAACGCCACATCGGCCTGTACGACGTCGACGCCATCTGCCTGACGCACCTGCACGCCGACCACTGTCTCGACCTCTGCGCGTACCACGTGGCGCGCACGTACGGGCCGGGCGCGCCGTACCCGGTCGTGCCCGTCTACGCGCCGGCCGACGCGCCCCGGCGGCTGACTGCGGCGTACGGCATGCCGGAGGAGCCAGGTTTGGAGACCGCGTTCGCGTTCGCGCCGCTGTCGCAGGGCTCGTTCGAGATCGGGCCGTTCAGCGTCACCGCCGGGCTGGTCAACCACCCCGTCGAGGCGTACGGCTTCCGCGTGACCAACGGCGCCACGTGCGTGGCCTACTCCGGTGACACCGGCGAGTCCAGCGAGCTGGTCAGGCTCGCCGCGGGCGCCGACCTGATGCTGTGCGAGGCGTCGTTCGTCGAGCGGCCCGGCTTGCCCACTGACCTGCACCTCACCGGCAGGCAGGCCGCCGAGCACGCCGCCAAGGCCGACGTCGGACGGCTCGTGCTCACCCACCTCGTCCCCTGGAACGACCAGGCCACGGTCCTCAAAGACGCCTCGCGAGGCGGCTACGACGGGCCCGTCGAGCTGGCCCGCTGCGGTGCCGTCTACGACCTGGCCTGAACCTCGGAGAAGTCACGCATGCGTGGCAGCTGTGAGAACAACAGCGGCAGGAACCCCAGCAATCGGCCCGTCATGAACACCCATAAGGCCTGCCGCACGCCGATCCCCTGGGCGATGAGGCCGCCGAGCAGCGCACCCAGCGGCATCATCCCCCACACCATGAACCGCACCGACGCGTTGACCCGCCCGAGCATGTGCTCGGGGGTCACCGTCTGCCGGTAGGTGACCTGGCCCACGTTCGTCAGGGCCGCGCTCCACGACAGCATGATCGAGGTGATCGCGAAGCACACCACCCGCCAGTCGGCCTCCGTCATCGGCAGCAGCAGGCCGAACGGCGCGCCCACCGTGACGGCCAGCCAGGTCATCCTGGCGGTGCCGTACCTCCTGGATAACCAGCCGCCGGTCAGCCCGCCGATCAGGCCGCCGATCCCGCCGGACATCAGCAGCACGCCGATGACACCGGGCGCCAGCCTGACCTCCTCGGACAGGAACAACACCGACAGGGCCAGCACGGCGCTGACGCAGAGGTTGGAGGCGCCCGTCGACATCACGAACCTGCTCATCAGCCGGTCGTGCCACACGTACGCGAGGCCCTCCCGTATGCCCCGCATGAGCGAGGTCTGCTCGGTGGTCACGGGCGGCTTGTCGGGAGACTTGATCGAGCTCAGCACGAGCACCGACGCCAGCGCGCCCAGCGCGGTGCCGAACAGCGTGCGCGACGCTCCCAGGAGCTGCACCAGCGCGCCCCCCAGCCCCGGCCCTGCCAGGAACGCTCCAGAGCGTACGACCTCGAGCTTCGCGTTGCCGTCGCCGAGCTGCCCGGTGCTGACCAGAGAGGGCAGGTAGGACTGGTCGGCCACGTCGTTGAAGACCTGCGCCGCGCCCGCCAGCAGCGCCACCACGAACAACATCTCGATCGACAGCACCCCCAGCTCCGCCGCCAGCGGGACACTGCCCAATAACAGGAACCTGATCAGATCGGACGCCATCATCACGCGCCGCCGGCGCATCCTGTCGACCCACACTCCCGCGGGAAGGCCGATCAGCAGGAACGCGGCGGTCTGCAACGCGGACAGCGCGCCGACCTCCGCGGGACCGGCATGCAACACGAGCACGGCCACCAGTGGCAGGGCCACTCGCGAGATATTCGCTCCGAGCTCGTTTGCGACGTGCGAACTGAGGAAGCGAAGGAAGTCAGGGTTACGCAACACCCCCGTTGTCATTGCGTAAGGATCCATGTGTCGGACACATTTGGTCAAGAGCGTCGTGGCACGGAGATAGGGTGATCTGCATGTCCCGACAGGATGGCCGCAACCCTGACCAGCTTCGCCCCATTACCATCACGAGACAATGGCTGACCCACGCCGAAGGCTCGGTCCTCGTCGAATTCGGCGGCACCAGGGTGTTGTGCGCGGCTTCGGTGCAGGACAGCGTGCCCCGGTGGCGGCGGGGCAGTGGACAGGGCTGGGTTACGGCCGAATACGCGATGCTGCCGCGGGCGACCAATACCCGTAACGATCGGGAATCGGTCCGGGGCAAAATCGGCGGCCGGACGCACGAGATTTCCCGGTTGATCGGTCGTTCGCTGCGTGCCTGCGTCGATTACAAAGCGTTGGGGGAAAACTCCATTCTGCTCGACTGCGATGTCCTGCAGGCCGACGGCGGCACCAGGACCGCCGCGATCACCGGCGCCTACGTGGCGCTGGCCGACGCGGTCGCCTGGATGCGCGAGCGCCGCATGTGCCCCGGCGACCCCCTGATCGGCTCCGTCGCGGCGGTCTCCGTCGGCGTGGTCGGCTCGGTGCCGATGCTCGACCTCTGCTACACCGAGGACGTCGCCGCCGAAACCGACATGAACGTCGTGATGACCGGCGAGGGCAGCTTCGTCGAGGTGCAGGGCACCGCCGAGGGCGCCCCGTTCGACCGCGCCGTGCTCGATCAGCTCCTCGACCTGGCCGTGGGCGGCTGCGAGGAGCTCACGCTGATCCAGCAGGAGGCGCTGGGCGCATGAAGATCGTGCTGGCCACTCGCAACCCGGGCAAGATAGCCGAGCTGCGGCGGATTCTGGCCGGGTTCGACATCGTGGGGCTCGAGGAGTTCCCCTCGATCGGCGAGGTCGCCGAGACCGGGGTCACGTTCGAGGAGAACGCCCTGCTCAAGGCGCACGCCGTGGCTGAGGGCTCCGGCCTGCCCGCCGTCGCCGACGACTCGGGGCTCTGCGTCGACGTGCTGGGCGGCATGCCCGGCGTCTTCTCCGCCCGCTGGTCGGGGCGGCACGGCGACGATCAGGCCAACCTGTCGTTGCTGCTGGCCCAGGTCGCCGACGTGCCCGCCGAGCGGCTCACCGCCCACTTCGCCTGCGCCGCCGCGCTCGCCCTGCCGTCCGGGGAGTCCCGAGTGGCCGAGGGTGTGCTGCCCGGACGCCTCGTCACCACGCCGCGCGGCACCAACGGGTTCGGGTACGACCCGATCCTCGTCCCCGACGGCGAGTCGCGGACCACAGCGGAGATGTCGGCCGAGGAGAAGGACGCCATCAGTCACCGGGGCCGCGCCTTCCGCGCGCTGGCGCCGCTCGTCCGCGAGCTCGTAACCACCGCGTAAGAACCTCCCGCCGACGGCCGACGTACCGTCGGGGTGTGCAGAGGAATGAGATGGTGCCCGCTTGGGCCGGAGCGTTGGCGGGACTGGCGTCCGGGGGCGTGGCCCTCGGGATCGCGCAACTCGTGGCCGGGTTCGTCGGGCCTGAGACTTTTCCCGTCGTGGCCGTCGGAGATGTGACGGTCGACCTGACGCCCGCTCCGGTGAAGGACTTCGCGATCCGGACGTTCGGCGCGAGTGACAAGGCCGTTCTCATCGGGGGCGTGCTGGTGGTCCTTGCCGGGGTCGCGGCCCTGATCGGCGTACTGGCCCGGCGCCGGCTCGCCTACGGCTTCGCTGGGCTGGGCGGGTTCGCGGTGGTCGGGCTCCTCGCCGTACTGACCCGCCCGGACACCAACGGCGCCCTCGACGCGCTGCCTACCCTGGTCGGCGCGTTCGCCGGCGCCTGGACGCTTTCCTGGCTGGTACGGCGCGCGGGCGGCCCCGCCATGGCCGCTTCGGCCGCTTCCGCCGGCTCCTCCGGGAGCGCGGCGGCCCCGGACGGCGACACCGCCGAGCGCCCCGGCATCTCTGACACGTCCGGCGCGTCCAATGCTTCTGACGCTTCCAGCGTGTCCGGCGAGCCTCGCGCTTCCGGCGTTTCTGACGATTCCGCTACCTCTGGGGCGGAGCGGCACGGCGTTTCCGCGGTGGAGCGGCCTGCGGTGGTGCGGTCGGGGGCCGACCTGCGTGCCTTTGACCGGCGGCGGTTGCTGACCGGGGTCGCCGGTGGGGCGGTGGTCGCCACGGCCGCCACCGTGCTCGGGCGCCAGTTCGGCGGCCGGCAGGCGCTGGACGCCGCGCGGGCGGAGCTGGCGCTGCCCAGGCCGGCCACCCCGGCGAGGCCCATCCCGGCGGGCGCGAACCTCGGTCTCAAGGGCCTGGCCCCCTTCATCACGCCGAACCGTGACTTCTACGAGGTGCACACCGCTCTCGTCCTGCCCCAGGTCGATCCGAACGAGTGGCGGCTGCGTATCCACGGCCTGGTCGACCGCCCCGTCGAGTTCTCCTACGCCGACCTGCTGAAGATGCCCCTAACCGAGGCGGACGTCACGCTGACCTGCGTCTCGAACGAAGTCGGCGGCGATCTCGTCGGCAACGCCCGCTGGCTGGGCGTCCGCATGGCCGACGTACTGCGTCGGGCGGGGTTGCGCTCGGACGCCGACATGCTGCTGTCCACCTCCGCCGACGGCTTCACCTGCGGCACCCCGGCCGACGTGGTCATGGACGGGCGCGACGCGCTGTTCGCGGTCGCGATGAACGGCGAGGTGCTTCCCGTCAGTCACGGCTTTCCCGTGCGACAGGTGGTGCCCGGACTGTACGGATACGTCTCGGCCACCAAGTGGCTGGTGGACATCAAGGTGACCCGGTTCGATCAGGACGAGGCGTACTGGACGCCGCGCGGATGGTCGGCCATGGGGCCGATCAAGACCCAGTCGCGCATCGACATCCCGGCGACCGGGGACTCGCTGAAAGTCGGCCGTACCACGATCGCGGGGGTCGCGTGGGCGCAGCACACCGGGGTGGACGCCGTGGAGGTGCGGGTCGATCGCGGGCAGTGGCGCGAGGCGCGGCTGGCCGAGACGCCCGGGGCCGACACCTGGCGCCAGTGGTCGATCGACTGGGACGCCACCGCCGGGCAGCACACGATCGAGGTACGGGCGACGGACGCCGCCGGGCGTACGCAGACCGAGGAGATGGCGCCGCCCGCGCCCGACGGGGCGACCGGCTGGCACACGATCACGGTCCAGGTCGCCTG
Organism: Nonomuraea cypriaca; assembly: GCF_015645445.1. Lineage (GTDB taxonomy): Bacteria > Actinomycetota > Actinomycetes > Streptosporangiales > Streptosporangiaceae > Nonomuraea > Nonomuraea cypriaca. Next base: position 26,823 of record NZ_JADOGI010000063.1, on the reverse strand, counting down.
ACGACCTGTCGGGGTTTGGACTGTTTGCGCAGGTACGGCGGGTAGTTCTGGCGGCGAATCTGCCCGACTTCGCCTCCCGGCCATGGCGGCGCCTCTACGATCGGTCGTCGAGCATGACAGGAGGCAGGCCGTGTTCCGCGAGCGCAAGCCGAGCGTCCGGTGGGTCCGTCCAGAGGGTCCGTACAACCCCGTGGTGGGGGAGGGGGTGCGGTGGCTCGACTACGAACGCGCCGCCGACATCGAAACCACCCCCCACAAACCCCCCACCACTCCAAAGCCCGCCACCCCGCCCACCGACGACGCACCACACCCTCCGCGCCCAGACGACACCCCGGATGCTCCCCACCCTGACGGCGCGCTGCACACGCCCCGCCCTGACGCCGCCCGGGAAGTTCCGCGCCTCGACAGTGCGCTGCACACACCGCGCCTTGATGGTGCTTTGGGGGCTTTGCCCTCTGACGGCGGGCTGCACACTCCGCGTTCTGATGGCGCCCGGGAGTGCCCTGACGGTGCATCGCACGCTCCGCCTTCTGATGGGGCTTGGGAGGATTCCCGCCCTGATAGCGGCCGGGAGGTTGCGCGCCTTGACGGTGTACCGGCCGTCGGGTCGGATGCCTGCTGGTCGATCGCCTTGCCTGACATGGCGCGGAGTCGCAGTGGCACTGCTGAGAGCGCCGGTGTCAAGGGTCGCGGTGGCGCCGCCAGTGTGGTTGGTGTGCGAAAAGGCGGCGGCGCATGGGGGAAGAGCGGTGCCGCGTCGGAGTCCCTTGATACTGCTGGCGTGGGTGGTATTGCAGGTCCTACGGGGACTCACGATGTCGGCGGCTCTGAGGAGAACGGCGGTGCCTGCGCGTGTGATGACGACATCGACGTGGTTCGTGTTCTGGGTCGTGGTGGGGCGGCGGCAGGCGTCGTTGGCGATTTGGGATGGGGCGGTCGCGATGAAGTCGGTGTTCGGAAGGGCGACGGTGTTGGGGAGTGCGGGGGTGCCGCCGACGTCCTCGGTGCTTGGGGGTGTGGTGGCACCGCCGAGGTGACAGGGGACAGTGGCGACTCTGGGGAGAGCGGTGGCGCTGTCCAGGTGGGGGCTGATCCAGGGTTCGGTGGGCTGGCCGAGGTGGCCGGTGCTCATGGCGTGGCGGAAGTGGCTGAAGGGGACGGTGGTCTGGTCGAGGGGCTGGGCTCTTGGGGATGTGGCGGCGCTGCCGACGGGTGGGAGGCTTCCGGGCCGGGCGGCGCCCGCGCGGACTCGGTGACGGATGCTTCGCGGACCGTTGCACCAGATGCGTCCTCTGATGACCCCGCTGGGCCCAATGCGGCCGCTGAGACCGCCATTGGACGCCATGCGCTGGCTGATCGCGCCGCTGGGCCCGGCGCGGCCGCAGATCGGGCCGTTAGGTTCGGTATGGCTCCCGATCGGGCCGTTAGGTCTGGTGCGACTGCTGATCGGGCCGTTGGCTCTGGTGCGGTTGCTGATCGGGCCGTTGGGTCCGGTGCGGTTGCTGATCGGGCTCCTGTGCCTGGTGAGGTTGCCGATCGAGACCGTGGATCCGGTGCGGGTGTGGATCGCGCCGGTGGGTGTGATGCGCTGGGTGGTGCCGCTGCTGGGTGTGATGCGGTTGACGATCCGGTCTCTCAACTGGGTGGGTTCGCTGAATCCCCTGGTGGGGCCGATGGGTTCGGAGACTGGGGCGTTGGATGTGGTGTGCCCTGGTTCGCCGATCTGGACGCTGAGACAGGTGGGTTCGGCGATTCCTCTGGTGGGGGCGTTGAGGGTTCCGGTGTGGTTGGGGACTGGTTTGATTTGCCGACGCGGCCGCCGAGGTTGGCGTGCTGTCGCCCGTACGGAATGACTGGGGGGTTGGCGCAGCCGGATCCGCAGGTGGAGCGGGACCTGGCTGAGGCGGTTCCGGTCGGTGTCCGGTTTCCTGATCCGCGTGGCACCTGGGTACGGCTGATCAACGGGGGCGGGCCCGCTGACGACCCGTTCAGGGCCTCCAATGCCGCCGACTGCGCACTGGCCGTGTTGTCCACCTGGCATGGGGAGCCTGCGACGGCCGCGCCGAGATTTCCCGAGTACGACAGGATCGGCCGCCCGGTGCTGACCGGCGAGCGGGGAAGCACGGCCAGGATCGAGCACTGGGTAGGCCACCGCTTCCAGTACGCGGGCCAGGGCCGGCACGCCTACCCCCTGATCGCGCGACGGCTGCTCGACGCCGGCCACGGGGCGAGCGCCGTCATCGTGGTGCGCTGGCCGGGCGGCGGCTCGCACGCCTGGAACGCCGTCAACGCCGACGGCGAGGTGATCTGGATCGACGCCCAGCGCGGGCACATGTCCGTCGAGCCGCCGTACACGACGGTGACCGGGGTGTTCTGCGTGATAGTCGACCGGCGGGGAGGGCCGCGATGAACCTGGACCAGGCTCGGGCGCTGGCCGAGGAGTACTTCAACGGGGTACGTACGCCGGACGAGGCGGCGTCCATCGGCGTACACGGGTTCCATGACGGATATGTCGCCTGGGTGCGGGAGCTCGATCCCGACGACCCCGCGACACTTCCGGAGACGATCGGCGGCGGGTGCGTCGTGATCGACCGGGCCACGGGCGAAGTGGTCGCCCGGCCGCTGCTCGATCCGGAGACCGTGGCCGAGCTCTGGCCCGGCCGCACCCCTCGCTGACACCCGACCTCCGGATTGAGGGAGGGCCCCGACCTCGGGAATGAGGGAGGGCTCGGCGCCGTCCCATGGGACGCCCGCCCACCGGAAGGGGGCTCGCCACATGGGACGGCCGCCCACCGGAAGGGGGCTCGCCTCATGGGACGGCCGCCCACCGGAAGGGGGAGGGCCGGGCACCGCCCCCATGGGACGCCCGACCCACATGCATTTATTGCCTGATTTGTCGGATTTATTCCACTTGTGGGTTGTTTGCCCTGGTCAGCCGGCCGCGAGGGAGGCGACGATCGAGGCGCGGGCCGCGCGGCGGGCGGGCAGGAGCGCGGCCAGGACACCCGCCAGCCCCGACAGCACCACGAACAGCGCGATCTGCCCGGCGGGCACCGAGAGGATCGACCCGGCGAACATCGCCCGCATCGCGGCCCACCCGTACACGCTCCCGAGCACCACCCCGACCAGCGCGCCGACCAGCCCGAGCACCAGCGCCTCGATCCACAGCATCCGGCGCAGTTGCGTCCTGGTCAGCCCGAGCGCCCGGAGCAGCGCCGACTCCCTGGCCCGCTCGTGCACCGACAGGGAGAGCGTGTTCGCGATGCCCAGCAGCGAGATCAGGATCGCCAGCCCGAGCAGTCCTGTGATGATCATGAGGATCATGTCCAGCGTCTCGTCGAACTGTCCTCGCGCCTCGGTCGAGCTCGCCACCTGTACGGTCGGGTACGGCGCGGCGGCGGCGTCCACCACCTTGCGCGCCTGCTCGGGTGGCACCCCGTCCTTGATGTCGACCATCACGCGGGAGTCGGGCAGCGCCCCGAAGTAGGCGTCGAAGTCCTGCTCCGCCACGGTGAGCGAAGGCAGCGTGGACTGGCTGCCGTCGAGCAGCGCGACCACCTCCAGCTCCACGGTGCCGTGCTCGGGAACGGTGATCGGCAGCCGGTCGCCGACCCTTACCTTCAGCGTTTCGGCCAGGGAGTCGTTCAGCGCCGCCCGGCCCGCGCCGAAGCCCGTCATGGAGCCGGAGGCGACGTACGGTTCGACGGGCCCGTTGAAGGCGCCCACGCGGACGCGCCGGCCCGACACCTCGGCGTCGGCCTCGCGGATCCGCACCACCGAGGACAGCTCAGGCTGTGCGCGCAGCCTGTCGGTCACGGACCTGGGGATGACGGACTCGCGTTCCTGGTCGGTCAGCACGTAGTCGACGGGGAACTGGTCGTCGAGCTGGGCCGTCATGGTCACCCTGGTGGACGCCGTGACCACCGAGATCAGCGTCATCAGCGTCACGCCGATGGTGAGCGCGATGGTCGTGGTCGCGGCGCGCTTCGGATTGCGGCCCGAGTTGTCCACCGCGAGCCGTCCAGGCACCCCGAACAGCCGCCCGGGGATCCAGCCCACCAGCGCGCTCAGCGGCCTGACGAGCACCGGCCCGAGGATCAGCACGCCCAGGAACGTCAGCGCGCCCCCGGCCACCACGACGAACAACGAGACCTGGTCGCCGGGCTCGAGCACGAACATGCCGGCCGCGGTCGTGCCGAGGCCGGCCACCAGGAAGGCGGCGGCGAAGAGCCCGCGCGGCAGCCTTGCGCGGAACGTCTGCTCCTCCGCCTGGCTGCGCAGCGCCGCGACCGGCGGCACGCGGGTGGCCGCCCTGGCCGGCAGCAGTGCCGCGCACACCGTGACGACCACGCCGACGGCCAGGCCGATCACGATCGTGCCCGGGGTGAGCGAGACGGTCGCGCCGGTGGGCAGCGGGGTGTCGAACGCGTCGAGGACCGTCAGCGTGAGCGCGGCCAGGCCGTACCCGATGAGCAGGCCGAGGGCGGAGGCGAGCGTGCCGACTACGGCCGACTCCAGCACGATCGAGCCGAACACCTGCCCGCGCGTGGCGCCGATGCACCGCAGCAGCGCCATCTCCCTGGTGCGCTGGGCGACGAGGATGTTGAAGGTGTTGTAGATGACGAGCGCGGCCACCATCATCGCCACCACGCCGAACAACAGCAGGCCCACCGTGAACGTGAACGTCCCCACCCCGGCCGCCGCGGCGAGGTCCTCGGTCAGCTCGGCGCCGGTCTTGACGACGTACGAGCCGCCGACGGCCGCCGCGACGGCCTGCTCCAGGCCGGGAGCCGAACCCGCGACGTCGATCTCGTGGTAGCCCTTCTCGCCGGTCATCCGCCGCGCGGTGGCGGTGGTGAAGCCCACCGCGCCGGTGAACGAGAGCTCCTGGTCCAGGCCGGGATCGAGGAGGCCGACGAGCCTGAACCGGTGCTCGGCCCGTGCGTCGTCGAGCACGGTGATCGTGTCGCCGAGCCGGAAACCCTGGGCCTTGGCGGTGTTCTCGTCGAGCACGGCCGCCCGGTCGTCGCCTCCCGGTCCTGTGCCGGCCACGATGTTCGTGCGGTCGAGCGGGCCGTGGACGACGGAGACGGCCGTGGTGGGGAGGTTCCCGAACGTCTTGCCGTTCTTGCCGAGCACGGGCGCGGACCCGCGGATGAGGCCCTGAGCCTCGCGTACGCCGTCCAGGGCGCGGATCCGTTCGAGCACCCGCTCGGGCAGCACGTCGTCCGAGTCCTTGGGCTGCACGGCCACGTCGACCTTGTCCGCGTCCGCCGTGACCCGCTGGGAGAAGCCGGCCTCCATGGTGTCGTTCAGCACGAACGTGCCCGCGATGAACCCCACCCCCAGCATGATCGCCAGCGAGGTGAGCAGCAGCCTGAGCAGGTGCGCCCGCAGCCCGGCCAGCGCCGTCCTCAGCACCTCACGCCTCCAGCTTCACGAGCGTGTCCAGCACGGACTGCGGCGTCGGCGCGGCGATCTCGGTGACGAGCTCGCCGTCGCGCAGGAACACCACCCGGTCGGCGTACGAGGCCGCCACCGGGTCGTGCGTGACCATGACGATGGTCTGGCCCAGCTCGCGCACCGACGTGCGCAGGAAGGACAGGACCTCGGCGCCGCTGCGCGAGTCGAGGTTGCCCGTCGGCTCGTCGGCGAAGATCACTTGGGGCTTGCTGATCAGCGCCCTGGCCACGGCCACGCGCTGCTGCTGCCCGCCGGACAGCTCGGACGGCCGGTGCGCGAGCCGGTCCTTCAAGCCCACGGTCTCGATCACCCGGTCGAACAGCGGCTGATCCGCCTGGCGGGCGGCGATCTCCAGCGGCAGCCGGATGTTCTGCTCGGCGGTCAGCGTGGGAAGCAGGTTGAACGCCTGGAAGACGAACCCGATCCGCTCGCGGCGCAGCAGGGTGAGCCGCCGGTCGCTCAGCCCGGTCAGCTCGGTCATACCGGTAAGCTCTACGTCGCCGATGTGCACGGTGCCGGAGGTGGCGGTGTCGAGCCCGGCCAGGCAGTGCATGAGCGTGGACTTGCCCGATCCTGAAGGACCCATGATGGCGGTGAACGCGCCCGTGGCGAACGCCACGTTCACTCCGCGAAGGGCGTGGACCTGGGCGCCGCCGTGGCCGTACACCTTGGTCAGATCGGTGGCCACCACCGCGGGCGGCGCCTGCCGCCGGGTCTCGGTGAGCGTCACGTTCACTCCTTGTCGTGATTGATGAACGTGACCAACGGTAGAAGTGGAAATCGTGGGATCTGTGGGCCCTGAGGAGGGACTTCTTGTAGGACCCCAGACGACCCCGGGTCAGACTTTCGGCCGATGGGACGGCACGATCAGCCCGGCCTCGTACGCGTACACGACCACCTGCGCCCGGTCCCGCAGGCCCAGCTTGGCCAGCACCCGGCCGAGGTGCGTCTTCACCGTGCCCTCGGCGACCTCCAGGCGGCCCGCGATCTCCATGTTGGACAGTCCGCGCGCCACCATGAGCAGCACCTCGCGCTCGCGCGGCGTCAGCTCAGCGGCGGACGGCGGCTCCTCGGCAGGCAGCTGGGCGGCGAACCTGTCCAGCATCCGCCGCAGCGTGGTGGGCGACACCACGGCGTCGCCCGCGTGGACGACCCTGATGGCGTCGACCAGGTCGTCGGGCGGCACGTCCTTCAGCAGGAACCCGGCCGCGCCCGCCTTGACCGCGGAGAACGCGTACTCGTCCAGGTCGAACGTGGTCAGGATGAGGACCTTGGGACCGTCGACATGCCTGGTGGCCTCGACGCCGTCCATGTTGGGCATGCGCACGTCCATGAGCACGACGTCCACCTCGGTGGTCTTCAGCAGCTCAAGCGCCGCGACCCCGTCGCCGGCCTCCGCCACCACCTCGATGTCCGGCTGGGCGCCGAGCACCATTCTGAACCCGGCACGCAGCAACTCCTGGTCGTCCACCAGCATCACGCGGATCATCGGGGCTTTCCCTCCTCGGCCGGTCACGCCGCCTGGGCCATGGGCAGCCTGGCCAGCACCTCGAACCCGCCGCCTGGTCTGGGGCCCGCCGACACGGCGCCACCGTACATGCCGGCGCGTTCGCGCATGCCGATCAGGCCGTGCCCGTCGGGGCTCCTCGGCGCCGCCGCGCCCCTGCCGTCGTCGGTCACGCGTACGACCAGCTCGGGGCCGCTGTAGTCGAGCTCCACGACCGCCCGCGCGCCTGGTCCGCCGTGCTTGAGCGCGTTCGTGAGGGCTTCCTGGACGATGCGGTAGACGGCGAGTTGCTGGCCCTCGGGCAGCTCGCGGGGCGCGCCGCCGACCTGTAGCCGCGCGGGCACGACCGAGGCGCGGACCAACTCGCCGAGCTGGGCCAGGCTGGGCTGCGGCGTGTAGTCGGTGGTCATGCGCTCGTCCTCGCGCAGCACTCCGACCAGCCTGCGCATCTCGGCGAGGGCGGCGCGGCCGGTCTTGGAGATGGCCTTGACGGCCACGCGGGCCTGCTCGGGGTCGCTGTCCAAGGCGTATCCCGCGCCGTCGGCCTGCACGACCATCACGCTGACGTTGTGGGCGACGACGTCGTGCAGCTCTCTGGCGATTCTGGCGCGCTCGGCCGCGGCGGCCATCCTGGCCTGCTGGTCGCGCTCGCGTTCGGCCCGCTCGGCGCGTTCCTCCAGGCCCTCCAGGTAGCGGCGGCGGGTGCTGGCGTACAGGCCGGTCAGCCAGACCGTCACCATGAAGATCGAACCGCTGAAGAACACGCTGAACGTGGGCGTGTTCCAGTTGACCAGCGCCAGGAACACGCCGAGCTCAGCCACCAGGCCCGCCGCCAGCGCCCAGCGGAACGAGCACCGGTAGGCCACCGCCCAGAGCGCGACCGGCACCGCGAGGTTGGCGGGGATCACGTCGATGTCCGCGAGCCACTGCACGAAGCTGATCAGCGAGACGGCCGCGAACGAGCCAAGCGGGCGGTCGCGCCACAGCAGCGGCAGCAGCAGCGCCGCCGACATGCCCAAATAGCCCGCCAGGCTGGGGTAGGCGCCGCCGCCCGGTGGGATGTCGTTCGCGTACGGCACCGCCAGGAGGACGCACAGCGTGGCCAGCGGAGCCACCCGGAGGGCGGCGGCCAGCTTCTCGTGGCCTCTGGACCACGCTCGTACCCTGCCGAACACATCCTCACGATATGTAAGCCGGCTCCGCTGTAGGTCCGTCTGAAGGTGGAAGTGCGGGTACGACCCAGGTCTTACGTCGCTCTTGTCTTACGCGGGGCTTACAGGGGGTTGTGCATTCTTATTACCGGGAGCGCCCCTCTTGCGAGTGGGCGAGTAAAGGGAGATCGTGATGGCGGATCATGATCGCGACGCCGGGTCGCGCGGTGAGGAGGAATCACCGCGCGACCCGGCTCATGTCGAGGGTTCTCATGCCGGGGGTTCTCATGTCGAGGGTGCCCATGTCGAGGGTGAACGACAGGAACGGCTGAGGTACGGCGAGACGCCGGACGGCACCGGTTTCACCGCCACCGCCCACACCATGCCGGCTCAGGCGCCCGGATGGGGGCGCGACTCGTCGTTCAGGGACTTCATCCGGCAGAAGCCGGCCCAGATCATCGGTGCCGGACTCATCGGCCACGTCGTCGGCACCCTCTTCGGCGGCACCGCCGTGGCGGTCGTCACGAGCCTTGCCGACAGGGACGAGCCGCGCGGGATGTACTGGGACCACCCCGGCTACGCGCCCTACCACGGCAACATGAGGCCCGAGCGCGCCTACCCGGGCTGCCCGCCCGGCCAGGACGGAGTGCGGTGCTTCACGCCGCCCATGCCACCCCTGCCCACCGTCAGCGTCATGCCCATGCCGACCCGCACCAGTTGACCCGCGGTTTTTCCAGCGGAATTCGGCGGGCTTTCGTCATGGACGGGCATCGCCGGGCGAAAACAGGCTCAGTGAATAGTGTGCGGGCGGGGGGATTCGAACCCCCACGGTGTCTCCACCAACAAGACCTAAACCTGCCGCGTATGCCATTTCGCCACGCCCGCGCAATCCCCGCCAGAGCGGGCAGGATCAGTTTAGCGCTCCGATTGGGTCATGTGTGATGACGGGACGAGGGAGCCTGCGCGGGCCCCTCGGGAGGGCCCGCGAGCGGGGTCAGGACAGGCCGAGCTTCTTCTTGAGCGCGGCCACGTGCCCGGTGGCCTTCACGTTGTAGAGCGCCTGCTCGATCTTCCCGTCCCCGTCGATGACGAACGTCGAGCGGATGACGCCCACCACTTCCTTGCCGTACAGCTTTTTCGTGCCGTACGCGCTGTACGCCCGGTGGACGGTCAGCTCCGGGTCGGACAGCAGGGGAAAGGTCAGGCTGTCGCGTTCGGCGAACTTGGCCAGCTTTTCCGGCTTGTCCTTCGACACGCCGAGGACGACGAAACCTTCGGCGGTCAACCGGCTGAGACTGTCACGGAAGTCGCAGGCCTGTTTGGTGCAGCCGGGAGTCATCGCGGCAGGGTAGAAATAGAGGATCACCCGCTTGCCGCGGTAGGCGTCGAGCGAGACGGTGCCGCCGTCGGCGGCGGGTAGCGTGAACTCGGGCGCGGCGTCGCCGGGCGCGAGCTTGGTGTCGGTCAAAGTGCCCTCCTGAGTTCTTCCCGTCAACCTACCGGCCTGGCCGCCGTGCCGTACGGCACGGCGACCTGACAGACTGATCACCATCAGAACGGACGCAGCTCGCACGGCACGCGGAGCGGCGCGGCCACGCGTACGGCGGAGAGGAGAGCCATGGCTGACACCGATCCCGACGAGCTGGAGCGGCGGATCGCGCGGACCCGCGCGGAGTTGGCGCAGACGGTCGACGCCATCCACGACCGGGTGAGCCCCAAGCGGGTCGCCGAGCGGACGGTGGCCGATGTCAGGACGCGGGCCGGGCACCTCGTGGCGTCCGTGGGGGACGCCCTCGGGGTGACGCCGCGGCCCGTCGAGCGGGCTGACGAGGCCGGCCGGGTGTGGGAGGAAGAGGAGCGGCCCGATCTGGCGCCGGTGCTGATCGGGGTCGGCGCCGTGCTGGTCGTCGGCGCCGCCATCATGCTCTGGCGTCGGCGCAACAGGCGCCGCTGAACTGGCGGCTCGCTCGGAGGGCCGCTGAGCCGCGGCTCGCTCAGGGGGCCGCTGAGCCGGGCTCGCTCAGAGGAAGGTCCTGCCCTCGCCTCTGTACGTCGGCAGCGACTCCACCACGGTGTCGCCCTCGACGAGGTGGAGGGTGTCGAAGCGTTCGCACAGCTCTCCCGCCTTGGCGTGCCTGAACCACACCCGGTCCCCGATCCGCAGGTCCTCGGTCGCCTGGCCGAGCAGCGGGGTCTGCACCTCGCCCGCGCCCTCGCCGGGGGCGTAACGCAGGCCGGCGGGCAGGTACGGCTGCGGCAGGAGGCCCGGCCCCGCGGCTCCCGAGGCCAGGTAGCCGCCGCCGAGCACGGTCACCGCGCCCGGCGCCGGGCGGCGTACCACCGGCAGGGCGAACAACGCGGCCGGGTGCCCCGTGAAACCGCGGTAGAAGTCGAACGACCTCGGGTGGAAGAGGCCCGAGCCCGCCGCCACCTCCGTGACCGCCTTCTCGCGTACGGTGCGCTCGATGGAGCCCGTGCCGCCGCCGTTGACGAATTCGAGGTCGGCGAGCCGGCGGACGGCGTTCACGATGCGGCCGCGCCGGAGGACGAGCTCCCTGGCGGAGCGGGCCTGCATGAGCCGGATGGCGTGGGCGCGCAGGGCGTTCGAGGGCGGGGCGTCGCCGACTCCGGCGATCTGCGCCTCGTACGCCATCAGCCCGGCCAGGCGGAAGCCGGGCCGCTTGGCGATGGCGGCGGCCAGGTCGGCGGCTTCCTCCGGCTCGCGGATGGGGGAGCGGAGAACGCCTGCCCGAAATTTCCCGCCGAAGGCCACATATCCAGCGTCGATGTCTAGACATGTCCGGATTTCGGCTCGGGGGTGGACTGCGGCCACAGCCGACTCGATGACGTCCAGGTGGGCAGTGGAGTCGACGGTCACGGTGATGTGCCGGGCGGCGTGCTCGTCCCCGGCGAGCGCGGCCAGCGCGTGGCGGTCGGCGGTCGGGTAGGCCACGAGGATGTCCGTGAAGCCGTGCGAGGCCAGCCACAGCGCCTCGGGCAGTGTGAAGGCCATGATGCCGTGGAAACCGTCCATGGCCAGGACGCGTTCGAGGAGGGGGCGGCTGCGTACCGACTTGCTCGCGACCCGGATCGGCTTGCCCGCCGCCCGCCGTACGAGGTCCGCCGCGTTGGCCCGCAGCGCCGCCAGGTCGAGGACGGCGATCGGCGGCTCCAGGGCCGCCGTCGCGCGATCGTAGCGCTGACGGTCCTCCATACCGGCAGCGTAACGGCATACAGGGCAAATGAACATGAGGGCCGTTCGCATTGGTTCGGGTCCCCGTAATGTTCGGGCAAATCGGCGGCGAGGGCGCGGTTCAGGCCATGCGGGATCCATGTACGTCTGTTGGTGTGATGACCACGCTTCAGCAGATACTGCCCGGTGCCGCCGTCACCACGCGGCACACCGGGCTGCGCCGGGCGAGCAGGGTGCTCAGACCGGCCCGTACCCTTCCCGGAGTCGTCGTGGCACTCGCGCTGGCCGCCGCACCGGGCGCCACCGCTGCCGAGGTGGTGTCGGGGCTGCTCGGGCGCCCGCTCGGCTGGGTCCCCGTGAACGAGCTCACCGAACTCGCCGGCAGGACCACGTGGCCGGAGCTGGCCACCGCCGCGCTGGTGGCGGCTGGTGTGGGCGCACTGATGACGCTGCTCGCGATCGTGCCGGGCAGGTCCAGGCTGGTGCCGGTGGAGACGTCCGACCCGCTGATCGTCATCGGCATCACCCGCTCCGGCCTGCGCCGCACCCTGCGCGCGGCCGCCCAGCAGGTGCCGGACGTGGACAAGGCCCGGGTACGGCTGCGCCGGCGCACCATCGAGGTCACCGTCGTGACCGGGGCGGAGAGCTCGGGCTCCATGCTCAGGCAGGTCGGCACCGCGGTGGGCGACCGGCTGGCCGGCGTCGGCACCCTCGGCACCGGTGAGGTCGTCGTCCGCCTGCGCAGGAAGGGCCTGTGATGCTCGTTCCGATGAGGGGGTTGTGATGCGCCAGTACACCGGCAACCGGGTCGGCCTCGCCATCGTGGGGACGACACTGCTGGGCCTGGGCGCGTACGCCTGGCTGCGCGGTCAGGACCGGTTCTTCGGCCTGCCGCCGAACGCCAAGGTCCTGCCCGCCCACGTCTCGCGGGCCGTGTCCGCCGAGCCCTGGCCGCTGTGGGGGCTGGCGCTGGCCCTGCTGCTCGTGTCCCTGGCCTGCCTGCGCTGGCTGCTGCTCGCTCTGGGCTGGGGCCGCCGCGGTGTGCGCGACGGCACGGGCACCGCCATGCTGTTCGTCGGGCTCAAGGGCGTGGACGGGCTGAGCAAGGCGCGGGTGCGGGTGGGCGAGGACGGCCTGCGCCTCCGCCTGAGCTGCCCGTCGGCGGCGGACGTGGGCGCGGTGGTGGGGAAGCTGGACCAGGACATCGTCGGCCGCATCCGCCGCGAGGTCCGCGACGACGACGCCCCCACCGTCGTCCGCCTCCACGTCCGCCGCTAACCCGCCCGCCGTCTATTCGTAGTGGTAGCGGGCCTGCAAGATGATGATCTCGTCGTTCGCCGGGAGATACACCAGGCGATGCTCATCAGTGATGCGCCGCGACCATGCGCCTGCCAGGGCGTACTTGAGCGGTTCTGGCTTGCCGATGCCCTCGTACGGATCACGCAGCGCGTCCTCGATGAGCCGGTTGATGCGCTTGAGGATCTGCCGGTCCGCCGCCTGCCAGTGGACGTAGTCTTCCCGGCCCCGGCCTGTGAAAGCTACTTTCACTGAGCAGCCTCGTCTCCCAGCAGTTCGTGCCGCTCGTAACGCCCTTCGATCGCCTCCTGGTAGGACTCGATCAACCGACGTGCGTTGGCAGGGGAACGTAGCAGATGGGCCGTCTCCTGGAGGGCTTCGTATTCTTCCGCGGCCACGAGGTAGGCGTTACCGCTCTTGGAGACGATTTCCACGGCCGTGCGGTCGTTGTTGACCTCTTCGATCAGCGGGAACAGACGACGGCGAGCTTCGCTGGCGGTGATGGACACGATCCCCCCATTCAAGTGGTACAAGGTTATGGTACCGCATGAAAGGGGTCAGCATTCGATCACGTTGACGGCGAGGCCGCCGCGGGAGGTCTCCTTGTATTTGTCGAGCATGTCGCGGCCCGTGTCGCGCATGGTCTTGATGGCCTTGTCCAGGGCCACATAGTGGCGGCCGTCGCCGCGCAGGGCGATCCTGGCGGCCGTGATCGCCTTGTTGGAGGCCACGGCGTTGCGTTCGATGCACGGGATCTGGACCAGGCCGCCGATCGGGTCGCAGGTGAGGCCCAGGTTGTGCTCGATGCCGATCTCGGCGGCGTTCTCGACCTGCTCGGGCGTGCCCCCGAGGACCTCCGTGAGGGCGGCGGAGGCCATCGAGCAGGCCGAGCCGACCTCGCCCTGGCAGCCCACCTCGGCGCCCGAGATCGAGGCGTTCTCCTTGAACAGCACGCCGATCGCGGCGGCCGTGAGCAGGAAACGCACCACGCCGTCGTCGTCGGCGTGCGGGACGAAACGGGTGTAGTACGTCAGAACGGCCGGGATGATGCCGGCGGCGCCGTTGGTGGGGGCGGTGACGACGCGCCCGCCCGCGGCGTTCTCCTCGTTGACCGCCAGCGCGAACAGCGCCACCCAGTCCATGGCCTGCAGCGGGTCCTTCTCCGCCGGCTCCGACTGCAGGCGGCGGTGCAGCTGGTTGGCGCGCCGCTTGACCTTGAGGCCGCCGGGCAGGACACCCTCCTTGGAGATGCCACGTCGTACGCATTCGGACATGACCCGCCAGAGATGGAGTATGCCCGCGCGGATCTCCTCCTCGGTGCGGCCGAACGCCTTCTCGTTCTCCAGCATGAGGGCGGAGATCGACAGGCCCGTGTTCGTGCAGTGCTTGAGCAGCTCCTCACCCGTGGTGAAGGGGTAGGGCAGCACGGTGTCGTCCGGCTTGATGCGGTCGGCGCCCGTGGCCTTCTCGTCCACGACGAAGCCGCCGCCGACCGAGAAGTACACCTTCTCCCTGAGTGTCTCGCCGGACGCGGAGCGGGCGGTGAAGCGCATGCCGTTCGGGTGCTCGGGGAGGGTGATCTTGCGTTCGAAGACGAGGTCCTCGCCCACCGTGAACGGGATCTCGTGCGTGCCGTACAGCTTGACCGTGCCGGCGGCGCGCATCGCGGCCAGGCGCTCTTCGACGGTGTCGACGTCCACGAGCTCGGGCTTCTCGCCGGACAGGCCGAGCAGGACGGCCTTGTCGCTGCCGTGGCCCTTGCCGGTCAGGCCGAGCGAGCCGTACAGGATCGCCTCGACGCGGGCCACCTCGGGGAGGAGGCCGTCCTGGTGCAGTCCGCGGGCGAACTTGTGCGCGGCCGCCATCGGGCCGCCCGTGTGCGAGCTGGAGGGGCCGATGCCTATTTTGAAGAGGTCGAAGACGCTGATCGCCATTGATTGCGCCCTTCAAGAAGGGCCGGGGCCCGGTCGCGGGCCCCGGCGGACCGATGGGTCAGGACTCGCCCGAGGTGAGCGCCGCGTACTCCTCGGCGGTGAGCAGGTCCTCGGCGTCGCCCTCCACCCGCACCCGGAACATCCAGCCCTCGCCGTACGGGTCGCTGTTGGCCAGACTCGGGTCGTCCACGACGGCCTGGTTCACCTCGACGACCTCACCGCCGACCGGCGTGTAGACGTCGCTCACCGACTTGGTCGACTCCACCTCGCCGATGGAGTCGCCCGCCTCGACGGTCGATCCCACCTCGGGGAGCTGCACATAGACGACATCACCAAGGGACTCGGCGGCGAAGGCCGTGATGCCCACCGTCACGGTCAGGCCGTCTTCGAGTCCGGCCACCCACTCGTGCTCCTTGGTGTAGCTCAGGTCGTCAGGGATGTTGCTCACTTGTTCCTCCTGTAAAAGGGCAGCTCGACCAGGTCCATCGGTTCTTGGCTGCCCCGGATGTCCACAGCCAGGCCTTCTTGCGCGCCGGTGTCGACGTACGCCATCGCGATGGGCTTGCCCAGGCTCTGGGAGGGCGCACCGCTGGTGACCTCGCCGACGACGACGCCGTCTTTGGTGACCGGGTAGCCGTGGCGCGGCACCCGGCGGCCCCGCGCGACCAGGCCGACGAGCCGGCGCCTGGGCGGGTCGTCCTTGACCGCCTCGAGCGCAGACCTGCCGACGAAGTCGCCCGGCTTGTCGAATTTCACCACCCTGCCCAGCCCCGCGTCGAACGGGGTCAGCTCGACGCCCAGCTCATTACCGTAGAGCGGCATACCCGCTTCGAGCCGGAGCGTGTCACGGCTGGACAGGCCCGCGGGCTTGAGCGAGTACGGCTCGCCGGCGGCCATGAGCGCGTGCCAGAGCGGCACCGCGTCCTGGTTGGCCACGAACAGCTCGAACCCGTCCTCGCCGGTGTAGCCGGTCCGCGCGATCAGCGCCCGCCGGCCGTCGACCAGGCCGGGCAGCCCGGCGTAGTACTTGAGCCCGGCGAGGTCGGCGTCGGTCAGCGTGGCGAGAATCTCCTGGGACCGCGGCCCCTGTACGGCGATCAGCGCGTACTGGTCCGACCGATCATCGACCACCACGTCGTACGACTTAGCCCGGTTTTTCAGCTCTTGTCCGACTTTTTCGTAGTTCGAGGCGTTTGCCACGACCATGAATTCCTCATCGCCGAGCCGATACACGATGAGGTCGTCCAGCACCCCGCCCCGCTCGTTGACGATCATGGTGTATCTGGCCCGTCCGGGCGCCAGCGCCGACAGGTGGCCGACCAGAGCGTAGTCCAGCGCCGCCGCGGCCTGCGGCCCGGTCAGGAAGATCTCGCCCATGTGCGAGAGGTCGAACAGCCCGGCCGTCTCGCGTACGGCTCTGTGCTCCGCGGACTCGCTCCCGTACCGGAGCGGCATGAGCCACCCCGCGAAGTCGGTGAGCGTGGCGCCGAGGCTCTCGTGAACGTCTCGTAGCGGTGTCGGTCGGGACATTTGTCGCACCTCAGGACAGGATTGGATGCCAGCATCCTCCCCCTCTGTCATCGATGCCTGAGAGATTCGCCCGGCCTTTGCCGGACTTTCACCTTCGGCGAGGCCCTCCAGGCCTGCTTTCCAGAGGTCACCTCCCGATGCGAAACCCAGGGTTTCTCATCAGGTAGCCGCGCGGTCCTTTGCCTTGAGAGGTTTGCGGGGAGGGCTTGCTCCTTCAGGGACCCTGACCGGCTGCCAGGGTGCTCTCCCGCACGGTTTCGCTGGTGATGTCCGTCAGCCTAGTGCCGTCATGGGGTTGTTGTCGCGTTCTGCTCCTCCGTGAACGGCCGCCGGGGCGGGCGTTCACGACGGTGGCGTGGCGCTCGGCGCCGGCCGGAGCCTGGCCGGGCGGCATCGAGGTGTCCTCACCCGGGAGGCACGTGGGCTCGCCGCTCTGCGGCGGCACGCTCACGCCGTCCCACGCGCTCCTGACCACGTCGAACTCCGCGCACCCGCCCGGATACAGCACCTTGGCGGCCCGCAGCGTGGCGACCCTGGCCTTGGCGTACGTCCACGGCTGGGTCTTGGTGTTCAGCGCGGACATGAAGATCTCGCCGGCCCTGCGCACGCCGACGCCCTCGATCGCCGGGCCGTCGTCGCAGCGGTCGCTCGCCGGCTTCCCCTCGGGGTTCGTGCCCTCGGCGAGCAGGTAGAACCAGTGGTTCTGCGGGCCCGCCGCCGCGTACACGTCGGAGCCCGGGACGGCGGGGTCGTAGCAGTTCGGGTGGCCGAGTGCCGACGGGTCGTACATGTTCCTGACCGGGCCGGTGCCGGAGAGGTCGGCCTCCTCGCCGACCAGGTAGTCGGGCGGGTCCAGATCGGCCGGCTCGTTCACGTAGTGCTCGGTGAGGGCGCCCAAGATGTCGCCGACGGACTCGCTCAGCCCGCCGGTCTCGTTGCCGCTGCCCACGCCGCCCGGCGTGGACTGGAAGACGCCGTGCCCGAACTCGTGCGCGACCACGTCCATCGACACGAGGTGCCGGGTGCCGGCGGAGTTGCGGCCGAAGGAGGCGTACGAGCCGTTCCAGAAGGAGTTGACCGCGTTCAGTCCCACCCGGGCCGGGTAGCCCGCGCCCTGGCCGTCGAGGCCGTCGCGGCCCAGCCAGTCGCGCAGCATGTCCCACTCCCGCTGTGCCGCGAACATCGCGTCCACGCAGGCCGTCTCCAGGCTCGTGCCCAGGCCGTCGCCCCACTCGTCGGTGGCGACGGTGTACGGCTGCCCGTCCTGCCCACCGCACTGGAGGCCGCGCCTGCCGGGGTCGCGCATCGTGTACGACGGAGTGGTGTCGATGGTCACCGGGTAGCCGTTGTAGTGGCTGTGGCCGGTGCCCGCGCGTACCTCGTCCCACTGGTCGACGACCTCGCCGGTGTGCGCGTCCACGTACACGTGCAGGCGGCTCGGGGTGGCGGCGGTGACCACCACCTCCCAGGTGAGCCGCGGCGTCAGTGTGGTGGCGTGGACGACGAGGACAGGCGTGCCGACGCCGGACACCTGGGGCAGCCGCGTCCCGGCCGTCGTCGCCGCCGCGTCCGCGGTCACGTCCGGCTCGGTCTGCACGTCGATCTCGGCGCGCTGGCCGGTGGTGAGCGTGTGGACGACCGTGCCCGACGCGTCGGTGGCCACGACCACCTCGCCGCCGTGGACCGGCAGGCCGGCGAACTCGCGGGCGTAGGTGAGGTACTGCAGGCCGCGTACGCCGGTCACGGCCGACGTCAGCGTGAACGTGTCCCGTTCGGAGGCGGCCAGCGCCGCCGGTGCGGCCTCGATCGCGCCGCGCGAGGTCGAGATCGCGTGCCCGCGCTCGCCTGGGCCGGGCGGGACGGCCCTCGCCGGCAGTGCGGTGGGCAGGGCCAGCGTGAGCACGCAGGCGGTGCCCGACCTGAGCATGAGGTTCACGGCTCGCAGGCGGCTACGAGAGCCTCGAAGAGCGCGTGGTCGGCGGCGGCCTCGGGGTGCCACTGCACGGCCACCGTGAAGGGCCCCGAGTCCAGCTCGACCGCCTCGATCGTGCCATCGCCCGAGGTGGCGGTCACCGTGAGGGCCGGGGCGAGGCGGTCGACGGCCTGGTGGTGGTAGTGCGGGACCGGCACGGGGTCGGTGCCCAGGGCCTTGGCCACGCGGGAGCCGGGGCTCGGCGTCACCGGGAGCTCGCCGAAGCGGCCGGGCGCGGGGGAGTGGCCCGTGTGGCCGACGACGTCGGGAAGGTGCTGGTGGAGTGTGCCGCCGAGGGCGACGTTGAGCACCTGGAGGCCGCGGCAGATGCCCAGGAACGGCATCCGCGCGTCGAGGACCGCCCTCATCACCGCGAACTCGGCCTCATCACGAAAATTGCGGATATAGCCGGTTTGGTCGTGTGGCGGCTCGCCGTACCTCGCCGGGTCGATGTCGCCGCCGCCGGCCAGGATGAGCCCGTCCAGGCGGCCCGCGACCTGCGCGGGATCGCCGGCCGGCGGCAGCAGGACGGGCTGGCCGCCGGCTCGTACGACCTGCTCCACGTACATGTACGGCAGGAGCGCGACCCGCATGTCCCACACCGTGAACTTCGCGGGCTCGACGTACGAGGTGATGCCGATGACGGGACGGCGCACGTTCGCCTCCTACAGCGGGGTGACGTAGGCGCCGGAGATGCCGCCGTCCACCAGGAACTCGGCCCCGGTGATGAACGACGCGTCATCGCTGGCCAGGAACGCCACCGCCGCCGCGATCTCGGACGCCTCGGCGAAGCGGCCCACGGGGACGTGGACGAGCCGCCGCTGCGCGCGTTCCGGGTCCTTGGCGAACAACTCCCGCAGCAGGGGCGTGTTCACCGGGCCGGGGCACAGGGCGTTCACCCTGATGCCCTCCCGCGCGAACTGGACGCCCAGCTCGCGCGACATCGCCAGCACCCCGCCCTTGGAGGCGGTGTAGGAGATCTGCGACGTCGCCGACCCCATGACGGCCACGAACGACGCGGTGTTGACGATCGAGCCCTTGCCCTGGCGCCGCATGTACGGGATGGCGTGCTTGCAGCACAGGTAGACGCTGGTCAGGTTGACCTCCTGGACGCGGCGCCAGGCGTCGATGCCGGTCTCCAGGATCGAGTCGTCGTCGGGCGGCGAGATGCCGGCGTTGTTGAAGGCGACGTCCACGCTTCCGTAGGTCTCGTACGCCGTCCCGAACATCCTGACGACGTCGTCCTCACTGGTCACGTCGGCCTTGACGAACAGCCCGCCGACCTCGCCCGCCGCCTTGACCCCCGTCTCCTCGTCGATGTCCACACAGACGACCTTCGCCCCCTCCTCAGCGAACCTCCGCACCGTGGCCAGCCCGATCCCACTACCGGCCCCCGTCACCACAGCCACGCGATCCTGCAACCGCCGCATTTATACGTCACTCCCTGCTGATTGGTCGCTCACTGCGTCGGGTTCACTCCGTGCTGATTGGTCGTTCACCGCTCCTCATTCGCTGCGCGAAGTGCTTCGTGCCTCAGCCCTTCACTCCGCTCACTGCGTCGGGTTCACTCCGTGCTGATTGGTCGTTCACCGCTCCTCATTCGCTGCGCGAAGTGCTTCGTGCCTCAGCCCTTCACTCCGCTCACTGCGTCGGGTTCACTCCGTGCTGATAAAAACGTTCTTGGTCTCAGTGAACGCCGCGAGGGCGTCGGGGCCGAGTTCTCGGCCGAGGCCGGATTGTTTGAAGCCTCCGAACGGGGTCCAGTAGCGCACCGACGAGTGTGAGTTCACCGAGAGCGCGCCCGATTCGACCGCCCTGGCCACGCGCAGCGCCCGCCCCACGTCACGGGTCCAGATGGAGCCGCTCAGGCCGTAGGGGGTGTCGTTGGCGATGCGTACGGCCTCCGCCTCGTCCTCGAACGGCACCACCGACACCACCGGGCCGAAGATCTCCTCGGTGAACGCGCGGTCGGTGACGTCCGGGGTCAGCACGGTCGGCGGGAACCAGTAGCCCTTGCCCTGCGGACAGGATCCCTGCAGGTAGGGGGTGTCCGTCACGAAGCCGCGCACCCGGGCGAGGTGCTCCTGGCTGATCAGCGGGCCCATCTCGGTGCTCTCGTCGCGCGGGTCGCCGACCTTGACGGCGCGTACGGCGCCCGCGAGGCGTTCCATGAACTCGTCGTACACGCTGGCCTGGACGAGCACCCGGGACCGGGCGCAGCAGTCCTGCCCCGCGTTGTCGAAAACAGCATAAGGAGCGGTTTTTGCCGCTTTTTCGAGATCTGAGTCCGCAAAGACGATATTTGCGGATTTGCCGCCTAGTTCGAGGGTGATCCGTTTGACGTGGGACGCCGCCTTGGCGGCGATCTCCTTGCCCACCTCGGTCGAGCCGGTGAACACGATCTTGGCCACGTCCGGATGCTCGACCAGCCGGGCCCCCGCGACCTCCCCTGCTCCAGGCAGCACCTGGAGCACCCCCTCGGGGAGGCCCGCCGCCAAGGCCAGCTCGGCCAGCCTCAGCGCGGTCAGCGGGGTCCATTCCGCCGGCTTGACGATCACCGTGTTACCGGCCGCCAGCGCGGGGGCCATGCCCCACGACATGATGAGCATGGGGAAGTTCCACGGCACGATGACGCCCACGACGCCCAGCGGCTCCTGGAACGTGATGTCCACGCCGCCCGCCACCGGGATCTGCTTGCCGTGGTTGCGCTCGGGCGCGGCCGCGTAGAAGTGCAGCACGTCGCGTACGGCGCCGGCCTCCCAGCGGGCGGTGCCGATCGGGTGTCCGGCGTTGGCCAGCTCCAGCCCGGCCAGCTCGGCGCCGTGCTCGTCCACCAGGCCGGCGAACCTGCGCAGCAGCCGCGCCCGGTCACCGGGCGACACCTCCCGCCAGCTCGCGTACGCCTTCCTGGCACGCTCCACGGCCCGGTCGATCTCGGCCGCGTCGGCTGGCTCCACCTCGGCCAGCACGTCCTCGGTCGCCGGATTAACGATCTTCATACGTCACATCCGCTCGAATCCACGGAACATCTCCCAATCCGTCACCGCCGAGTCGAACGCGGCCAGCTCCACCCTCGCGTTGTTCGCGTAGTGCTCGACCACGTCATCCCCGAACGACTCGCGCGCCAGCTTCGACCCCTCGAACAGCGCCAGCGCGTCCCGCAGCGTGTGCGGCACGGTCTCGGCGCCGGAGTCGTAGGCGTTGCCCTCGAAGGCGCCCCCCAACGACAGCTCCGCGTCGATGCCGTGCAGCCCGGCCGTGACGAGCGCGGCCACCGCGAGGTACGGGTTCACGTCGCCGCCCGGCACCCGGTTCTCCACCCGCAGCGAGTGGCCGTGGCCGACGAGCCTGAGCGCGCAGGTGCGGTTGTCGACGCCCCACTTGACGGCCGTCGGCGCGAAGCTGCCTGGGGCGTAGCGCTTGTAGGAGTTGATGTTGGGGGCGTACAGGAGGGTGAGCTCGCGCAGGCAGGCCAGTTGCCCGGCGATGAAGTGGGCGCCGAGCCGCGACAGACCGTATGACTCCGGCCCCGCCATCACGGGGTCGCCGTCGAGGCTCCGGAGCGAGATGTGGATGTGGCACGAGTTCCCCTCGCGCTGGTTCGGCTTGGCCATGAAGGTGATCGATTTGCCCTCCTGGGCGGCGATCTCCTTGGCGCCGTTCTTGTAGACGGCGTGGTTGTCGCAGGTCTTCAGCGCCTCGTCGTAGCGGAAGGCGATCTCGTGCTGGCCCAGGTTGCATTCGCCCTTGGCGGACTCGACGTACATGCCCGCGCCCTCCATCCCGCGCCTGATCCGGCGCAGGAGCGGCTCGACGCGGGCCGTGCCCAGCAGCGAATAGTCGACGTTATAAAGGTTGGCGGGCGACAAATCGCGATATGCCCGCTTCCACGCGTCCTCGTAGCTGTCCTCGTAGACGACGAACTCCAACTCCGTGCCCACGTACGCGGCCAGGCCCCGGTCGGCGAGGCGGGCGAGCTGGCGGCGCAGGATCTGGCGCGGCGAGGCGGCCACGTCGGCGCCGTCCTCCCAGGCCAGGTCGGCCATCAGCATCGCGGTCCCCTCCTGCCACGGCACCCTGCGCAGCGTCCCGAGGTCCGGTTTCATCACGAAGTCGCCGTAGCCGCGGTCCCAGGACGACATGGCGTACCCCGAGACCGTGTTCATGTCCACGTCGACCGCGAGCAGGTAGTTGCACCCCTCGGAACCGTGGTGCAGCACCTCGTCGAGAAAATAGCGCGCGGACAGCCTCTTGCCCTGCAACCTGCCCTGCATGTCGGCGATGGCGAGGAGAACGGTGTCGATGCGCCCGGCCGTCACCTCGTCGCGCAACTCGCCGACGGTCAGGAACCCTTCTGCCACGTGACGTCGCTCCGATCTGGCTGACGCGCTTTCCCGTTGATTGGGCTAGTCTCAGACCATTGATGTGCATGGCGGGATCGCTTGTCAAGACCTGAGGACACGTTGGACAAGTCGGCGCGTTTGATGACGGTGTTGCGCCCTGTACGGGCCGGCAACGCCTTCGAGGAGACGGTGGAACGCCTGCTTCAGGCGATCAAGCTGGGCGTGGTCGCGCCTGGGGACAAGCTGCCGCCGGAGCGCGAGCTGGCCGTTCAGCTCGGCATCAGCAGGGTCACCCTGCGCGAGGCCATCCGCGCCCTGTCCGACGCGGGCTACCTCGACGTACGTCGCGGGCGCTACGGCGGGGCGTTCGTCACCTACGCGCCGCCCGAGCCTGACGCCGGCGACCTGCGCCAGGCCGTGACCGAAATGGGCATGGCCGAGCTGTCGGAAGCGCTCACCTTCCGGCTGGCGGTGGAGTGCGGCGCGGCCCAGGTGCTGGCGGCCGCCGGCCTCGCGGACGAACAGCGGGTCGTGCTCCTCCGCAGGCTGACCGAGCTGAACGCGGCCGGACTCGAGGACTACCGGCGGCTCGACACGGCCTTCCACCTGTCCATCGCCGAGCTGACCGGCTCGACGCTGCTCGCCACGACGTGCGCGGACGCGCGTTCGAGGGTCAGCGACCTGCTGAACGCCATCCCCATGCTGCAGGTCAACCTGGACCACGCCGCCGGCCAACACCGGGCCATCGTGGACGCCATCCTCGCCGGCGACCCGGACGCGGCCCGCCGGGCGGTGACCGAGCACCTGGAGGGCACGGCCGCCCTCCTACGGGCGTTCCTGTCGTGACACGTACCGGCGATACGCGCTAAGGGCTCAGATGGGCTCGTACCATCAGCATTAGGCTCATGGGGATCTGGTTCCAGCACAACATCGTCGCCACGGGACGGCTGCCGCTGTTCTGTTACTTCGTCACGCTCATCGTGGCGTTCATCGCCACCCGCATCAACGTCCGCCTGATCAGGGCCAAGGTGGGCTGGTTCCGCAACATGAACGTGGGTGAGATGCACATCCACCACGTCGTCTTCGGCGTGGTGCTGATGATGATCGGCGGTGTCATGGGGCTGATCGTCTCGGACGCCTCGCAGGCCGGCTACGCCGTCGCGGCCTGCGTCTTCGGTTTGGGCTCGGCCCTGGTGCTGGACGAGTTCGCGCTGATCCTGCACCTGCACGACGTCTACTGGGAGGAGGAGGGGCGCACCTCGGTCGACGCGGTCTTCATCGCGGTCGCCGTCACCGGCCTCCTGCTCATCGGACTGCGTCCGCTGACCTGGGACTACGGCACCCCGATCACTCCCGCCGCGTTGATCGTGGCCAATCTGGCGCTTGCCGTCATCACGCTGCTCAAGGGCAAGATCTGGACAGGGATGGCGGGCCTGTTCATCCCGCCCATGCTCGTGGTCGGCGCGGTACGCCTCGCGCGTCCCGGCTCGCCGTGGGCCTACTGGTTCTTCGCCAGGCGATCCCCGCGCAAGATGGCCAGGGCCGTCCACCGGGAGGAGCGGTGGCGGCGACCGGTGATCAAGGTCAAGATCGCCTTCCAGGAGTTCCTCTCCGGGCGCCACGACCTGCCTTCCACCCGGCGCCGACTTCCGGGACGACCTCCACAGTCCGGCTGAACGGCCGGTACGGCATCGAAGGAACGGGATGAAGGACCTGATTCTTGACGTAGACACCGGCGTGGACGACGCGCTGGCCATCCTCTTCGCCGTGCGTCACCCGGAGCTGCGGCTGCGCGCGGTGACGTGCGTGGCCGGCAACACCGGCGTCGATCAGGTGGTCGCCAACACCCTCAAGGTCCTGGACGCGGCGGGCGCGCCGGACGTGCCGGTGAGCGCCGGGGCCGTGCGGCCGCTCATCGGGCCGGCCCGCGACGCGGGTCACATCCACGGCGCCGACGGGCTCGCCGACCTCGGGCTGCCCACCTCGGCCCGGCGGCCGGCCGGGATGCCGGCCGTGGAGTTACTGCGCAACGCCATCCTCGGCGCGCCCGAGCCCGTCGTCGTGGTGGGTCTGGCGCCGCTGACCAACCTGGCCCTGCTGCTGCGGGTCTACCCGGAGGTCGCGGGCAACATCGAGCGGCTGGTCTTCATGGGAGGCAGCGCCTCGACGGGCAACGCCACCCCGGTCGCGGAGTTCAACGTGTGGCACGACCCGGAGGCGACCGCGATCGTGGTGGACGCGGAGGTGCCGCTGACGATGTACGGGCTGGACGTCTTCTACCACGTCTCCGTGGACGCGCCCACGTGCGCGGACCTGATCGGGCACGAGGAGCCCGGCAGCCGGCTGGCGGGCGCTCTGCTGCGGCACCAGATCGCCCTGTGCGGGGCGGACCCGAGGGTGGACGGCGCCGGGCTGCTCGGGGACGCCGGCGCGCTGTGCGCGGTGGCCGACCCTGAAGGGCTGACCACGGAGCGGCTGCCGGTGTGCGTGGAGCTCGCTCCCGGGCTCAGCCGGGGGCAGACGCTGGTGGACCGGCGGGTGCTCCCCGGGGAGGACGAGGCCCACGGGCTGGCCGGTCCCTCGCGGAGCATCGACGTCGCGCTCGGCGTCGACGCTCTCCGCTACCGCAAGCTCTTCCTCGACACACTGCTGAGCAAGCCACCGTCGTAGGACGGCCGCCGCCAGCGTCTCAGGACGCCGGCGACCTGCCGGAGGCCGGCTGAGCCCATGGCGTGAGCTCGGGCCGCTTGGCGGTGCGGCCGTCGCCCGAGGAGCGGCCGCGCAGGCGGCGGCCGATCCACGGACCCAGGAACATGGCGACCCACCGCAGCTCGGTCGCCGCCGTCCGCAAGGGCCCCGGCGCCGGCCGGGGCGGGAGCGGCCGCATCCAGCCGTCGTCGCCGCCGGGCAGGCGCAGGGCGTGGGCCATGGCGGCGGCGATGAGCGCGTGGCCCGCCGGACTGGCGTGCAGCCGGTCGACGCTCCACAGCCGCGCGTCCGTGACGGACTTCACCGGGAACGTGTCCACCAGCGTGACCCCGTGGCGGGCTGCGGCGGCGCGGATGCGGGCGTTGAGGTCGAGCACCCTGGGCCGGAGCGGGCGGGCCAGGGGCATGATCCCGCCGATGTCAGGAAACGTCACGGTGAGCACGTGCGCGCCCGCGGTCGTCAGCGCGGCGTACATGTCCTCCAGCGCCTCGGCCACCTCCGCGGCGTCGAAGCCCGGGCGGGTGAGGTCGTTCATGCCCGCCATGACCGTGGCCAGATCGGGGCGCAACTCCAGCGCGACGGCCAGTTGCCTGGCGCGGACGTGACGCGCCAGGCTCCCGCGGACCGCGAGGTTGGCGTAGAGCAGGCCGGGGTGGGCGCGGTCCAGGTGCTCGGCGAGGCGGTCGGCCCAGCCGCGGTGACCGCTGAGGTCGTCGCCGTCGCCGAGGCCCTCGGTCTGGCTGTCTCCGAGCGCGACGTAACGCGAGTAGGTCATGAGGTCGTCCTTCCTGTACGGGCGGAGCGCTCGCTCAGCGTCCGCGCGGTCCGCAGGCACCAGTCGTGCATCTCACGTTCCAGCCGGCATCCCGCCAGGCAGGACAGGTAGGGGCCCACCTGCTCGCCCTGGCGCAGGAACGTCTCCTCGTCCAGATCGCCGCGCAGGTGGACGAGCATGTCCTCGAACAGCTCCAGCTTGGCCGCGGCCTCCCGCGCCCGTTCGCCGAGCTGCTCGATCACGGGCGCGGTGTCGACCAGGTCCACCGCGTGCACCTTGACGACCAGGTCGTCGCGGATGAGCAGGGGCCTGGCGGGCGTCGCGGCGAAGGCGGCCAGCTCGGCGAGTCCGGCGTCGGTGACCTTGAACACCCGCTTGTTGGGGCGGCCGTGCTGGACCACCTCCCTGCCGGTGATCAGGCCGTCGGTCTCCAGCTTGGCCAGCTCGGCGTAGAGCTGCTGGGGAGCGGCGTACCAGAAGTTGGAGACGCCCACGTCGAAGATCTTGGTGAGCTGGTAGCCGCTGTATTCGCCGTTGAGCAGTGCCACCAGCACCGCGTGCCGTAGCGCCATGCGCTAGTCATGTCCAGGAGTAGTCATGGACATGACTATAGCCTCAGCGGATTCCGCGGCGGTTCTGGAGGGTCAGAGGGAGGCCACCGAGCGGAGGGCCAGGCCCGCGCCCAGGAGGAGGACCATCGCGGCCGTGCCCATGGGGGCCAGGCCCGAGATCCTGGTGGCCAGGCGGCGGCCGGCCGAGGCGCGTCGTTCCAGGCGGTCGACGAGTTTGACCAGGAGCAGGCCCGTGACGGTGAGGGTGGCGGCCATGCCGACGCCGTAGGCGGTCACCAGCGCCACGCCGAACCAGGTGCGGCCGAGCGCGATCGCTCCGAGCAACACGATCAGGGCCGACGGGCTGGGGACGAGCCCGCCCGCCACCCCGAGCCCCAC
>NZ_JADOGI010000062.1 GCF_015645445.1 Nonomuraea cypriaca | reverse complement strand
GTGGGCGGGGGCGGCGGCATGCCCGGCGGCGGCTGCCTGCTGCCGATCGGCGGGCGCGGCGGCGGCTGCCTCCTGCTGGTCCTGGCGGCGGCCGGGATCTTCCTGTTCGGGGTCGTCCCCTCGCCGTTCACCGGGAAAGAGGACGGCCGGCAGGGCGGCGGCAGGCAGCCGAGCGCCCCGCCGACGGCCGCCTCGCCGAGCGGCAACCTCGCCGAACGCTGCCGCACGGGCGCGGACGCCGACCAGTCCGAGGACTGCCGCGTCGTCGGCACGGTCAACAGCATCCAGGCCTACTGGCGGCAGGCGTTCGCGCGGCACGGCCGCGACGTCTACGTGCCGGCCAAGACCGTGCTGTTCTCCCGCGAGGTCAACACCGGCTGCGGCCTGGCCGACTCCGCCGTCGGGCCTTTCTACTGCCCGGCCGATCGCCGGGTCTACCTCGACCTGACCTTCTTCGACACACTCCAGCGCGATTTCGGCGCCAAGGGCGGCCCGTTCGCGCAAGCGTACGTGGTCGCCCACGAGTACGGTCACCACGTACAGAGCCTGAGCGGCACCATGAACAGGATCGACCGCGACAACCGGCCAGGCGCCGACAGTCCCTCGGTACGCCTCGAACTCCAGGCCGACTGCTACGCGGGAATCTGGGCGCACAACGCGGTCGCGACCGGGTTCTACGACCAGCCGTTCTCCAGGAACGACATCGACCAGGCGCTCAGCGCCGCGGCCGCGGTGGGCGACGACAGCATCCAGCGCCGCTCCCAGGGCCGCGTGACCCCTGACGCCTTCACGCACGGCACGTCACGGCAGCGGGAGAAGTGGTTCAGCGTCGGCTACGGCAGCGGCGATCCCGGGCAATGCGACACGTTCTCCGGCGGCATCTAGCCGATCCGCCCGCTATCCGAAATCCGTGCGCCTGGAATCCGCCGGCGCCTTCCAGTCCGGCGGTATAAACGGCGTTCCTGCAAGCTGATCTGGCCTGACACGCCCGAACAGCGCAAGGAATCGGATTCTCTCCTAAAATCGGGGGGGTGATCTTCAAGCTAGTCGGCGACGGACGCCCTTACCCCGAACACGGTCTGACGCACCGCGAGTGGGCGCAGATCCCTCCAAGGCAGGTCCGGCTCGACTCGTTGATCACCACGAAGGCCATGCTGGACCTGCACTCGCTGCTCGCCGCCGACTCCACGTTCTACGGGGACCTCTTCCCGCACGTGGTCCAGTGGCAGGGCGAGCTCTACCTGGAGGACGGCCTGCACCGCGCGCTGCGCGCGGCGCTGCACCAACGATCGATCCTGCACGCCAGGGTCCTGGAGCTGCCCAACTGAGAAAGGAAGAAAAAAGGGAGTCGCGATTCGCGGCTCCCTTTTTCGTGCGTCAACCGGTACGACGTCTCGCGCGTCACAGCAACGTCCTTCAACATCATTTGGAGAAATGCCGTGTCGTATCCCCAGCAACCCCCCGGGCAGCAGCCACAGAACGGATACGGTTACGGCCCGCCGACCCACCCCGGCTACGGCTACCCGCCGCCTCCACCGCCCCCACCGAAGAAGAGCAATCTCGGCGTGATCCTGCTGCTGGCCATCGGGTTACCGCTGCTGCTGCTCGGCGGCTGCGGCGCCGTGTTCTTCGTGGCCACCGCCGATCGGGCCGGCGTGACCACCCGCGACTCGCTCGAACAGGAGGCCGTGGAGGACGACGCGCCGCAGGCCCGGCTCGACCCGACCACCCCGCCGAGCTCGGCCCCCGGACAAGAGCCCAGCTCGGCGCCCGAACAACAGCAGGAGCAGCCCCCACAGCAGCCGGCTTCGGCCAAGGTCGGCGACACGCTCACCCTCGAAGGCATCGAGCCCGGTCTCAAGGTCGACGTGACCGTCAACCAGGTGGTCTCCACCGCGACTTCGGCGAACACCTTCATCAAGCCCGACAGCGGCAAGCGATTCGTGGCGGTTCAGGTGACGCTCACCAACAAGGGGACGGACGTCTACAGCGACTCCCCGACGAACGGCGCCTGGATGATCGACAACGAGGGCCAGCAGTACCGCGCCAGCATCGTCGCGGACGTGCGCGAGGGCGAGTCGTTCGGCGGCTCGGCCACGATCAACACCGGCGACAGCAGGAAGGGCATGATCGTGTTCGAGCTGCCCGAGTCGGCCACGCCCGCCAAGCTGCAGTTCGCGCTCAACAGCGGGTTCGCCGAGCAGAAGGGTGAATGGCGGCTGAACTGAGCCCACGCGAAAGGGCCCCCGAAGCCTCGGGAGCCCTTGTGGCGGTGGTGGTGGGATTTGAACCCACGGATGAGTTGCCCCATCACACGCTTTCGAGGCGTGCGCCCTCGGCCACTAGGCGACACCACCGCCGACGAGCTTACCGGATCCTCCGGGTGGCGAAGAACCGCTTTAGTACGGCGGAGCACTCCTCGGCCAGAACTCCCATGACGACCTCGGGCCGATGGTTGAGCCGCCGATCGCGTACGACGTCCCAGAGCGAGCCCACGGCCCCGCCCTTCTCGTCGACGGCGCCGTACACGATCCTGTCCACCCTGGCGAGCACCGCGGCGCCCGCGCACATCGTGCAGGGCTCCAGCGTCACCACGAGCGTGCAGCCGGTCAGCCGCCACTGCCCGCGCAGCGCCGCGGCCCGTCTGAGGGCGAGGACCTCGGCGTGGGCCGTGGGGTCGGCGGTGGACTCGCGGTCGTTGCCCGCCCCGGCCAGCACCTCGCCGAGCGGATCGAGCACCACCGCACCCACCGGGATCTCTCCCCTGGCGGCCGCCGTGGCGGCCTCCGCCAGGGCCAGGCGCATGGCTTGCTCGTACGTCACCGCAACCGGTCGAGCTCATCCGCGAACGACAGCCGCTCGGCTATCACCGACAGGATGTCGGCGGGCAGCATGCCCTCCTCCATGCTCAGCTCGAGCAGCTCCTCCGAGCTCACGCCCAGGTCGCTGAGCAGCTCGAAATCGCCGGCCGGGCGCACGCCGAGACCGTTGCTCTCCTTGTCGGGGGCCACCCCCGCGAACTCGGCGAACAACTCGCCCAGACGGTCGGAGAGCACAGCGTGCGCGTCCGACAGGAACACGCGCGGCTCGTCCTCGCCCCGGTATCGGACGATGGCGAACCACTCGTCCTCGACCTCGACGCAGAGCAGGGCCAACTCGTCACCGAGGAGGCCAAGCGCCTCCACGACGGCGTCACCGAAGTCATCGACGACCTCAGCGCCACCCAGGTCGACCTCGGCGCCGCTCCAGCCGTCGGAGGTCCTCACAAAAGCCGCAGAAAAGGTGTTGGACGCCATGTCCGAGCTCCAGGGGGTCAGCCGAAGACCGATTCGATGGCACGCTCGAACGACTCGGAGAAGCCGAGCCGCGCGGCGATGCTGGACAACACGTCTTCGGGCAGTAGATCAATGTCGCCGGAAAGGATGCCCAGCTCCATCTCGTCCAACCCGAGATCGGCGAAGATCGACAGATCTCCGGCGGGGAGCACGGTCTCCTCGTCCTGGAGGATCTCGTCGAGCTCCTCCTCGTCGGGCACGGGCACGTCGAGGTAGTCGAGAACCTGGCGCGCCAGCGGGAAGTCCCACGAAGCGGCGATGTCGGACAGGAACACGTCGACCCGCTCACCCAGGACCCGCAGCGCCACGAAGAACTCGTCGCCGACCGCCACCAGCCCGATGGTGCCGCTCTCGCTCGGCTGCTGCCTGAGGGCGTGGATCAGCCCCTTCAGGTCGGACGTGAGCGTGACAGGCAGCAGCTCGGCGTCCCAGCACTCGTCCTCGCGATAAACCACAATGGCGAAGTCGAGAGCGTCTTCGTCTGTCATCGCCATCTCCACCCGACCTCTGACACGACAGAATCACCAGCACCCAATCGTTCCAGAACCGGCGACTGGGCGTGTGCCTCTCCGACCAAATTGTGATCAAAGCAATCACACGTGATGCTGGCCCGTTCTTCACAAGATAGCGTTGTTCCCCATGGAAACCCTCGTCGTCGACCATCCGCTCGTGGCTCACAAGCTCACCACGCTGCGCGATGTCCGCACCGACTCGCCCACGTTCCGCAGGCTCGCGGACGAACTGGTGACGTTGCTCGCGTACGAGGCCACCCGCGACGTGCGCGTCACCGACGTGACCGTCGACACGCCCGTCTCGCCCGCCAAGGGCGTGCGCCTGGCCAAGCCGTACCCGCTGGTCGTGCCCATCCTGCGGGCCGGGCTCGGCATGCTCGACGGCATGACGCGGTTGCTGCCCACGGCCGAGGTCGGATTCCTGGGCATGGTCCGCAACGAGTCCACGCTGAAGGCGGAGACGTACGCCACGCGACTGCCCGACGACCTGTCCGGGCGGCAGTGCTTCGTGGTCGATCCCATGCTGGCCACCGGCGGCACGCTGGCGGCGGCGGTGCAGTTCCTGTTCGAGCGGGGCGCCGTGGACGTCACGGCCATCTGCCTGCTGGCGGCCCCCGAGGGGCTGGCGTACATGGACAAGGTGTTCGCGAACACCGGCAGGCCGATCCGCGTGGTGACCGCCGCGCTCGACGAGCGGCTCAACGAGCACGGCTACATCGTGCCCGGCCTCGGTGACGCGGGCGACCGGCTCTACGGCGTCGTCTGATCCTCCGCCGGTGCCCGTGTGACCTGAATTGCTACGCTCAGTCGCCTCTTCGTTACATACTGTGGTTGAGTGGGTACGAAGAGACAGGAAGGCAACTTCCGCATGCGCGTGGGGGAGCACGATGAGCGATCACATCGAGGCGGATCCGACTCCGTACGCGGAGGTGGAGGCGGTGCTGCGCGACGAGTTCGCCGGTGTCCACTCCACGACCACGGTAACGCGTTGCGTCGAGGCTGCGCACTACGGCGCGCTGGAGGTCACCGGCTACGCCCATCCCAGCCTCGTCGAACGCATCGCGCGCAAGCACCTTCACGTCCTGGCCCTGGTGGCCAGCGAACGTGGCTGAGCAAGATCAAAAGATACCGCTGAAGTCACCTTTACCCGGGCATCCGGGTGGGTAATGTATACGGCGGGTGGAGTGGGTTAGTGGCACGGAGGCGACAGTGCAGGTCAAAAAAGTCCTCACATACGGTGGTATCGCATTTGTTGCGTACTACCTGTTCGCACGACCAGCTGACGCCGCGGATGCGGTGAAGGGGGCGTTCGACACGGTGTTCAACGCGGCCGACTCGCTGGCCCAATTTGTGAACAGCCTCGCATGAGACTTGTGACCCACGGGGACTCTGCTCCGGCGTCGGTCAACCGCTACCTTCTCCCCCACGAACAACAGGTCCTCATGGTGCGACGGCACCCTGCCATCCTGCTCCGGCCCATCGCCGAGGTCTTCGGTGGCCTGATCATCGCCGGGCTGCTCAGCAGGTTCTTCGGCGGGGGCACCTCGGGTGGCACGGCGCTCGTCGTGGTCTGGTGGCTCTGGCTCCTGCTGCTGATCCGTTTCGTATGGAAAGTCGCGGAGTGGTCGGTCGATTACTTCGTGGTGACGTCCAAGCGGATGTTGCTGACCACGGGCCTGATCACGCGCAAGGTCGCGATGATGCCCTTGGGGAAGGTCACCGACATGAGCTTCCAGAGATCTCTGCTTGGGCGCATGCTCGGTTACGGTGAGTTCATCCTCGAATCAGCCGGCCAGGATCAGGCGCTGTCAACGGTCGAGTACATTCCGTATCCGGAGACCTTGTACCTCGAGGTCTGCCAGATGCTTTTTCCCAGCAAGGACGACAGCGACGATTAATCCTCCCGTGGAGAATTCTTCACCCGGGGATACCAGATTCGGCTACTTCATGCAATCATTGCGTGTTGTTGACCCTTCCCCGCCTTGAGAGATGAGATGCCGAGTCAGGGAACCATCGGTGACCGCGTCCGTGGATTGCGGCTGAACAGGCGGATGTCTCAGGCCCAACTGGCCGGACCCGACCTGTCTGACAGTTATGTCTCGCTCATTGAGTCGGGCAAGCGCACGCCGACTCCTGTCGTCGCCCGGCTCCTGGCCGAGCGTCTCGGATGCACGACCGAGTTCCTCCTTCACGGGATCGAGCCTCGGCAGCGCATCGACACCGAGCTGGGACTGCGCCATGCCGAGCTAGAGCTCCAGCACGGAGACCCATCCGTCGCGGCCGACCGCTTCACGGAGATCGTGAAGGCGGCCGACGAGGAAAACGCCATGCTGACCGCGCAGGCGCGGTTCGGCAGGGCACGCGCACTCGAGGCGCAGGGGCGCCTCGGGCAGGCGGTGGAGGCGTTCGAGCGGCTGCGCAGGGAGGCCGCTGCTCATCCTGAGCGGCTGGCCGACCTCCCCCTCACCATCGCGCTGAGCCGCTGCTACCAGCGGGCCGGCGACCGATTGCGCGCCCGCGACCTGGCCGCGTACGCGTTGCGCCAGGCCGAGCGGATGTCCATCACGCAGGGCGAGCTCGCCGTCGACCTGGCCGCCGCGCTGGTCGAGGCGCGCAGCGAGCGCGAGAGCGACTCCCCCGAGCTCGGATATGTCAAGCGTGTGCTGGACATGACGGGTGTTCCCGAAGTTCTGGACCGTTCCGGAGAGATCCGGGCGTTGTGGCACGCAAGTTCCGCGGCCGCGGCGGGCGAGGACTCGGCGCTGGCCGTGCGCCTGGCCGACGACGCGATCATGGCCGGCCGCCAGACGCGGCTCGCGCTGCAGCTGGCCCGGGCCGCCATGCACTGGGCCAGGCAGGTCACGGCGCCGATCGAAGAGGCCGAGCAGCTCATCGGGGCCGCCTCCAAGGCCTTCGCCGTCTTCCCCGTCACCGGTCACGAGCTCGGCGAGAGCCTGATCGTGCACGCGCGGGTCAGGCTGCGCGCCGGTGACCTGGCCGGTGCGGGCGAGCTGGCCGGCACGGCGCTGGACCGTCCGGGCATCACGCCGGCCGAGGCGCACCTCGTGCTGGCCACCGTGGCGCTCGAGCGGGACGGCGACGTCTCGGCGCACCTGCGGGCCGCGCACCAGCTGCTCAGCACGCTGGACCGGCCGGTGTTCGGCTCGGACCGGCATGTCGCCCGATGCTGGCGTGAGCTGGGCGATCTCTACGGCAGGGCGGGCCACAGGGCGGAGCAGACGGCGGTCTACCGTAAGGCGCTCGAAGCCGCCGGAGTTCGCTCGGCCATGGCAGGGGTGACGGTCGACGCCACTGTTACGAGCTGATCCTCCTGGAGTTCCAGATTTGGCTTTTCGCGTCTGGAATAATTAGGGTCTACCAGTCATTGACTCATAGGATGATTGGTTTCCCGGAGGAGGCGGACTGTGAGTCTGCGTACGGCTCAGCGGGCTTCGCTCGTCGACCAGGTGATTGATCAGCTCAAGGAGCAGATCACCTCAGGGTCGTGGCAGATGAACGGGAAGATCCCGACAGAAACCGTGCTCGCCGAGCAGCTCGGGGTGGGTCGCAACACCGTTCGTGAGGCCGTACGCGCGCTCACGCACGCCGGGCTACTGGAGTGCCGTCAGGGGGACGGCACTTACGTCCGCGCGACCAGCGAGCTCTCCGGCGCCATGCTCAGGCGGCTGAGGCAGGCCGAGCAGCTGGAGATCCTCGAGGTACGCCGCGCCCTCGAGGTCGAGTCGGCGCGCCTGGCCGCCACCCGGCGCACCGACGAGGACATCGTCCGCATCGAGGCCGCGCTGGCCGAACGGGAGCGCGCATGGGACCTGGACGACCCCGACTTCTTCGTCGAGGCCGACCTGGCCTTCCACATGGCCGTCGCCCATGCCACGCACAACCTGGTCCTCATCGACCTGTACGAAGACTTCTCGGCAGCGCTGCGCGCCAGCATCACCGCCGCGGGGACCTCGCTCAACAAGAGCTACATTCCGCACGACGCCATCGCCCGGGCCATCTCGTCCGGTGACGCGGCGGCGGCCGAGCGGGCAGGCCACACCTGCATGGAGCACATCCTCATCGCCCTCACCGAGTCCTGACCCGGCCGGGGAGCGCGCGGTGCGCAGGAGCGAGCGCAAACAGCGGGAGCCCGACCTCGGCATCCTGTCCAGCCGGACGCTGTTCAGCCTGCAGCGGGAGCTGTTCGCCAGGCTGGCCGAGCAGGGCCACCCAGGATTGAGGCCGCGGCACGGCGCCGTGCTGGCGTACCTGGACGAGGAGGGCAGCCGGGCCACCGACCTGGCCGCCCAGTCCGGGCAGCACAAGCAGGTGATCGGCACGCTCGTGGACGAGCTGGTCGAGCTCGGCTACGTCGAACGCCGGCCGGATCCGGCCGACCGCCGGGCCAAGCTGATCGTGCCGACCGCGCAAGGGCTCGACCACATGGCCAGGTCGGACGCCATCCTCGCCGAGATGGAGGCGGCGCACGCGCTGGCCGTGGGCGAGCAGGCGTACGCGGACTTCAAGAAGGTCTTCCAGCAGGTCACCGAGCGCCAGCTCAGCTCTGGCGCAGCGACATGACCAGATAGCGGAAGGCGGGCTGGGCGTCGCCAGGCACGTCCTGGATGAGGGCGGGCCTGGTGGGAGACTCCAGGTTGATGCGGGCGAGCTCGCCCTCGATCCCGGTCAGCCCGTCGAGCAGGAACTGCGACTGGAACGCGATCTGGATGTCCTCACCGGTCAGCTCGCAGTCGACCACCTCGGTGCCGCGCCCGATGTCGCCGCCGCCCGCCTGGATGCGCACCTGCCCCTGGGTGAACGACAACCGGATCGCGGTGTTGCGCTCGGCCACCAGAGCCACCCGCTTGATCGCGTTGACGAACGGCGCCACCGCCACGTCGGCCCTGATCGACCAGTCGGCGGTCAGCCTGGCGCGATAGTCGATGAACTGCTCGTCGAGCAGCCGCACGGTCGTGCTCCGCCCCACGCTCTCGAACCCGGCCACCCCGTCGCCCATCGCGATCGACACCTCCCCGCCACGCAGGGACTTGGCGATCTCGACCAGCACCCGCGCGGGCACCATGGCGGAGACGGCGAGGCCGGGGCCGGCCGGGCGCCAGGTGAAGTCGCGGGCGGCGATGCGGTAGCGGTCGGTCGCCGCCATCGCCACGGACTCGCCGTCGATGTCGACCCTGATGCCGGTGAGCATCGGCAGCGTGTCGTCGCGGCTGGCCGCGGGGGCGACCTGACCGACGGCCGAGGCGAACACCCCGCCGCCGACGGCGCCGATGCCAGGCGGCATCGCCGGCATGCTCGGGAAGTCCTCGACGGGCATCGTGACGAGCCCGAACTCGGCGCTCCCGCAGGTCAGCACCGCCTCGGGCCCCTCGGTGACGATCTCCACGTCGTCGGCGGGCAGGCTCCGGCTGATCTCGGCCAGCAGCCGGCCGGGGATCAGCACGCTGCCCGCCTCGGCGACGTCGGCGTGGACCGTGGCCCGAGCGGACACGTCGTAGTCGAACGCGGACAGGCTCAGCTCCTCGCCCGCCTCCAGCAGCAGCCCGGACAGGACGGGCACCACAGGACGGCTGGGCAGGACTCGGGCGGCCCATGCCACCGCTTCTGCGAGTACATCGCGGTTAACCCGGATTTTCACCAGTAACACCCCTTCGTCACCGTGCCTCTATGAAAATAGCCGGTGTCACCGACAACTCAGGGTGGGCCGATCCCGCTAACGGCTGTTGAGGTACGCGAGCACGGCCAGCACGCGACGGTTGTCGTCGTCAGAAGGGGCCAGGCCGAGCTTGGCGAAGATGGAGGCCGTGTGCTTGGCGACGGCGCTCTCGCTGAGGTAGAGGCGCTGGGAGATCGCCGCGTTGGACCGCCCTTCCGCCATGGCCTCCAGCACCTCGCGCTCGCGCGGTGTGAGCGCGGCCAGCGGTTCGCTCCTGGCGTTGCTGGCCAGCAGCTTGGCGATCACCTCCGGGTCCATGGCCGTGCCGCCGGCGGCGACCCTGCGTACGGCGTCGATGAACTGCTCGGCGTTGAAGACGCGGTCCTTCAGCAGGTAGCCGATCCCGCCCGAGCCGTCGGCCAGCAACTCGCGCGCGTAGAGCTGCTCGACGTGCTGGGACAGCACGAGGATCGGCAGCCCAGGCACCTGTTTCCGGCCCGCGAGCGCGGCCTGCAGGCCCTCGTCGGTGAACGTGGGCGGCAGGCGTACGTCCACGACCGAGACGTCGGGGCGCAGCTCGACCAGCCCCTTCAGCAGCTCGGGACCGGACTCCACGGCGGCGACGACCGTGAAGCCGTGGGCCTGGAGCAGGTGGACGAGCCCGTCTCTGAGCAGGTAGAGGTCTTCGGCGATGAGCACGCGGTTCATGAGCACCGTGGCTTGCTCGGGACCATGTCAGTGAACCCGCGGTCGCGGTCATGGCTGGCGGGGATGCGCATGGCCAGGACATGCATGACGACGCCCAGCAGGATCATGCCAAGGATCGTAGGCCACTGCCAGGGGCCGGGAAGGTGCAGGGCCAGGAACCAGGACTTCTCCTCGATCCCGAAGGTCTTGAAGACGGCCGGTACGAGACCCTGCGGGAACGTCGGGCACCAGGCCGTACCCCAGAGGACGACCACCGTGACCGCCTTCCAGCGCGGCAGCTTGGGCAGGTTGCCCGCCCAGTGGTCCGGCAGCACCTTGGGCAGCTCCATCGTCACGGTGGTGGGGCCGCCAGGCGGGCTGTTCAGCGCGAGCACCCCGTCGAACGCCGACATCCGCCGCTCGATGCCCGCCAGGCCGCTGCCCTTGGCCGGGTCGGCGCCGCCCAGACCGTCGTCCGTGACCGACACGCGCAGGTGAGGGCCGTTCGAGCTGATGTCCACGATCGCGGAGCGCGCGTCGCCGTGCCGCGCGGCGTTGGAGAGCAGCTCGCTGACCGCGAAGTACACCGCCGCCTCCACCGGCGCCTCCGGCCGGTGCGGCAGGTCGACGTCCACGGTGACGTGCATCGGGCTGTCCATGGCCAGCGCGCGTACGGCGTCGGCGAGCCCGCGCTCGGCCAGCACCGGCGGGTGGATGCCACGGATGACCCTGCGCAGCTCGGTCAGCGTCTCGGAGGAGGCGTCCCTGGCCTTGGCCAGCAGCGCCTTGGCGGAGGCGGGATCGTTGTCCACGAGCTGCTCGACCGCGCCGAGCGTCATGCCGATCGCCACCAGCCTGGCCTGCGCGCCGTCGTGCAGGTCACGCTCGATCCTGCGCATCTCGGCGGCCTGGGAGTCGGTGGCCAGGTTGCGCGTCCGCCTCAGGTGGCTCACCTGGCCGGCCAGGCGGCTGGCGGCGGTCGAGCCGAGCAGCAGGTCGCTCCAGAGCGCGTACAGGCGCAGGCCGCGCTCGGGCAGCAGGATGAACAGCGGCGCCAGCGCCGGCTTCACCAGCGGGTCGAGCAGCAGCCAGAGGCCGTCGCGCCAGGTCCCCGGGTCGCTGACCAGCCACCTCCAGCGGTCGTTCCACGCCGGTATCCGCGGTGACCTGTAGAGGGTCCGGTCCGAGCGGTACAGCCCGTCCGGCTGCGGCACCGGCGGCGGAGGTTTGGGCAGGTACGGCGCCTCGATGAGGACGCCGGTCCACCTCTGCATCAGCCGCCTGTTGAGCCCCGCCAGACTCCTCACCAGCCGTACCTGCGGCGGGAACAGGAAGACCATGCCCAGCCCGAACGACAGGAGCAGCATGGGGGCGGCCACGATGATCGCCGCCACCTCGACGACGAGGAGCGCGAACAACACGGTGACCTGACCGAACCTGCGAAGCATGCTCCCAGTCTGCGACAGCGGGAGCGTCGCGGTCACTGCACTTAGGTACACCCTTGCCGGGCATCTAGCGAGATTCCCCGACAGGTCGCGCGTTTCTAGCGTCGAACCCATGAAAATCATCGAAGTCAGGAACCTGCGCAAGCAGTATCCGGGCCACCTGGCGGTCGACGATGTGTCGTTCGAGGTGGCGGAGGGCGAGATCTTCGGCATCCTCGGCCCGAACGGCGCCGGCAAGACGACCACCGTGGAATGCCTGGCGGGACTGCGGGCGCCGGACGGCGGCACCGTACGGGTGGCCGGGCTGGACCCGCAGCGGGACAGGGACGAACTGCGGCAGGTGCTGGGCATGCAGCTGCAGAGCGCGGCACTGCCCGAGAAGATCAAAGTGTGGGAGGCCATGGACCTCTACGCCTCCTTCTACCCCGATCCGGCGGACTGGCGGGAGCTGCTCGAACAGGTCGGACTGACCGACAAGCGGGACGCCGCGTTCAAGAAGCTCTCCGGCGGTCAGCGCCAGCGGCTGTCCGTCGCGCTCGCGCTGGTGGGCCGGCCGCGCGTGGCGGTCCTGGACGAGCTGACCACGGGGCTCGACCCGCAGGCCCGCAGGGACGCCTGGGAGCTGGTCGAGCGGGTACGCGACTCCGGGGTGACCATCGTGCTCGTCACCCACTTCATGGAGGAGGCCGAGCGCCTCTGCGACAGGCTCGCGCTCATCGACGCGGGCAAGGTGGCCGCCACCGACACGCCCCGGGGGCTCGTCGCACAGGTGGGCGGCGAGCAGCAGGTGAGGTTCCGGCCCTCCGCGCCGGTCGACGACAGTGTGCTGCTGGCCCTGCCCGAGGTGCGGCAGGTCAGCAGGAGCGGCGGCCAGGTCGTGGTCAGCGGCTCGGGCAACCTGGCCCCCGTGGTCACCCTGGCCCTGGCCCAGCACCAGATCGTTCCAGGAGACCTGCGGATCGAGCAGGCCACCCTGGACGACGCGTTCCTCGCACTGACCGGAAGGAAGCTGTCATGAGGAAGCTGCTCATCGTGGAGACCAAGCTGTGGCTGCGGGAGTGGCCGATGGTGCTGTTCACCATCACGCTGCCGGTCGGGCTGCTGGTCGTGCTGGGCATCAGCATTCCCGCGCTGACCGAGCCGGACGCGTCCGGCCTCAGGGCCGTGGACACGCACATGCCGAGCACGATGACCCTGCTCGCGCTGCTGACGCTGGCCTGCACCATGGTGCCGGGGGTGCTCACCACGTACCGCGAGCTCGGGGTGCTCAGGCGGATGTCCACCACGCCGGTGCATCCCGCGCGGTTGCTGGGCGTCCAGTTGCTGATCAACCTGGCCACCGGCGTGCTCTCCACGATCGTTCTCATCGTGGCCGCCAACCTGGTGTTCGGCTCGCCGCTGCCGCGGCAGTGGGGATGGTTCGTCGTGGTCTTCCTGCTCGGCACCGCCGCGCTCATGGCCATCGGGCTGGTGATCGCCGCGGTGGCGAACAGGAAGGCGGCGCCCGGGATCGGGTCGCTGGCGATGTTCCCGCTGATGTTCCTGGGCGGGATGTGGGTGCCGCGCGAGGTCATGCCGGACGGGCTGCGCGTCGTCAGCGACTACTCCATCGCCGGGCCGTTCACCCAGGCGCTCAAGGACACCTGGGCGGGGCAGTCGCCGGAGGTCATGCACCTCGTGGTGATGGCCGCCGGGCTGGCGATCTTCGGTGGGCTGGCCGTGCGGCTCTTCCGGTGGGAGTGAGACTAGCGCCCGGCCCAGACCGGGCGGGCGCCCGTGACATTGGTCATCAGCGAGTAGAGCGAGGACGCGGCCGTGATGAACATGCGGTTGCGCTTCTGCCCGCCGAACACCAGGTTGGCCACCGGCTCCGGCAGCTTGAGCCGGCCGATGAGCGTGCCGTCGGGGTCGTAGCAGAGCACCGCCCGGCCGGCCGCGGCCCAGACCCGGCCGGTGTCGTCGAGCCGCAGGCCGTCGAAGCCGTCGGTGCCCTCGGCGAAGACCCTGCCGGCGGCGAGGGTCCCGTCGTCCAGCACGTCGAACACCCGAATGTGCTTGGCCGCGGTGTCGGCGACGTAGAGTCGCCGCTCGTCGAGCGAGAAGGCCAGGCCGTTGGGGCGCTCGAAGTCGTCGGCCACACGAACGACCTGGCCCGTCACCGGATCGACGCGATAGACGTGACAGCCGTCGATCTCCGGCTCGGCGGCCCATCCTTCGTAGTCGCTGAGGATGCCGTAGGGCGGGTCGGTGAACCAGATGGACCCGTCGGAGCGCACCACCGCGTCATTGGGGCTGTTGAACCGCCTGCCCTCCCAGCGGTCGGCGACCACCGTGATGCCGCCGTCGTGCTCGGTGCGGGTGACTCGGCGGCCGCCGTGCTCACAGGTGATCAATCGGCCCTCGCGGTCGAGTGTGTTGCCGTTGGAGTAGCCGGACGGCTGGCGGAACAGCCCGACCGCGCCGGTCGTCTCGTCCCAGCGCAGCATGCGCTCATTGGGGATGTCGCTCCAGACCAGGAACCTGCCCGCCGCGAAGTAGACCGGACCCTCGGCCCAGCGGGTGCCGGTGTGGAGGCGCTCGATCCAGTCGTCGCCGCCGATCCTGGCGAACCGCTCGTCGAGCACCTCGAACTCAGTGGGGATCTTCTCCGTCATGCCGCCTACCATACGCCGTTCAGCTATACGGATATATCGCGGGATAGCATTCGGTTGTGGACGACATAGACAGGATGTTGATCGGCCTGCTCCAGGAGGACGCCACGCGGTCGTACGCGGTGCTCGGTCAGGCGGTGGGGCTGTCCAGCGGGGCCACGCACGAGCGGGTACGCAAACTGCGCGAGCGCGGGGTTATCAGGCGCACCACGATCGAGGTCGACCAGGCGGCGCTCGGGCGTGCGGTGACGGCGTACGTGCTGGTCGACGGAAGCACCTGGATGGGGGACAGCGCGGACCGGCTCGCGGCGATACCGGCGATCGAGGAGGCGCACGTCATCGCCGGTCCTGCGTCGGTGCTGCTCAAGGTCCGTACGAGCGGCACGCGCGAGTTGCAGGACGTGCTGCGGCAGGTGTTCGCGGTGGACGGCGTGGCGGGGACGCGGACGGTCGTCGTGCTACAGACCTTCTTCGAGCGAACCCTCAAGTAATCTCTAGGGATGACCAAGGTCGCCTGGAACACCAAGGAGCTCACGGTCGGCCAGCTCGCCGAGCGTAGCGGGGTCGCCGTTTCCGCCCTGCACTTCTACGAGGCCAAGGGGCTCATCACGAGCCGGCGTACGGCAGGAAACCAGCGCCGCTACACCCGTGACAGCCTGCGCAGGGTCGCCTTCATCAGGCTGGCGCAGCGGATCGGGATCCCGCTGAAGACCATCAAGGAGGCGCTGGCCGAGCTTCCCGACGAGCGTACGCCGAACCGGGCCGACTGGGCCCGGCTGTCGGCCGCCTGGCAGGGCGAGCTCGACGACCGGATCGAGCAGTTGCAGCGGTTGCGCGATGATCTGACGGACTGCATCGGGTGCGGGTGCCTGTCGCTGGATCTGTGCCCGGTCGCCAATCCGCACGATCGGCTGGGTGAGGAGGGGCCGGGCGCGCGGCGCATCGACACCCGGCTGTGCCCTCCTCAGAGCTGCGTGCCAGTCAAGCAGTCATAGGACCGATGTCACGCCTTGACCGGCGGCACTATCAGGGTCGGCCGGTGGGCGTGGTGCAGCACGTGGTTGGAGACGCTGCCGAGCAGCACCGACCTGACCCCGGCCAACCCGCGCGACCCGGTGACGACCAGCGAGGCGTCGATCTCGTCGGCGACGTCCACGATCGTCTTCCAGATCGACTCGTTGTCGGCGACCGCCCGGTAGGTGACGTCCGAGAGCCCGGAGGCGGTCGCCAGCTCGGCCCCCTCCTTGGCGTGCCGCTCCGCCAGCGCCTGCGCCTCGTCCTCGCCTTCCGGTGAGAGCACACCCGCGGCCAGCGGATATCTCCTGAGCTGCACCAGCAGCGGCTCCCACACGGTGAGGACGAGGGTGGGCTCGGCCGCGAGGTGCTTGGCCGCGAACTCGATGGCGCTACGCGAGTCGGCGGAGCCGTCGTAGGCGATCAGGATGGTCATGTCGTTGTCTCCTTAGCTCATCTGCTAGAGCAACGACATGATCAGCCGCCATTCCTGGGCTCTCTGTCTTCTTGGTCACACCGTGGAGTTCGAGCGAGCACTCGTGCCGCTCGTATCGGCGCCGTAGCGCAGCCCGTCGATGAGGAGGGCGACCATGCGCTGGCTGTACGCGACTCCCTCGTCGGCCATGGGCAGGCAGAGGTTGGCGACGGCGTACAGGAGGTCCTTGGAGCTGGTGTCGGCGCGGATCTCGCCACTGGCTGTCGCGGCTTCGAGCAGTGAGCCGAGGGCGGGTCCGAGTCGCTGCATGAAGTAGCCGGGCAGGGCGTCGAACGCCGGGTCGCCCGAGTGAAGGGCTGCGGCGAGTCCTCGTTTGGTCGCGAGGAACTCGGTGTACCGGTGGAGCCACTTCGCGAGGGCCGCTCCTGGCTGGTGCGCCGCGGTCAGTGCCGGGGCCGCGTCGGCGCAGGCGTCCACCTCGCGCTGGAACACGGCCTTGACCAGGTCCGAGCGCTGCGGGAAGTGCCGGTACAGCGTTCCGACTCCGACGCCGGCCAGATCGGCGATCTCCTTCGCGGGTGCGTCCACGCCTGAGGTGCCGAAGACGGTCTTCGCCGCCTCAAGCAGGGAGTCGATGTTGCGTTGCGCGTCGGCGCGCAGCCGGCGCGGCGCGCCTTCGCGTGCGACCGGCCCCGCGGAGCCGGTCGGCGCTGTGTTCTCCGTCACGTCGCTCCTTCGCTTGCTAACCGGAAATCCTTTCCGTATAGTTCTGGAAAGACATTCCGTTTAGTCCAGGATACGGCATCCAAGAGCACCGACCACCA
Organism: Nonomuraea cypriaca; assembly: GCF_015645445.1. GTDB lineage: Bacteria > Actinomycetota > Actinomycetes > Streptosporangiales > Streptosporangiaceae > Nonomuraea > Nonomuraea cypriaca. Next base: position 32,271 of record NZ_JADOGI010000062.1, on the reverse strand, counting down.
CCTCAGGGAGAAACATGCAGTACCGCACCCTCGGCCGGACCGGCATCAAGGTCAGCCCCTACGCGCTCGGCGCCATGATGTTCGGCGCCATCGGCAACCCCGACCACGACGACTCGATCCGCATCATCCACAAAGCGCTGGACGCGGGGATCAACTTCGTCGACACCGCCGACGCCTACGCCCACGGCGAGTCAGAACAGATCGTGGGAAAGGCGCTCAAGGGACGTCGCGACGACATCGTCCTCGCCACCAAGCTGCACCTCCCGATGGGTGACGACCCCAACCGGCGAGGCAACTCGCGGCGCTGGATCATGACCGCGGTCGAGAACTCCCTGCGCCGCCTGCAGACCGACCACATCGACCTCTACCAGATCCACCGCCCGGACCCCGACACCGACATCGAAGAGACGCTCTCCGCGCTCTCTGACCTGATCCACAGCGGCAAAGTCCGCGCGATCGGGTCGTCCACGATGCCCGCATCCGACATCGTCGAAGCCCAGTGGGTCGCCGAGCGGCGCGGCCTCGAACGGTTCCGCACCGAACAACCGACCTACTCCATCCTCAACCGCGGCATCGAAACCGAGGTGCTCCCCGTCACCCAACGCTACGGGATGGGCACCATGGTGTGGAGCCCGCTCGCGCAGGGCATGCTCACCGGCCGCATCCGCAAGGGCCGGCCGACAGACCTCCGCCGCGCCGCCTATTTCAAGCACCTCAGTGACGAGCGCCGGCTCGACGCCGTCGAACAGCTCATCCCGCTCGCCGACAAGGCGGGCCTGCCGCTGACGCACCTCGCGATGGCGTTCGCCATCGCTCACCCCGGCGTGACCAGCGCGATCATCGGGCCACGCACGATGGAGCAGCTCGACGACCTGCTCGCCGGCGTCGACGTCACCCTCACCGACGAGATCCTCGACCAAATCGACGAGATCGTCCCGCCCGGCACCGATGTCGGCACACTCGACATGGCCTACCTGCCCCCAGCCCTCCAGCACTCACGCCTCCGCCGCCGCCCCGTCAACGAACGCGCCGCCGCCTGACCACATCCTGCGCTCTCGACGGCGAGTGCCCGCCGTGCTCCTGGAACGCGGCCGCTGCTCGTCGGTGCCCTCCATCGCACCCGTCAGTGTTGCGCCATGTCCACGAACCGGCTGTAGTGGCCCTGGAACGCGACCGTCACCGTGGCGACGGGCCCGTTACGGTGCTTGGCCACGATCAGGTCCGCCTCCCCGGCCCGCGGCGACTCCCGCTCGTACGCATCCTCACGGTGCAGCAAAATGACCATGTCCGCATCCTGCTCGATCGAGTTCTTGAGGTGGATGCCGTTTCCGAGGAAGTTGTGAGTCCCCATCACTGTGGCGTCATAGACGGGCTGCTCCCCGAGGCTCTCAATCGATGTGATCTCATCCCAGAAAACATCGTTTGTGGCAAACATCTCAAGCTCGGCGTCGCCCAGAACGTTTGCGATCTTTCGCAGGCGACCTCGAGAAGGGCTGATCGCCTTATTCAGATCGCCTCTGCTGCGGGTTCCGACCATCGTTTGAACCTGGTCAAGGCTCTTCGACTGCTCGATCATGACTTCCCGCACGCGCCCCCAGACTTCCGGTGGGACGGTATCAAAACGCCCCGCGGGCATTGTCTCACTGAGGCGCGCCATCGCTTTGGCGACTTCCCTTTCGCGTTCGCCATGAACACCGATCTCCTCCAGGAAACGACGCTGATCTTCAGCTCCCCCCACATCAAGCGTCCACTGGGGTCGCCCGTAGGTGTTTCCTACCGAACGAAGGCGCGTCTTCACGTCGAAGCGCAGAAGCAGCAACTGCAATTCTCTGGCCATACGCTCGCTTGTTGTCCCGTAGTAGATCCGGACGTGACCGAGCGCGCCAGTTGTCACAGATCCGTCCGTAGCCCACAAGTGCCGGAGGAAGAGCGCAAGTTGCGGCTTTGGGAGCGCGAAAATCCCCTGCGGCAAAAACTTCTCATGGCTGCGTAGCCCGAACAGCCCGAGACCATCCAGCCAGGCCGCGATCGGATTCCGCTTTCCATGCGTCAGCCGGTACGGCGCAGGAAGTCGCAAGGACGTGCACCGCGCCGCCTCGTGGTCATCACGAACCGCCGTGATGCCGAAACGGCGACGGGCCGCCTCCGCCACGGTGGCCAGGTTGGTCTCGTCGGTGCTGCTGTAACGGACGGGCTGCCGCCGTACGAATGACCCGTCCCCGATGAGGTGGGCAAGCAGGACCAGTTCGTCTTCATCCCACGGCACGATGTCGAGAGGTGTGGGCATGTGCCTCGGCACGGCGACTCGCGTCCCCACCATCAGGTCTGCGAGCGCTCGCCAGCCGTCATAGGTGAGGAAGGGATGATTGGCCGTGGCCTCCACCTCCCGGCCCGAACGTAGCCGCACCCGGTAGACCTGCTGCACCCCGCTCGGGAAGGCGTGGGTCATCGTGCGCGGAACCAGCTTGAGGCGGTCATCAAGTGACCAGACGGGGATGTCACGCGCCCCCGACTCCAGCAGCTCGCCCAGGGTCACCTCGGCGCCCGTGTCCGCGCGCAGGAGCCGCGTAGCCGCGGTCAGGCAGCCGGATTCGCGTAGGTCGCTGACCATGGGGCGTTTGTCGGTGCGTTGCTCGGGGCCGCGGTTGAGCTGGGAGATGGCGATGACCGGGACCTCGAGCTCCTTGGCCAGCAGCTTGATCGCTCGGGAGATCTCCGAGACCTCGTTCTGGCGGCTCTCGGTCTTCTTCGGCGAGCTCATCAGCTGGAGGTAGTCGATGACCACGAATCTCAGGTCGTTGCGCTGCTTGAGCCGCCGGCACTTGGCCCTGATCTCCATCATCGACATGTTGGGCGAGTCGTCGATGAACAGCGGCGCCTCCGCCACCTCGCTCATCCGGCGGGCCAGGCGGGTCCAGTCGTCGTCGCCCATCATGCCCGAGCGCATGGCGTGCAGCGCGACCCGCGCCTCGGCGGACAGCAGGCGCATGGTGATCTCGTTGCGGGACATCTCCAGGGAGAAGATGACCGTGGTCATCCCATGCTTGATCGCCGCGGAACGGGCGAAGTCCAGCCCCAGAGTGCTGTTGTGGGTGGGGATGCAGGCCCGGCCGGCCAGATAGAGGTGGTCGTCGTTGTCCACCTCGACGCAGCGGACCGGGCGGGTCTCCACCCTTCGTACGTCGGCGATGTGCCGGACCGGCGCGCCGGACTCGTATTCGACCAGGTGCTCGGTGCCCGGCCGGGCATGCATGGTCGCCTGGTGGCCGAGGCTGAGAAGCAGCTCATGGACGTCGGCGGCGAGCCGGTGCTCGGTCTCCTGGAAGTGGATCCGCCCGGCCGTGCCCGCCGCGTCGAGCAGGCCGCTCAGGAGGTGGCGGCGCTGCCGCTCCGAGGCTCGCAGGTATCTCGGCGGGATGTGCTTTTCTTCGAGGACGCCCAGCTTCCTGAGGACGCCCTGCTCGTGCGCGGCGGCGCTGCGGGCGGCGCCGAGCCAGGCCCCGAGCGTGTAGGGCGGCAGTGGGAGGTCCTGCTCGTCGAGGGCGAAGGGCGCCGCCACCGGCACCGCGTGGCCGGGCCGTCCGTCGGCCTGGCGGACGTCCGCGGCGATCTCCTCGGTGGTCATCACCTTCTCGGTGGTGTGCCATTGATGGAGGGCGTCCGCGACGATCATCGTACCGTCGCTGAACTCCACCTCGTAGCACGGCCTGCCGTGCAGCACCTCGGTTGCCGCGACCACCCGGGTCGGCCTGCCGTCGGCGCCGAGCAGGCGATCGCCTGTGCGGACCTCGCCCATGGTCGTCCAGCCGGTCGCTGTGGGCAGCGGCGTGTCTAGCGCGAGCGCCTTTCCGATGGCCGGGCGGGCGGCCACGACGATCATCTGGCCGGGGTGGAGGCCGTTGGTGAGCTGGTCGAGGTCCTGGAAGCCGGTCGGTACGCCGACCATCTGGCCGCCGCGGCTGCCGATGGCCTCCAGCTCGTCGAGCGCGCCGGGCATGATGTCAGCCAGCGGCGCGTAGTCCTCGGAGGTGCGGCGCTCGGTGACCTTGTAGATCTCCGCCTGGGCGCGGTCGACGAGGTCGTCGACCTCTTCGTTCTGGCCGCCGTAGCCGAAGGAGACGATGCGGGTGCCGGCCTCGATGAGGCGGCGGAGGATGGCCTGCTCGCGGACGATCTTGGCGTAGTAGCCGGCGTTGGCGGCCGTGGGGACGACGGCCGTGAGGGTGTGGAGGTAGGCGGCGCCGCCCACACGGGCCATCTCGCCGCGCTTCTGCAACTCGTCGAAGACGGTGACGGCGTCGGCTGGCTCGCCCCGGCCGTAGAGGTCGGTGATGATGTCGTAGACCATCTGGTGCGCGGGGCGGTAGAAGTCGTCGGAGCGCAGGATCTCCACGACGTCGGCGATGGCGTCCTTGGACAGCAGCATGCCGCCGAGCACCGACTGCTCCGCCTCCATGTTGTGCGGGGGCGTGCGCTCGAAACCTGGACCTCCGCCGCCGGCCTCTTCAACAATGCTCACCGCGCCCCCTCGAAAACCTCGCAGGCGGTCGCACCACCCCCACTTGTAGTCGACCGGTCTGACAGTTTCGCGGAGTCCGGGTGAGTCGGCAACGCGGCCTGTGGATAACCCTGTGGTCAAGCTGTGTACGGTAGCGCCCAGGGTGTGAAAGACCTGTGGACGGAGCTGGGGATAACTCTTTCCGATATCCACCGAACCGCTCCCGACCTGGGAGAACTGTGTCCACCGGCTGTGGAGGAAAGAAAGTTGCGCCGACACGCCGTGTAATGGCCATAATGGACAAATGCCCATTACATCCAGGGATCGGGAGATACTACGCCTGGCCGTGCCCGCGTTCGGCGCGCTGGTGGCCGAGCCGCTCTTCCTGCTCGCCGACTACGCCATCGTGGGACACGGCCTCGGCACCACGGCGGTGGGGGCTCTGGGTGTGGCGGGCACCGTTCTGACGACGCTGGTGAACCTGTGCGTGTTCCTCGCCTACGGCACGACCGCGTCCGTGGCGCGCCAGTCCGGTGCGGGCAACCACGCGCGGGCCATGCGCAGCGGAGTGGACGGGATCTGGCTGGCGCTGGGCATCGGCGTGTCGCTGATCGCCGTGGGGTGGCCGCTCGCGCCGGCCGTCGTGGAGCTGTTCGGGGCCGGCGCGGAGCAGAGCGCGCAGGCGGTGACGTACCTGCGGATCAGCCTGCTGGGGGCGCCAGGGATGCTCATCGTGCTGGCCGGGACCGGGGTGCTGCGGGGGCTGCAGGACACGCTCACGCCGCTGGTGGTGGCCGTGGGGTCCTTCGTGCTGAATGCGGTACTCAACGCCTGGTTCGTGCTGGGTCTCGGATGGGGGATCGCCGGGTCGGCGTGGGGCACGGTGCTGGCGCAGACGCTGGGCGCGGCCGTCTACCTGGTCGTGGTGGCCAGGGGCGCGTCGCGGATGGGGACGTCGCTCCTGCCGGGCCTCGCCGGGGTCAGGCAGGCGGGGACCGCCGGGTTCGCGCTGCTCATCCGTACCGCCTGCATGCGGGTCGTGCTGCTCGCGGCGACCGTGATCGCCACCAGGATGGGCGAGGCGGAGCTGGCCGCGTACGCCATCGCCACCCAGGTGTGGACGCTGCTCGCCTTCGCGCTGGACGCCATAGCCATCGCCGGGCAGGCCATCACGGGCCGCTCGCTGGGCGCGGGAGACGTCGCGGCGACCAGGGCGGCGACCAGGCGCATGGTGCAGTGGGGAATCTGGTCGGGGGCGGTGCTCGGCGTCCTGGTCGTGGCGGCCAGGCCGGTGCTGCCGGGGCTCTTCGACGCCGATCCGGCGGTCACCGAGCTGCTGCTGGCCGTGCTGTGGCCGGTGGCGGTGTTCCAGCCGGTGTGCGGGGTCGTGTTCGTGCTGGACGGGGTGCTGATCGGCGCGGGCGACCAGCGTTACCTGGCCTGGGCCGGGGTGTGGACGACGCTCGCGTACCTGCCCGCCGCGCTGCTGGCCGCCGGTTTCGGCGTCGTCGCGCTCTGGTGCGCGCTCGGGGTGTGGATGATCGCACGGCTGATCACGCTCACCCGCCGTGCCGCCGGCACCGCTTGGCTGGTAACCGGGGCGTAACCGTCCTGTGCTTGCTGATGTCCAAGTGGTGAGACAGAGTGGGCGAGTTCCCTGAGCGGGGTGTTCCGTGTCCACGATTCTGCGACGACTACCGCCGACGGAGGCGACCGGGCTGCGTACCGGCCGCCGGCACAGCCTGGCCGAGGTCTACCGCCCGGCCGACCTGGTCGTGCTCGGACTCGGTGTGATGATCGGGGCGGGCATCTTCAGCATCGCCGGCCAGCAGGCGGCCACCACGGCCGGTCCCGGTGTGATCCTCTCCTTCATGATCGCGGGCATCGCGTGCCTGCTCGCCTGCCTGTGTTACGCCGAGCTGGCGTCCACGATGCCGGCCTCGGGCAGCGCGTACACCTTCACGTACGTCATCTTCGGCGAGGTCTGGGCCTGGATCATCGGCTGGGCCCTGATCCTGGAGCTGCAGTTCGCCGCCGCGGTGGTGGCCAGGGCGTGGGCGGGGATCACGGTCGGCGCGATCACCAACTTCGGTGTACGCGTGCCGAACGAGGGCCTGGTCGGCGACATCCTCGTGTTCGTCATCCTGGTGCTGCTCACCGGCATCGTGGCGCTCGGCGCGCGGGTCGGCCTGCGAGCTCTGTGGATCATGGTGTCGGCCAAGCTGCTGGCCATCGGCGCGGTCATCGTCGTGGGCGTGGCGCACATCGACGTGGCCAACTTCGGCGAGTTCTACGTCCCGCCGAAGACACTGACGACCCCGCCGGCCACCGTGCTGGAGGTCCTCTTCGGGGAGGGCCAGGCGTTCGGCTGGTTCGGCGTCTTCGCGGCGGCCTCGGCGATCGCGTTCGCATACATCGGGTTCGACATCGTGGCCACCTCGGCCGAGGAGACCGTGAACGCGCCCAAAGCGGTGCCCAAGGGGATGATCCGCAGCCTGGTTATCGCGACCGTCATCTACCTCGCGGTGGCGCTGGTCATGGTGGGGATGGCGTCGTACACGAAGATCTCGGTGGAGGCGCCGCTGTCGGGCGCGTTCCGGCAGGCCGGCGTGGACTGGATGGTGCACGTCATCGACGCCGGCGCGGTGCTCGGGCTGACGACGGTGATCCTGGTGCTGATCGTGGGGCAGACGCGGGTGCTCTTCTCGATGGCTCGCGACGGTCTGATCCCGCGCGGTCTGGCCTCGGTGAGCCGCAGGTACCACACGCCCACGCGGGTGACGCTGGTGATCGGGTTCGTCGCGATCGCGCTGGCCGAGTTCGTGCCGGTGCTCACGATGCAGGAGCTCGTGGTGATCGGGACGCTGTTCGCGTTCCTGTTCGTGGCGGCCGGGGTGATCGTGATGCGCCGCCGCATGCCCGGCCTGGAGCGGGGCTTCCGGGTGCCGCTCTCCCCGCTGCTGCCGGCGCTCTCGCTGGTCGCCACGCTCTGGCTGATGGTGAACCTGCGGGTGCTGACGTGGGCGTGGTTCGTCCTGTGGATGGCCTTCGGCCTGCTCGTCTACCTCGTGTACGGCCGCCGCCACAGCATCCTGGCCCGCCCCCACGCCCCGGTGGAGTCCGGACGCGGCGGCGGCCGGCACCGGCGCTAGAACCGGCCGGACTCGAGCACGCCGCTCAGGAACTCCCTCGTCCGCGCGTGCTCCGGATCAGTGAAGATCTTCTCGGGCGGACCCTGCTCGACCAGCACGCCTCCGTCGAGAAAGCACACCGTGTCGGAGATGTCCCGGCAGAAGCCCATCTCGTGGGTCGTGATGACCATCGTCATGCCCGATTCCTTTAGCTCCCTGATGATCCCCAGCACCTCGCGCACCAGCTCCGGGTCCAGCGCCGAGGTGACCTCGTCCAGCAGCATCAGCCTGGGCTGGGTGGCCAGCGCCCTGATGATGGCCACCCGCTGCTGCTGACCGCCGGAGAGCTGGTCAGGGTAGGCTCGCGCCTTCTCCGCCAGCCCGAACCTGGCCAGCAGGTCGTGCGCCTGCTCCTCGGCCTGCGCCCGGCCCGCGTTGTGCACCTGCCGGGGCGCGAGCGTGATGTTGTCCAGCACGGTCATGTGCGGGAACAGGTTGAACGACTGGAACACGATGCCCAGCCGCTTGCGTACGTCGTCGACGTTCACGCGCGGGTCGGTGATCTCCGCGCCGTCGAGGAAGATCGTGCCGTCATCCACCGTCTCCAGCAGGTTGACACAGCGCAGCAGCGTGGACTTGCCCGAGCCGGAGGCGCCGATCAGGCTCACCACCTCGTGCGGATCCACCTCCAGGTCGATGCCGCGCAGCACGCTGTGACCGTGGAACGTCTTCCACACCCCGTCGATCGTCAGCACGCTCATGCGCCGCGCCTCCTGCGTGTGCGGGCGGCCAGGTGGTCGGTGAACCTGGCCAGGGGGATGGTGAGCAGGATGAACAGCAGCGCCGCGACGAGATAGGGCGTGTAGTTGAACGTGCTGGCCGCGTGGATCTGCGCCTGCCTGAGCGCCTCCAGCGGGCCGATGGTGGCTACCAGCGCCGTGTCCTTCTGCAGCGAGATGAAGTCGTTCAGCAGCGGTGGAACGACCCTGCGGGTCGCCTGCGGCAGCACCACGAAGCGCATGGTCTTCCCATGGCTGAGCCCTAGCGAGCGGGCCGCGGCCACCTGGCTCGGGTGGACGGACTCGATGCCGGCGCGGAACACCTCGGCCACGTACGCGCCGTACGAGAGCGTCAGCGCGATGATGCCCAGCGTCGCCAGGTCGGACGGGATGCCCCGCAGCCGGAGCGCGGGCAGCCCGAACCCGACCAGGTAGATCACCAGGATCGTCGGCACGCCGCGGAAGACGTCGGTGTAGAGGGTGGCCAGCATCCGGATCGGGAAGAACGCGGGCGTCTTGATCCCTCTGGCCAGCGCCACCAGCAACCCGACGACCAGGATCAGCGGCTCGGCGATCAGGAAGATCTTGATGTTGAGCAGGAAGCCGCTCAGCACGTCAGGAAACGCCTCGGTGAACCGGTCGAAGTTCAGGAACGTCTCCTGCACCCGCGGCCAGCCGGGCGATCTCGTGACCACCCACACGACCAGGACGACGAACACAACCGTCGACACCGTCGCGATCGAGGCCGAGCGGCGAGTGTCCGTCCTGCGTACGCGCTCGCGCTCGGCCTGCCGCTCGGACTTGACCCACTCGCTCATAGGGACGTCACTGCAGCTCGGGCGCGCCCGCGGCGGAGCCGAGCCACTGCTGTTCGATCTTGGTCAGGTCGCCCTTGGCCTTCAGCGCGTCCACGGCCTTGTCCACGCACGGCTTGAGCGCGCTGCCCTTCTCCATGACCAGCCCGAACTCCTCCGGCCCGCCGCCCGTCGCGCTGAACTGGCCCACGATCTTGGAGCCCTCGACCTGCGCGGCCGTCACGTAGAACGCCGTCGGCAGGTCCACGACCAGCGCGTCCACCTGCTCGTTCTTCAGCGCGTTGACGGCGTCGATCTGCACGTTGTAGACGTTGGGGTCGTCCGCCGGCTTGATCACGTCCTTGACCGCGTCGAGCGACGTGGTCCCCACCTGTACGCCGATCTTCGCGTCCTTCAGCTCCGCCAGGCTCTTCGCACTGGCGAACTCGCTACCCTCGACCGCCACGACGGCCTGCTTGACCGTGTAGTAGCCGTTGCTGAAGTCGACCGCCTTGGCCCGGTCGGGCGTGATCGAGACCTGGTTGATGTCGAAGTCGAACTGCTTCTCCCCCGGTGCGAACGCCGAGTCGAACGTGACCGTGCTCCACTGCACTTCACTGCGGTCGAAGCCGAGCTCTCCCGCCACGGCGAACGCCACCGCGCTCTCGAACCCCTGCCCGTTGCTCGGGTCGTCGTCCTTGAACCACGGCTCGTAGGCGGGCTTGTCGGTCCCGATGGTGAGCTTGCCCGCATTGGTGAGCTGCAACTGCTCCTTGGTGCACGCGGTGGACGTCGTGGGGGCAGCCGTGGTGGCGGTGGTGTCAACGGGCGCGCAACCGACGACCGCCACGGCCAGCGCGAGCAGCATCAAGGAACGGGCCATGGCCTAGCCTCCAGGGGGAACGCGCGAAACAACGAAGGCATTCTACGCTGCCCAAATAGGAAATAACCGCCACCGCCCTGGCCCCACCCCGGCGCATGGCGACCGGCCGCCCCGGTGCCACGGCGACCGGCCGGCGTGGGCTCGCGTAGCGGCGGTCAGCCGGTGAAGGGTCAGAGGCCGTTTCCCTGGAAGGTCGTCAGCCCTGTGCGGGGGGTGGTTGGCTGGGCAACGCGTACACCATGAAAAGGCCCCGCTCCACGACGGAGCGGGGCCTGATCACACAGATCAGCTGGCGACGACCTCGACGTCGACCGCGGCCGACACCTCGGGGTGCAGCTTGACGGTGACCTTGTGGGAGCCGACGCTCTTGATCGGGTTGACGATCTCGATGCGACGGCGGTCGAGGACCGGGCCGCCGGCGGCCTTGACGGCCTCGGCGATGTCGCCCGTGGTGATCGAGCCGAACAGGCGACCGGACTCACCCGCGCGGGTGGTCAGGCGCACGCGCAGGGCGCCGAGCTGGCCGGCGACCTCCTTGGCGGTGCCCATGTCGCGGATCTCGCGAGCGTCGCGAGCCTTCCTGATCGTCTCGATCTGCTTCTCGGCCCCACGCGTCCAGCGCATCGCGTAGCCGCGGGGAATGAGGTAGTTACGGCCGTAGCCGTCCTTGACCTCCACGACGTCCCCAGGGGTGCCGAGGCCGGAGACCTCGTTGGTGAGGATGAGTTTCATATCGACAGGCCTCCTTAGCGCGCCGTGCTCGTGTAAGGCAGCAGAGCCACCTCACGCGCGTTCTTGATCGCGGTCGCCACGTCGCGCTGGTGCTGGGTGCAGTTGCCCGTCACCCGGCGCGCACGGATCTTGCCGCGGTCGGAAATGAACTTCCGCAGCAGCGCCGTGTCCTTGTAGTCGACGTAGGAGATCTTGTCGTGACAGAACAGGCAAACCTTCTTCTTGGGCTTGCGCAGTGCTGGCTTAGCCATCATGGTGCTCCTCTCAGAGCCCCGCATCAAAGCGGGAATGGGCACTCGCCTTCGGCGAGCTGGCCCGCCTTCGGCGGATTTGCCCGCCTTCGGCGGATTCTGAACTGCTTGGAAAGGCCCTGTGGGCCTTGCTGTCTTATTGAACCGGGATGAATGCGCTTCGCGGATTCATCCCGGTTTCTAACCCTAAATAATGCGCTTGGCGCATTCTTCAGGGTTAGAAGGGCGGTTCGTCGCTGAAGTCGTTGCTGCTGGCGCCGCCTCCGCTGAAGCCACCGCTCTGCTGGCCGCCGCCTCCGCTGAAGCCACCACCGCCGCCGCCCTGGTAGCCGCCGCCGCCCTGGGGGGCGGGGGTGGCTGAGGCCCAGGGATCGTCGGCTGGGGCGCCGCCGAAGCCGCCGCCGCCGCCCTGGCGGGAGGTGCGGTTGACCTTGGCGGTGGCGTTGCGCAGGGACGGGCCGACCTCGTCGACCTCGACCTCGTAGACCGTGCGCTTCTCGCCTTCTTTGGTTTCGTAGGACCGCTGCTTGAGCCGCCCCTGCACGATGACCCGCATGCCACGCTGGAGGCTCTCAGCGGCGTTCTCCGCCGCCTGCCTCCAGACGTTGCAGGTCAGGAAGAGGCTCTCGCCGTCCTTCCACTCGTTGGTCTGGCGATCCATGAACCGCGGAGTGGACGCGATGCGGAATCGAGCCACCGCTTGCCCCGTCGGGGTGAAGCGCAGCTCCGGGTCGTCGACAAGGTTGCCGACGATGGTGATTACGGTGTCGCCTGCTGCCATGGCTAGCGCTCGCCTTCCTGCACGCCTTCTCTTGGGTTACGGCTCAGACTACGGGGCTCCCCCGACAGAATGCCGGGGCTTAGCGCACGTCGGGGCGGAGGACCTTGGTGCGCAGGATGCCCTCGTTGAGGTTCATCTGCCGGTCGAGCTCCTTGACCGTGTCCGGCTGGGCGGACAGGTCGATGACGGCGTAGATGCCTTCCGACTTCTTGTCGATGTCGTAGGCGAGCCGGCGACGGCCCCAGACGTCGACCTTCTCCACGGTGCCGCCATCGTTGCGGACCACGGTGAGGAACTGGTCGAGGGACGGCGCGACGGTGCGCTCATCGAGCGAAGGGTCCAGGATGACCATTACTTCGTAACGACGCATGCGGACTCCAACCTCCTCTGGACTCTTGCGGTCACGACACTCTGCCGTGACAGGAGGACGCTGACGTTTCCGGCCGGGCCGCCCCTTTCGGCGCCCCGGGGCGATGGGTCACCCATCACAACGCAGCCTGGCCAGGTTACCAGTAGCGAGAAGGTGGGAAGGCCTTGGTAAAACCTAGGGGGTGGTGGCTGTGCCACATGTGCTTCATCCCTCCGAGAGGGAACGGTTCAAACTCACGCTGAACACGGACGGACGCTCACACCCGGTGGAGAACGTCCTGGCCCTCGTCACCCTGGCGTGCGGGGTGGTGGCGTTCGCCTTCACGTTCTGGACGGCCGCGCACGTCGTCTCGGCGTGGATCGGCACGCTGGGGTTCGGCGTCGGTCTCTACTCGCAGTACGTCTCGGCGACCACGCCGCAGCGTTCGCTCAACATCGTCGGGCTCGTGGGATCGTTCGTGGGGGCCGCGCTCGGCATCGCCCACGGCGGTTTCCTCCCCCACTGACGAGTCTCTCTGATGGAGCACCCACATGAGCAACGGCCCCGGCGTCTCGGTCCGGGGCCGTCAGATATGTGATCTCACCCGCCGATGTGCAGGTCTATCCCGAGCAGGACCAGGAACCACAGGAACACCGCGAGCAACGCCTCCGCGAGATCCCTCAGCAGCCCCGGTGTGATGTAGTCGTATAGCCAGGCTACATATATGCCGACGACGACGTAGATCAAGACGATCAGCGCTCGTAAGCGCCAGCGGCTCATCGCTTCTCCTCATATAGGGGGTGCCTGCCGACTGCCCTCCTGAGTTACAAGCAAACAGATAAGCTCGGGGGCATGGTGCGCATCGGAGCTCATGTCGGGCAGGATGATCCTGCGGCTCATGCCGATGAGGTGGGGGCCGAGGTCGTGCAGTTCTTTCTCGGCGATCCGCAGGGTTACGACAAGCCCGTGCTGCCGGCCAAGCCGGTCGAGGGCGTCGACATCTACGTTCACGCTCCCTACCTGGTCAACGTGGCGACCACGAACAACCGGATCAGGATCCCCAGCCGCAAACTGCTGGAGCAGCATCTCAAGGCGGCCGCGGGGCTCGGTGCCAAGGGCCTGATCGTGCACGGTGGCCACGTCAACAAGAGCGACGATCCACAGGTGGGGTTCGACAACTGGCGCAAGGTGTTCGAGCGCATGGAGTGCCCGATCCCCGTACTCATCGAGAACACCGCGGGCGGCGGCAACGCGATGGCGCGCAAGCTGGAGCGCATCGCCCGGCTGTGGGAGGCGCTTGACGGGTTCGACGTGGGCTTCTGCCTGGACACCTGCCACGCGCACGCGGGCGGCGAGGAGCTGATCGACCTGGTCGACCGGGTCAAGGCCATCACCGGCAGGATCGACCTCGTCCACTGCAACGACTCGCGCGACGACTTCGACTCAGGCGCAGACCGCCACGCCAACCTGGGCAAGGGAAAGATCGACCCGGAGTTGATCCTGGCGGTGTGCCGAGCGGCCGCGGCGCCGATCGTGGTGGAGACGCCGGCCGAGGGGCAGGCGGAGGACATCGCGTTCCTGAGGAAGAACCTCTAGCGAATACACACAGCCTGTGGATAACTTCCCTGGATTACCAAGGCGAAGAAACGGGTAGAGAGATCAGCCCGCCCACGCGCCACTGAGGAAACGGGCGGTGTTGATCATCATGAGCGGCCCGCAGATCGTGGCGTAGAGCACGATCAGCCACGCCCGGCGCGTCGCGACCTTGGCGACCAGCACCCAGAGCGGAAACCACAGCACCAGCGAGCGCGGAATCGACAGATAGTACGCCGACGTCATCAGCGCCGCCGCCTGCGCGCCCGTGTAGACGAGCTCGCTCCACCTGCGCAACACGACCAGCCAGAGCAGGACAGCGACGGCCACGACGGCCCCGGCGATCTCCATGCGGAACGCCACCGCGAAGTCGTCCGCGCCCATGGCCGAGTGCCACGTCGTCCGCCACGCCTCCCACGGCCACACGAAGTCACGCCCCCAACCGGCCTCCTGCGCGTGCTTCCAGGCCAGCCAGTCCCCCGACCTGCCGTAGTGGTAATACGAGTACGCCGCCAGCGGCAAGAAGGGCACGACCAACCACCCCGCCCGCCGCGGCGACTCCTTGCTCACGAAGAACTCCACCACGAGCGCGACCGCGAGGAACAACCCCGTGATCCGCACGCAGGAGGCGCCCGCGGCCAGCGCCACCGCGAGCGGCCAGCGGCCCAGCCTGGCCGACAGCCACGCCGGGATCGCGAAGGCCAGGAAGAGCGACTCGCTGTAGCCGGCCGTCAGGAACACCGCCATCGGGAAGGCCAGCAGCGCCAGCACCGCCATCCACCCCGAGGCGCCTTCGAGCTCGGCCAGCCTGGCCAGCGCCACCATGGCCACCGCACCGGAGACCAGGGAGATGAGCAGCCCCGCCGCCGCCCAGTCGGGCACGACGACGTGCACCAGCCGCAGCAACACCGGCAATCCGGGGAAGAACGCGGGCAGCCCCTCGTCCGGCGGCTTGCCTGGCTCGCCGTCGTAGCCGTACTGGGCGATGGTGACGAACAGGCCGGCGTCCCACTGCCGCCACTTGCCGGCGTACTCGCTCAGCGTCACGCCCAGCAACGTCGAGACCAGCAGGCCGGCCCGCGAGCCGAACCAGAGCAGCAGGGCGTCGCGGGCGGCCGACCGAGTGATCACCGGGTGACGGAGGACAGCGTGAACCGGTCAGGGGCGCCCTCGAACACGCCGCCGGCCTGGTCGTCGATATCGGACTGCCGTACCACGTCCTTGCCAGGACGCAGGATGTCGCGCACCACGAACGCCATCATGATCCCGATCGTGATGACGCGTCCCCAGACCGCGGTGAAGTACGTGTCGTCGCCGATGCCCAGGTCGTTCCTGCTGAGCGGCGGCTGGGAGAGCAGGTAGAGCCAGATGGCGGCGAAGTACCACACCTCGGCTAGCTGCCACAGCGCCAGCGGCTTCCAGTTGGGCCTGGCCAGCACGGCGAACGGCACCAGCCACAGCACGAACTGCGGCGACCACACCTTGTTCGTCATCATGAACGCGGCCAGCGCCAGGAAGCAGATCTGCGCCAGCCTCGGCCGCCGCGGCGCGGCCAGCGTGAGCACGGCGATGCCCAGGCACAGGGCGGCCAGCGACACCATGCCCAGCATGCTGACGTCGCTCTCGCCCAGGACGGGCCATCCCTTGTTCTGGAAGAACAGCCACGGCGAGCCCCAGTCGACCCCGCGTTCCTGGGAGAAGACGTAGAACCTGCGCCACCCGTCCCACGCGAAGATCATGAAAGGCGCGTTGACCACGATCCACGCGCCCGCCGCGGAGCCGATCGTGACCAGGAACGGCCGCCATCGCGCGGTACGCAGCGTGAGCAGGAACAACGCGCCCACGAACATCAGCGGGTAGAACTTCGTCGCGATCGCCAGCCCCAGCAGCACCCCCGCGAGCACCTGCCTGCGCCGCCCCCAGGCCAGCAGCATGCCCATGGAGAGCACGCCCGCGACCAGGTCCCAGTTGATGTACGCGGCCAGCACCACGGCGGGCGAGATGGCGTACCAGAGGGCGTCCCACCGCCGCTTCGGCCCGGCCACCGCGGCCATCAGCAGCACGCCGCCCACCAGGCACAGGCCCAGCAGGATGACGGTGATGTCGTAGAACCTGACCGCCTGCGCGACCTGGTCGGGCTCCAGCCAGCGGACGATCCAGCTGATCGCCTGCATGACCTCGCCCAGCACCACCGGGTATTCGACCTGCTTGTCGAACGGCACGTCGGCGAAGTAGGGGTTCTGGGTCGCCAGCCCCCTGTCGAAGTAGAGGGGGTAGATGTCGGTGTAGCAGAAGTTGGTGTACGTCGAGACCTGGTCGTTCCAGCCGCCGGTGCGGCACGGCAGGCGCACGACGTACGCGAGGGTCGCCCCCAGGGCCGCGATCAGCCCCAGGGGAAGGTACGGAACGGTACGCGCCAGCAGCGGAGCGCGTACCTCCGTGCTCGTCACTGGTCCTCTGGTCTACTCGACCTGGCCGCCGGACCCGACCGCGAGTCAGGACCGCCGCCGCCGCCCATCAGCCCTTCGTCCCCGATCTGGGGAACCTCCTCCTGGGTGTCGGTGTCCTCCTCCTCGACGGTGGCCTCACCGTCGTCGATCTCGGGGTCACCGCAGTTGATGAAGCAGTCCTCGGGAAGCTCCTCGTCGAACGGGTTCTCCGTGTCGAACGGGTCCTCCTCGGTCTTCGTCGGCGTGGGCGTCGGGCTAGGCACGATGTTCTCGGGGACGCCGACCTCGGCCTTCTCCGGGAACGGCTCGACCTGCTTGCCCTGGTGCGCGGCCAGCATGAACTTCTGCCAGGCGATCGTGGGCGGGCCCGCGCCCTCGAAGCCCAGGGACACCTCGCGGGCCGAGGTGTACGGCTTCTCCGGCCCCCACTTCTTGCTCGGCTTGCCGCCAGGCGTCACGGGGCAAGCCGAATGCATGGGCGGGACGACCTTGCCCGTCTTCGTCACGCACTCCTCGCGGTAGAACCCGACCGCGGTGGAGTATCGCGGCGTGTAGCCGACGAACCAGGCGCCGTTCTCGTCATTGTTGGTGCCGGTCTTGCCGGCCGCCGGCTGGCTGCCCAGACCCTTGCCCGCCGCGGTGCCGCTCTTCAGCACCTCCGCCATGGCGACCGTGGAATCGGCGGCGACCCCCGGGTCGATGACCGACTTGGCCTGCTTCTGCTCGGGGTAGGCGACCTTCTTGTCCAGCTTGACGTTCTGCACCACGTGGTAGGGGGTGTACTTGCCGCCGTTGGCGAAGATGGAGTAGCCGGCGGCCTGCTCGACCGGCGTCACCGGGGCGCTGCCGATGGCGAACTGGTAGTGGTGCTCGTCGATGTCGGCTTTCATGTCCTCCGGGTCGAAGCCGGCCGCCTCGACGAGGTTGCGCACGTCATCCAGCTGGTTGGGCAGCGCGAACGCCATCGAGACGAACGCGGTGTTGACCGACTGGGCGGTCGCCTTGACCACGTCGACGGCCCGGCCGACGTTGTGACTGTTCGTGATACCGCCGTCCTGCTGACCAGGGAGTTCCTTCGGCACCGTCTCGTTGCCCGGCACATAGCTCTTGAGCGAGTAGCCGGCCTGCAGCCAGGCCGCCAGGACGTACGGCTTGAACGCGGAGGCGGCCTGCTTCTTGGCGTCGAAGGGCTCGTTGACCGGGTCGGTGACGTAGTCGGTACCGCCGTAGAACGCCACGACGCGGCCGTTCTTCGGGTCCACCGCGGCCAGGCCGGCGTGGAACTCCTTGTTCATCCCCTGCATCGTGCTCGTCACCGCTTCCCGAGCGGCACGCATGAGCTTCCTGTCGAAGGTCGAGGTGATCTCGTAGCCGCCGCTCCTGACCTCGTCCGGGGTCAGGCCGCGGTGCTTGAGCTCCTCCAGAACCTGGACCACCATGTAGCCCTTGATGCCGCCGAGCTCGTTGGCGCCCTTGTCGTCGTGCGTCTTGGGGAACTTCGCGGTCTGCGGGAGTTGCCCGTACTTCTCCGGCCAGACCTTGGCCATGTTGGTGATGACGTCCTTGAAGCGGCTTCTGAGCGCGGGCTCGTCATCCTTCCAGCTGGGCTGCTGAATGCGCGCGGCGAGATAGGCGCCCTGCTCAGGGGTCAGCTTGGCGGCGGAGACGTTGAAGTAGGCCCTCGAGGCCGCCTCGACGCCGTAAGCCTTGCCGAAGTTGACCGTGTTGAGGTAGGTCTCGAGGATCTCGTCCTTCGTCATCTCGTCGTCGAGCTTGACCGCGACGAAGATCTCATTGACCTTACGCTTGATCGACACTTCCTGGCTGAGGCCCTCGTAGTAGCCGCGGGCCATCTGCTGGGTGATCGTCGAAGCGCCCTGGAGCTGCTGCCCGGTCGCGGTCATGTACAGGGACCTGAACATGGCGGGGATCGAGATGCCGGAGTCCTCGTAGAAGCTCTGGTTCTCGATGGCGATCGCGGCTTCCCTGACGTGCTCGGAGATCTGCGCGAGCTTGACCGACTTCCGCGGTGTCCCGAGCTTGGCGATCACGGTCTTGCCGTCGTTGTAGTAGATCGTGCTCTGCTGCGCGGTCGCCTCGGCCTGCGCCGTCGTCGGGATCGGGGTGTTGGCGTACGCGACCATGATCATGCCGAAGATGCCGGCCGCGACCACCACGAACCCGGCCACCAGGATCTTCCAGCTGGGGACGAACCTGCGCCAGCCGCCCTTGGTCTTCTTCGGCGGGGCCGGGGGGCCAGGTGGCCGGCCGCCGCCGCTCCTGCGGGAGCGGCGCGGCATGTCGCTGGCCATCGTCTCCTGGTTGCTCATCGCGCGCGTGTCCTGGCGAGCACGTGAGCGCGGCGGCTGCTCGGAGCGCGCGGAAGGAGACTCCTCGTAAGGCTGCGCCGCCATGGCGCCCGTCTGCTCGTAGGCCGCTTCTGCACGGCGCTGCGGTTGTGCGGCGCCCCAGCCCTGCTCACCCGTTTGTGGCGGAGAACTCTGGGGAACGGAACGGGATGAGCTGGACCGACGGCGCCTTCCAGGGCGGGCCGTCCCCTCATTCATGCTCTCACTCACACGTCCTCGCATCGTCGGCTGAACAAAACGGCGTTCGGGCGCGCATGCATTCGCCGCCCTCGGTCTTCACACTCGGGTCGTCACATCTGACCGTCACATCTGGCTGGCACGGTCAGGCGGTCCGTTCCCGAGGACGTACGAGACCGTCAGGTGGTTCCAGGAACAACCTTGACAGACCTCGACGACGTACACCCTGAACTCATCGTAATCATGGGCCATCGCGACGAGTTCTGACATGACCTTTGCCTGTCCGGCATGCCGCCCGAGCGCATCGCCGTAAACATAGGTCACGTTGGTGACGTTCTCCCTTTCGCAGACCGGGCAGGGGCGTTCGGTCGGCTCGCCGAAGTGGCGCGCCGCGCGAAGGAGGTAGGGCTGTGCGTCACAGACATCGCCGCGGGAGGCGTGCCCGGTGCGCAGGGAGCGGACCACCGCCCTTTTGGCGAGGCCGTAATCCACCACCCTTCGCTGTGACCACATGAGCGCCAGACTACGGCGTTTTTCCGGATCATCCCAACGGCTTGCGGGATTCGTGGATTGCGGGCATATAGCGGCCCGACGTATCCTGGAGATGTATCGGCTCGATACATCGACGCGAGAGGGGGCGGTTCCAGTGGCCAGCGGACAGGGCAGGGTTTTGGAGCTGGCCGTGCTCGGGTCGTTGCACGAGACGCCGCTACACGGCTACGAGCTGCGCAAACGGCTCAACGCCCTGCTGGGGATGTTCCGTGCGTTCTCCTACGGGTCGCTGTACCCCTGTCTGCGATCCCTGCTGGCGCGGGGCCTCATCGCGGAGGAGCAGCCCGCTCCGTCCGCGATCGTCGGCGGCCGGTCGAAGATCGTCTACAAGCTCACCGCCGAGGGCAAGGAGCGGCTGCAGGACATGCTGTCCCAGGCCGGTCCTTCAGCCTGGGAGGACGAGAGCTTCGGCGTGCACTTCGCGTTCTTCCGGCACACCGAGGCGGAGGTGCGGCTGCGCATTCTCGAGGGCCGGCGCAGCCGGCTCGAGGAGCGGCTCGACGCGGTGCGCACGGCGCTCGCGCGCACCAGGGAGCGCCTCGACAGTTACACGCTCGAGCTGCAGCGTCATGGGCTCGAGTCGGTCGAGCGCGAGGTGCGCTGGCTCAACGAGCTGATCGCGACAGAGCGTCGGGCCTCATCGGAGGAGAGGCCCGAAAGAGATACCACGTCAACTGATGAGTAAGGAGCGAGTGCGATGGGTTCGGTTCGCGTGGCCATTGTCGGTGTCGGCAACTGCGCGTCGTCGCTGGTCCAGGGCGTTCACTATTACAAGGACGCCGACCCGGACATCCGGGTCCCGGGCCTGATGCACGTGAAGTTCGGCGACTACCACGTCGGCGACGTCGAGGTCGTCGCGGCGTTCGACGTGGATGCCAAGAAGGTCGGGCGCGACCTGTCCGAGGCGATCGTCGCCAGCGAGAACAACACGA
The DNA here is from genome assembly GCF_015645445.1 of Nonomuraea cypriaca. Lineage (GTDB taxonomy): Bacteria > Actinomycetota > Actinomycetes > Streptosporangiales > Streptosporangiaceae > Nonomuraea > Nonomuraea cypriaca. Next base: position 12,000 of record NZ_JADOGI010000062.1, on the reverse strand, counting down.
TCAAGATCACGGATGTGCCGCCCACGGGGGTGACGGTTCAGCGCGGTCACACCTACGACGGTCTGGGTGAGTTCTACAGCGAGATCATCGAGGAGTCCGACGAGGCACCCGTCGATGTGGTCCAGGTGCTCCGTGACAACCGGGTCGACGTCCTGGTCTCCTACCTGCCGGTGGGTTCGGAGGACGCCGACCGCTTCTACGCGCAGTGCGCCATCGACGCCGAGGTGGCGTTCGTGAACGCGCTGCCGGTCTTCATCGCCTCCGACCCCGTGTGGGCGGAGAAGTTCACCAAGGCGGGGGTGCCGATCGTCGGCGACGACATCAAGTCGCAGGTCGGCGCCACGATCACGCACCGCGTGCTGGCCAAGTTGTTCGAGGACCGCGGGGTGGAGCTGCTGCGCACGTACCAGCTCAACTTCGGCGGCAACATGGACTTCATGAACATGCTGGAGCGCAAGCGGCTCCAGTCCAAGAAGATCTCCAAGACGCAGTCGGTCACCTCGCAGATCCCGCACGAGATGCGCAAGGCCGACGTGCACATCGGCCCGTCCGACCACGTGCCGTGGCTCGACGACCGCAAGTGGGCCTACGTCAGGCTCGAGGGGCGTTCCTTCGGTGACACACCGCTCAATCTGGAGTACAAGCTCGAGGTTTGGGACTCCCCCAACTCGGCGGGCATCATCATCGACGCCGTCAGGGCCGCCAAGATCGCCCTCGACCGGGGCATCGGCGGGCCGGTCCTGTCGGCGTCGTCGTACTTCATGAAGTCGCCGCCGGAGCAGTACTCCGACGACGAGGCTCGCGACTACGTCGAGAAGTTCATCAGGGGCGAGGTCGAGCGCTGACCTCCTGAACCTGAGAAAGGCGCCGCAGCGGATGTGGCGCCTTTCTCAGGTTCAGAGGCGGGCGGCGGGGGGCAGGTCGGCCGCCGGGGCGGGTTGCCACATCGTCGGGTCGGCGCCGAGCCCGGTCAGCAGCGGCACCTGCTCCCTGCACCACGGCGAGACGGCCAGCAGGCCGTTCTGGACGCCGTCGACGAACTCCTTCCACGGCATCCACCGCGTCTGCCCCACCTCGTCGGGGTTGGGCGTGACGGGCGAGCCGACCGTGACGCGGTAGACCGGGCAGAGCTCGTGCTCGACGATCCCGTTGGTCATGGCGGCGCGGTAGGCGAAGGTCGGCAGCATCAGGTCGGCGCGTGCCACGGAAAGACCCAGCTCGTACGAGAGCCTGCGCAGGACCGCGTGGTCGAGCGCCTCACCGGGCAGCGGGTGGCCGCAGCAGCTGTTGGTCCAGACGCCGGGCCAGGTGATCTTGTGGTCCGCCCGCCTGGTGAGCAGCACGCGGCCGTCCTGGTCGAAGACGTAGCTGGAGAACGCAAGATGCAGGGGGGTGTCATGGCGGTGCACCGCCGTCTTGGGGGCGGTGCCGAGTGCATGGCCGTCACGGTCAACCAGCACGACGTGTTCCTCGGTCGTCACGCTATGAAGCGTACGAGATCATGAGCACCGATTGGAACCTCATTCGGATTTGATACTCCAACTCGGTTCCGGCAGGTGCGGTCCGGCTAGGCTGACCGCGTGTCATTCGTCGCCGATCTCCGCGTGGTCCTTCGTGGCAGGGATTTCAGACGGTTGTTCGGCACGCGGCTGGTTTCCCAGTTCTCCGATGGGATCTTCCAGTTCGGCGTGACCGGCTTCGCGTTCTTCAGTCCCGAGAGCCAGACCACCGCGCTCGAAGTGGCCGCGGGGCTCGCCGTGCTGCTGCTGCCGTACAGCATCCTCGGTCCCTTCGTCGGTGTGTTCATCGACCGCTGGTCGCGGCGGCAGATCCTGATGGTCGCGCCCATCGTGCGTGGCGCGTTGCTGCTGGTCGCCGCGGGGCTGGTCGTCGCGGACGTGCCCGATCCCGCGTTCTACGCGGCGGCGCTGGCCGTGCTCGGCGTCAACAGGTTCTTCCTGGCCGCGCTCGGCGCCTCGCTGCCGCACGTGGTGCCCGCCGACCGGCTGATGGCGGCCAACGCGGTCACGCCCACGTCCGGGACCGTGGTGACGTTCGTGGGCGCGGGCGTCGGGTTCCTGCTGCGCGAGGTGCTCGGCGGTGACGACGTCGGCGTCGGGCTGCTGCTGGCCACCTCCGGCGTGATGTTCGGGCTGAGCGCGCTGGTCGCGCGCACGATGGGGCGCGACCTGCTGGGCCCGTCGTACGACGCCGCCAGGCCGAAGGCACGCGAGGCCCTGCGCAACGTCGTGGTCGGCCTGGCCGACGGCGCCAAGCACCTGGCGGGCCATCGGATCGCCGCCGCCACCATGGGCGCGATGGCCGCCCACCGCTTCTTCTACGGCATGGCGACGGCGATCGGCATCATCCTCTACCGCTACTACTTCACCGACGGCGACCCCGACGCCGCGCTGCGCGGCATCAGCCTGGTGGTGGCCACCTCCGGCTTCGGCTACTTCCTCGCCGTGATCATCACCCCGTACGCGACCGAGTGGTTCGGGATCGAGCGCTGGGTGCCGATCGCGTTGTCGGTGGCCGGCGTGCTGTCGGCCGTGCTCGTGGCGCCGTTCCAGGAGTGGGGGCTGCCGGTGGCCGGGTTCGTGCTGGGCGTGGCGGGGCAGAGCGTCAAGATCTGCGCCGACACCACGGTCCAGCGCGACGTGGAGGACATCTACCTGGGCCGGGCGTTCTCGATCTACGACATGCTCTTCAACGGCATGTACGTCCTCGCCGCGGCCCTGTCGGCGGTCATCCTCCCCCCGAACGGCAAGTCCTACCTCGCCCTCATGATCATCACGGCGGGCTACTTCGCCTCCGCCTTCGCCTACCGGATGATCACGATGTCGTCACGTGCCAAGGTCGTGTGACCTGGCCCACTCCAGCAGCGCCTCGGTGGCCGCCTCCTTGCCGATCATGCCCTTGTCGAGCCTGAGGTCGAGCAGGAACCTGTACGCCTCCCCCACCACCGGCCCAGGACCGACGCCGAGGACGCGCTGGATCTCGTTGCCGTCGAGCTCGGGCCGGATCTTGGCCAGCTCCTCCTCCTCGGCGAGCCTCGCGATGCGCTCCTCGAGGTGGTCGTAGGTACGCGACAGCGCGGCCGCTTTGCGCTTGTTGCGCGTGGTGCAGTCGGCCCTGGTCAGCTTGTGCAGCCGCTCCAGCAGGTGACCGGCGTCGCGGACGTAGCGGCGTACGGCGCTGTCGGTCCACTCACCCGTGCCGTAGCCGTGGAAGCGCAGGTGCAGCTCGACCAGCCGCGAGACGTCGGCCACCACGTCCTTGGGGAAGCGCAGCTCGGTCATCCGCTTTTTCGTCAGCTGGGCGCCGACCACCTCGTGGTGGTGGAACGACACCCGCCCGCCCACTTCGTGGCGGCGCGTCTTGGGCTTGCCGATGTCGTGCATGAGCGCCGCCCAGCGCAGGATCCGGTCGGGCTTCCCGTCCTCCTCCTGCGCGATGGCCTGCTCCAGCACGGTCAGCGAGTGCTCGTAGACGTCCTTGTGCCGGTGGTGCTCGTCGATCTCCAGGCGCAGTTTGGGCAGCTCGGGCAGCACGTACGCGGCCAGCCCCGTCTCTACCAGCAGCCGCAGCCCCTCGCGCGGGTAGGTGCCGCAGATGAGCTTGTCGAGCTCCTCGCGGATCCGCTCGGCAGAGACGATCTCGATGCGCTCGGCCATCCCGGTCATCGCCGCCACCGCCCGCGCGTCCACGGAGAACCCGAGCTGCGAGGCGAACCTGGCGGCGCGCAGCATGCGCAGCGGGTCGTCGTCGAAGGACCGCTCCGGCTTGCCCGGCGTGCGCAACAGCTTGGCGGCCAGGTCGCTCAGCCCGCCGTAGGGGTCGACGAACTCGTGGCCGGGCAGGCGTACCGCCATCGCGTTGACCGCGAAGTCGCGCCGCTCCAGGTCCGCTTCGAGGGTCTCGCCGTACATGACGTCGGGTTTGCGGGACTTCGGGTCGTACGACTCACTGCGGTACGTCGTGACCTCGATCTGCCAGGCGCCCTTGCGCAGACCCACGGTGCCGAAGTCGATGCCGATCGTCCACACGGAGTCGGCCCAGTCCCTGACGATCTCCAGAACCCGCTCGGGGTGGGCGTCGGTCGTCAGGTCGAGGTCGTTGCCGATGCGGCCGAGCAGGAGATCGCGCACCGGACCGCCGACGAGGGCCAACTCGTGGCCCTTGGCGGCGAACAGGCGGCCGAGCTCGTCGGCCACCGGGGCGATCTTGCGGAACAGGTCGGTCATGGCCCGCCGCTGGCTTTCGGTCAGTGTTGAGTCGGACAAACGAGTCGGTCCTTCGATTCCGGAACATATCCCCCGGGCCACACCAGGTCCGGGTTACCGTCGGTCAAGGGACCGTCGGGGGCCATGGAACGAGGTAAGGAGGCATATATGAAGGACGCCCTCGCGATCCACCGCTGGCTCCTCACACACCAGGTCCATCATGAGATCGTACGCCTTCCGCGCCCCATGACTTGCGCGGAAGAACTGCCGGAGACGGTCTCCGCGGCGCCCGGGAGGTGCCTGATGGTGACGGTGTTCGAGGTCGCCACCAGGATCGACCGCGAGGTCGTCATCGCGGTCACGTCCACCGTGGCGGCCCCGCCACCTCCGGGAGCCATCGGCGGACTACTCGGCGCACGCCAGGTACGCCCCGCGCCCGCCCACGTCGTCAACGCGGCGACCGACTACGCCGACGGGCTGGTCTGCCCGTTGCTGCTGCCCGAGTCGCTGCCGATGCTCATCGACGACCGGATCAGACCGGACTCCGAGCCGATCTTCACCACCACCGGCGAACGGCACACCGCGCTCACCATGCGGGCGCTGGACCTGCTGGCACTCCTGCCCGGCAAGATGGCCGACCTACGCGGCACACGCCGGAGGGGATCACGTGAGGCGGTCGCGGGGCGGCACTGAACCCGTACCATTGCGGGCGTGCGTCGTCGTACTCCAGGCCGGGCTTCCGCGTGATCCGTAAGGCCGCGCTGCTCGCCGTGCTGTCCGCCGCGTTGCTCGCCCCCATGGTGGCCGCGACGCCGAGCACGGCTGCCACGAAGGCGAGCAGGCAGACCCTGGCCGTGTCGATCTCCTCGATCACGCCTGAGGTGCCGAAGAGCCAGACCGATGTGATCAAGTTCACCGGCACGGTACGCAACGACACCGGCACGCCCATGTCCGCCCTGCGCGTACGCCTGCGCTACACGCAGCAGAAGTTCACCGACCGCGTCACCATGGCCGCCTACCAGAGCGACCAGAACCCCGCGACCCTCCCGCCGAGCGTCTCGTTCTCCTCGGCGATGGACCTGCCGCCGCTGGCCGCCGGCGCCCAGGCGCGCTGGGAGTTCACCGCGACGCCTGTGCAGCTCGGCTACCGGTCGTTCGGGGTCTATCCGGTGGCCGTCGACGTGGCCCAGAACAACGTGCCGATCACCACCGCGCAGCGGACCTACCTCACCTACGCGCCGCCCACCGAGCCGAAGCTGCCGCGCAACCCGCTGGCCATCGCGCTGCCCGTCATCGACCAGCCGCACCGGGCGACCGACGACGCCCTGTTCGTCGACGAGAAGCTGAGCGAGGCGATCGCCGACCGGGGCCGGCTCGCCGACCTGGCCACCATCGCGCAGTCCGCGCCCAAGGCCGTCACCTGGTTCGTCGACCCCGCGCTGCTCGACGACCTCAACACGATGACGAAGGGCTACCGGGTCAAGACCGAGGACGACGAGGAGGAGAGGCCGGGCAGCGCCGAGGCCGCGACGTGGCTGACGACCATGCGGACCGCGCTGGCCGCCTCACCCGTGGTCGCGGTCCCGTACGCGGATCCCGACGTGGCGGCGCTCGCGCACCGCGGGCTGGACACGCAGACAAACCGGGCGATCGAGCTGGCCGGGCAGGTGGCCAGGGCGCTGCTCAACCGCAACGCCGAGACCACCACCAACTGGCCGCCCGCGGGCCTGCTCGACGCCGACGCGCTCGACCTGCTCTCGGTCAGCAGCCAGAAGGTCGACCGGGTCCTGCTCGACTCCACCAACCTGCCGCCGGAGCCGCCGGTCGCGTTCACGCCCGACGCCGCCTCCACGCTCGACTCGGTCAACGGGCCGGTCACCGCGCTGGTCGCGGACGCCGAGCTGAGCCGCCTGTTCGAGCCGACCGCGCCGACGTCCGTACTGCTCAGCACGCAGCGTTTCATCGCCGAGACCGCGATGATCGCCGCCGAGGCCGGTCAGACCACACCGCGGTCCCTGGTCGTCGCCCCTTCGCGACGCTGGGACCCCAACCCGACGCTCGTCACCGCGTTGCTGAAGGTCGCGGGCCGGCTCCCGTGGCTGCAGATGACCAACCTCGACTCGATCAAACCGGGCAAGGCCCCGGTCCCCCGTGCCGGCCTGACCTACACCGACAAGGACCGCCACGAGGAGCTGACCGGCAAATACCTCGCGCCGGTCAAGGAGGTCGGGTCGCAGGCCCAGCTCACCTCCCTGATCACCTCCGACGGGACGCGGTCGAGCTTCGACGCGGCGGTGCTCAGGACCGCCTCGTCGGCCTGGCGTAACGGCACCCGCGCCGGCCGCGCGGTGACCAACCTGGTGAGAACGGCCGTCACGGCCAGGATCGACAAGGTCCAGATCACCGGCACCGGCCCCGACCGCCCGCGCACGCTCGCGGGCACCAACGGGGTGGTGCCGATCAGCGTGAAGAACTCGCTGAGCACGCCCGTCTCCCTCTACATCGACGTCAAGTCGAACAACCCCAACCTGCTGCAGGTCAACTTCAGCCAGGAGGAGCCGCTGCCGATCGGCGGCGGGCAGAGTGGCACGGTGCAGGTGCCGATGAACGCCACGACGACCACCAGCGGTGACGCGACGGTGACCGTCCAGCTCAAGACCCGCGAAGGCCTGCCGTACGGCGAGCCGCAGCGGCTGACCATCCGCACCACCGGCTACACCGGGATCGCCCTGGTGATCGTGGGCGCGGCGCTGACCGTGATGCTCGCGGCCGTGGTGACGCGCGTGCTGCGCCGCAGGTCCGAGCGGAAGCTCGCGCGTGCCGCCAAGTCCCGGGAAAGTGAGACCGTATGAGCCGCATGCTTCGGGCCAGCGCCGTCATGGCGGCGGGCACGATGGTGTCCAGGGTCACGGGGTTCGTGCGGACCATGGTGCTCGCCTACGCCATCGGCACGGCGGCGCTCGGCGACTCCTACAACGTCGCGTACCAGATCCCGTACAGCATCCTCGACCTGTTGCTGCTGGGCGTGCTCAGCAGCGTCGTGGTGCCGATGATCGTGCGGGCGCAGCAGCACGACCCCGACGGCGGCCGGGCCTACGAGCAGCGGCTGCTGACGCTCTCGACGGTGGCGCTGGTCGCCGTCGCCGTCGCCGCCGTGTTCGCCGCGCCGCTGATCATCGACCTCTACACCGTCTGGGACGTCGGCAGCACGCAGTACGAGGTCGCGGTCACGCTGGCCAGGCTCATCCTGCCGCAGCTCGCCTTCTTCGGCATCGGCGCGGTGGCGGGCGCCGTGCTCAACACGCGCGACCGCTACGGCGCGCCCATGTGGGCGCCGGTCGTCAACAACCTGTTCGTCATCTGCGTGTTCCTGGCCTACGCCGTGTTCGGCACCGGGGGCGGCGACATCGCGCGGGTCACCGACGGCGACCTGGCGCTGCTCGGCCTCGGCACCACGGCCGGCATCGTGGCCCAGGCGGTCGTGCTGATCCTTGCGCTCAAGCGGGCCGGGTTCTCCTTCGTGCCGCGCCTGGACGTGCGCAACGCGCGCCTGGGCGAGATGGCCAAGGCCGGTGTGTGGACGATCGGCTACGTGGTCATCACCCAGCTCGGCTTCGTGCTGACGACCAACCTGGCCAGCTCGGCGGGCGACGCGGTGGCCGGGCACGGCGTCAGCCCGTACACGTTGGCGTTCCAGCTTTTCCAGCTTCCGTACGGTGTCATCGGCGTCTCGGTGATCACGGCCATGCTGCCGCGGATGAGCCGGGCCGTCGGGGAGGGCCGCTTCGGCGACGTGCGCAGCGAGTTCGGGTCGAGCGTGCGGCTGATCTGCTCGCTGATGGTGCCGGTGTCGCTGCTGCTCATGGTGCTCGGGCCGGCGATCACCGTGCCGATCTACGGGCACGGGGCCAACAGCGTCGCCGACGCCGTCTACATCGGCAACGTGTTGCAGGTGTACGGGCTGGCGCTGGTGCCGTTCGCGCTCTTCCAGCTGTTGCTCCGGGTTTTCTACAGTTTCGGCGACACTCGTACGCCGGTGTTCATCGGCGCGGGGACGACGGCGGTCAACGCGTTGCTCATGGTGCTGTTCTACAACCTCCTGCCGGCCCGTTACGCGGTGATGGGGCTGGCGCTCGCGTACGCCATCGCGTACGCGCTGGGCGCGGTCGCGGGCTGGTTGCTGGCCAGCCGCCGGCTCCAGGGGCTGGGCGGCTGGGCCATCGGCATGGCGATGACCAGGATGTACCTCGCGGCGCTGCCCACGGCGGCGCTGTCGCTGGCCGCGGTCTGGGCGGTCACGCAGATGTTCGGCGGTCTCGCCCTCGTCAACTCACTGATCGTTCTCGCGATCGCCGGCGGTCTCGGTTTGCTGCTCTATCTCGGCGTGGCCCACAGAATGCGCATTCCGGAGGTCAACTCGATCGTTGGGATGGTCGCGGGGCGGGTAGGTCGGTAAAGAACGCGGGCGGAATCTACTCGGCACTACCATGGAGCCCGACACGCGCGAATGGAAGCAGGAGGGGCGTGGGCGGATCCACCCGGCATAGCGGGCCTTCGTGGGACACCACCACGCGGGTGAGTCGAGTCATGAGAAGGCCCGATCGGCCGAGCGGAGTGAGCCAGTGAGCACGTCGGCCGTCGAACCCGGCACCCGCCTCGCCGAACGCTTCCGGCTGGAGGACCGCGTCAGCGAGTCCGACGGCGCGACCCTGTGGAAGGCCATCGACGAGATCCTCGCCCGTCCCGTGGCCGTGCACACGTTCACATCCGACTTCCCCCGCGTCCACGAGGTCGTCACGGCCGCCCGCGCCGCGAGCAGGCTGACCGACCCGCGCCTGACCCAGGTGTTCGACGCCGGCGAGGACGGCAAGCACTCCTACGTGGTGAGCGAGTGGGTCACCGGCGAGACGCTGACCGACCTGCTGGCCTCAGGACCGCTGGAGCCCGAGCGCGCGGCCGGGCTGGTCGCCGAGGCCGCCGAGGCGCTCGCGCACGCCCACGAGGCGCAGCTCTACCACCTGTGCCTGCGCCCCTCCCACCTGGTGTGGACGACCGGCAACACGGTTAAGGTGCTCGGCGTCGCCGTCGACGCCGCGCTGTCCGGGCTCACCACCGACCAGCCCGCGCTCGACGACGCGGAGGGGCTGGGCCGGCTGCTCTACGCCGGGCTGACCGGTCACTGGCCGGGTGACGAGGAAGAGGGCGAGCTGCCCGCCGCCCCCATGACCGACGGCCACTTCTGCACGCCCCGCCAGGTCACCGCCGGGGTGCCCGGCTACCTCGACGCGGTGACCATACGGGCCTGCCTGCCCGAGACCCGCAAGGGCCAGGGCGCGCTGGTCAGCCCGGCCGAGGTGGCCGAGGCGCTGGCCGACGTGGCCAGGCCCATGCCGATCCCGATCGCCTACCCCTCGACGCCCGCGGTGGCCTCCGCCTCCCACACCGAGGGCCTGGACATCGCCCACCGCCAGCAGCTCACCGTGCCACCGCCGCAGCCCGTGCCGCGTCGTCCGCCCTCCGGTGGCGGCGGCGGCACGCTCAACCGGGTGCTGATGACGCTGGTGGTCCTGCTCGTCATCGCCGCCGTCGGCGTCGGCGCCTGGACGATCGGCCGCAGCCTGGGCAGTCCCACCACCCCCGAGGCGCAGCCCGGCACCCCGAGCGTCTCCGCGTCGGCGTCGGCCGAGGCCGAGGCGGTCGAGCCGGAGAAGGCCCAGGGTTTCGACCCGCTCGGCGACAGCGATGAGAAGTCCGAAATGGCGGAGCTGGCCATCGACGGCAAGCCCGGCACCCTGTGGAAGACCGAGGCCTACACCAGCGCCGATCTCGGCAACCTCAAGGAGGGCGTCGGCCTGCTGCTCGACATGGGCAAGTCCATGCAGATCAGTGAAGTGGTGGCTACTCTGTCGGATGCGTCCGGCGCCGGCGTCGAGCTCAAGGTGGGCGACTCTCCCGAGCTGGACGCGCTGAAGACCGTGGCCACCGAGAAGAACGCGTCGGGCGAGACCACGCTGACTCCTGATCAAGCGGCAAGCGGCCAGTACGTTTTGATCTGGTTTACACGTGTTCCGGCGGATGCAGGCAAGTTTCATGGCACCATCTATGAAGTAGTGGTGCACTCTCCCGGATCGGCATAATCAGGAATCTCTCTTGTGAACTCCCCACCCGAGACACCCTCTCCAGCGGAGCGGCCGGCGGTCACAGACGCCGAGCTGCTGACCGCGCACATCAACGGGGATCCACACGCCTTCAGCGAAATCGTCAAGCGACACCGCGACCGTATGTGGGCGGTCGCCCTGCGTACGCTCGGTGACCCTGACGAGGCCGCCGACGCCGTGCAGGACGCCTTCGTCTCCGCCTACCGCAAGGCCGCCACGTTTCGCGGCGAAGCAGCCGTCACCACCTGGCTGCACCGCATCGTGGTCAACGCCTGTCTCGACAGGATGCGCCGAAAATCAGTCAGGCCGGTCGCCGACGACGAGCTGATCGAGGCGGCCGAGCGTGAGACTCCGCTGCCGGACCAGACCGTGGAGCGCGAGGTCTCCATGGAGGTTTCGGCCGCACTGAAACTGCTGCCCAGCGACCAGCGGGCGGCTCTCGTACTCGTAGACATGATGGGTTATTCGGTCGAAGACGCAGCTCAGGTGCTCAATGTGCCGAGCGGCACCGTGAAGAGCAGGTGTGCCAGAGGGCGCGCGAAACTTGCCCCGATTCTTTCGCATCTGCGGAACCGAACGGACCTCAATCGCGTCTCATCCGCGAAGGGAGCAGAACTTCGTGACGGGTGATACGCACTACGATCTGGAGATCCTGGCCGAGTTGGCCGAGGGTCTCCTGGACGCCGGTACGGCGCGCCAGGTCCGCGAGCATCTCGCGGTCTGCGACCCCTGCGGGGAGCGACTGGCAGACCTGGCGGCGGTTCGCGAGGTCCTCGCGGCGACTCCCACCCCGGCCATGCCGATGGGTGTCGCACTACGCATCGACAATGCTCTGGCGGCCGAGGCGGAGTCTCGGCGCGGGGGTATCGGCCTCGTGGCAACACCCGACTGGGACGAGCTCATGCGGGATGCCCCATGGGAGCGGTCAGTCGAGGTGCCGGAGCCTGCCCGCTTCGGACGGGCCTCCACGGACGTCCCTGAGACGGACCCGGCGGACACGCCGGAGCCGGTGCGCCTCGGCGTGGTCGCAGGCGACGGCACCATCGTCCCGGCCAGGCGGAGAGCCGCCCGGCGGCGCCGATGGGCGATGCCGGCGGTGGCGGCCGCGGCGGCCGCCGTCGTGGTGGTGGGTGCCACCGTGGCCTCCACCGGCCTGCTGACAGCCGGCGACGGCACGGCACCGAGTGGGAGCGGCGGCGGCGTGGAAGCCAAGTCCGCGACCCCTCCCAGGAACTCTCAGTGGGCGGAGGTCCAGCCGACCAGGCCGTACGTGCTGACCGACAGCGGCCACAACTACAGCGACCAGGACCTGCGTCAGCCGATCGAAGGCATGTTCGGCTTCGTCCGCATGATGGACGAGGGCGACTCCTCCGACGGCCAGGTCGACAAGTGCGTGAGCCGGGTGGCGAGCCGGTCCAAGCTGCCGACGTACGCGGTCGACCAGGGCCAGTACAACGGCCAGGAGGCACTCGTCATCGCCTCCTGGAAGAACAAGGCCGACCAGCGGTTGCGCATCGACATCGTCGACCCGTTCAACTGCAAGAACCTGCGTAAGCCCGCCCTGGGCCGCTGGTAGACGTAAAACCGGCGTCAGCGCCCGCTTCGGCGGGCTCTTT
>NZ_JADOGI010000061.1 GCF_015645445.1 Nonomuraea cypriaca | reverse complement strand
CCTCACAGCGGGATCCCGAACGCGTGCAGACCGCCCAGCGCCAGCCCCTCTTCGGTGTGCCACACCGGTGCCGCCTCGACCACCATGATCTCCACCTCCAGGCCCGGCTCCGCCGTGTCGACGTCGACGACCATCCCGTCGGACGTCGAGATCATGCAGATCTGGTCCGGCGCCATCGCCTCCACCGCCCCGTCGGCGAGGGCCAGGATGATCTCGTTGTGCGCCTCCAGGCGTACCAGCCGCCGCAGGCCATGGGACTCGCGCACCACGATGCTCGACGGCAGCGACGGCAGGGCCAGGTCGGCCCCGTGTCCCGTGCTGCCCTCCACGGCCAGGATCCGCCCCGTGCACAGGGTCCGCACACCGTACGGCACCGCCGCCGACCGCGGCGCCCCCGGCGTGCCCGCCTCCAGCAGCAGGCTGACCGTGCCGGGCACCGCCACCCTGGCCAGGTCGCGCGCGGCCATCGGATAGCACGCCGCCACCGCCCACCCGCCGACCGACAGCACCACCGGCCGCAGCAGCTCCTCCACCCGGCCGGCCGCCGGCTCCAGCACCAGCAGCTCACCGGACGCCCCGGCGAGCGCCAGCGGCGCGGGACGCACACCGCCCAGCGCGTACGTCGTCTGCTCCACCAGCGGGAACACCCGCCCAGAGCCGTCGCCGTCCACCAGCGGCACCCCGAGCCCGGCCGCCGCGATGAACGGGATCAGCGCGTTCTCCGCCGCCAGGTTCAGCGCCACCACCGCCTGGGCCCGCTCCCCCAGCCGCCGCTCCAGCGCCCGCACGGCCCGCACCGGCTCCTCCCCGCGCGGCAACTGCTCCCCCAGCGCCGTCGTGGAGCCGACCAGGCTGACCGCGACGCACAACGCGTCCGGCGCCGGCTCACCGGCCGCCACCAGCTCGACCCCCGACCCGGCCACCGACCTCGCCCAGTCCAACGCCAGGCTGAAGGACGGCTCGGCGCCCCCCGCGGCGAACAACCGCGACCCCGCCGCGAACCGGGTCAGCTCGCCGCCGTCGATGAGCCGGCTCACGGGAGCACCCCCTCCGCCGCCACGCGTACCCGGTAGATCCCGTGGGGCAGGTACGACAGCGGGTTCACCGTGGTCTCCGCGATCCACGCCGAGCCCGGCGCGGCGCCCGCGCTGACCACCCGCGTCAGCACCTCGTCCCGCGCGTCCTGGAGCGCCCGCTCCAGCTCGGCCCGGCCGTGCGCCTGCACGATCCGCTCCACCCGCGCCTCCGGCCGCCCGATGGCCGCGCCGTACGCCGCCGCCACCTCGCCGGGCACCGACTCGTCCGCCAGCGCCGCCCGCCCCCGCACCCGGCTCGCCGTCGCACCCAGGTCGCAGGCCAGCGGGAAGCGCCGGAAGTAGTGCGCCGACACCACGCCGCCGTCCGACCTGGCGAAGTACGCCGGCATCCGGGGCAGCTCCCTGACCACCTCGTCGGCGATCCGGCCCGCCTCCCCGCCGAGCGCCGCGTTGCGGATCGTGTCCCTTTCCCGCTCACGCAACCCGGGCTGCCCGAACTCGTACGACAGCGTGATACGCGCCCCAGGCACCTCGGCCGCGACGATCTCCGCAACCGCCAGCTCGTGATCGGACAGCATGGGTGACCCGCTCGCCGTCACGGCGAAGTCCGCCAGCCCGCACGAGCCGGCGAAGCGCCGCACCGCCTCGGTGTCCAGCGGCTCCAGCGGCCGCCCGGTCAGGCTGTGGCCGCCCCGCACGATCGTCGCCGCCCCCGGCCTGGCCACGTGCGGACGCAGCGCCGCGGGGCACGGCCCGCCCACGCGGATGGCCGCCACGGGGGACGTGCCTGAGCCGCTCAGGTCCACCGCGACGCAGGCGCGCGCGGCCGTACGGGCGGTGGCCCGGTTGACCGGCCAGTCCGGCACGCCGTCCCGTACGGCCACCACCACCGGTAGGGGCCGTCCCAAGGCGACGCCGAGGATCACTCCAGCTCGCGCCCTTCCGTCTCCGGCAGCGGCAGCGCCAGCAGCGCGGTCGCCACCATGAACGCGTTGATGAGCAGCATCGTGGCGGTGAAGCCGGTGGCGTTCGCCAGCAGCGCCCCCACCGCCGACGGCGCCGCCGTCGTCGCCACGAGCTGCGCCGCGGTGGCGTGCGCGTAGCCGGTGCCGCGCAGGGCCGTCGGGTAGAACTCGCCGTTCCAGGTGTTCCACACGCCCCAGGCGCCCAGGCTGAAGAACGACAACACGAAGACGCCGAGGTAGAGCCCGGCCGCGGACCTGGCCGTGGCGAAGCAGAGACCGCCGAGCACCGCCCCCGCCACGTAGCCGAGGAACACCTTCTTACGCCCGAGGCGGCCGGTCAGCAGCGACGCGGTCACGTACCCGGGGATCATCATCAGCGCGCTCAGCGCCGCGAACCCGAGCGAGGCCGCCTGCGTCAGCCCCCGGCCCCGCAGCAGCGTGGGCAGCCACGTCTGAAGGCCCCAGTAGCCCCAGTTGAAGAAGAAGTTCAGCGCCAGCATCACGACGGTGATCCTGGCGAGCCCGCCGCGGAACAGGTCCAGCGGCCGCCCCACCCGCTCGGCCGCCACCGTGAACCTGGCGCCGGCGTCCGGGCTGGCCAGTGAGCGCAGCACCGCCCGCGCCTCCTTCTGCCGGCCGCGCGCCGCCAGCCAGTACGGCGACTCCGGCACCCACGCCCTGATCGCGAACGCCCACACCCCCGCCACCGCGCCGGCGATCGCCACCACGCGCCAGCCCAGGCCGCCCAGCGCGACCGCCGCCCCGATCGCGGCCAGCATGCCGACCGGCCACCCGATCGACAGGTACACCGTCGCCCGCCCGCGATGCCGGGTCGGCAGCAGTTCCAGGAAGAGCGGGAACGTGATCGTGTAGATGCCCGCCAGCGCCAGCCCCGCGGCCACCCGCGACGCCACCAACGCCACCGCGTCGGGCGCGAACGCCGAGGCCAGCGCGATCACCCCGTACGCCGCGAGCGACCAGAACGCCGCCGGCCTGCGCCCGACGTGGTCGGCCACCGGCCCCCACACCAGCACGCCCGGGATCATGCCGAGCGCCACGGCCGACAGCACCACCCCGATCGCCGCCTCGCCGATCCCGAGCTCCGCGCCCAGGTCACCCGCGACGTAGACGAGCGCGAGCTGCTCCCACGACTCGATGACGAACGCGACGAACAGCGCGAAGGCGATGAGCAGATGCCGGCGGGTGAACGGCATCCGGTCGAACGCCGCGCCGATGGGCAGCACCGACCGGCCGACGGCGGTCATGGGAGCTCCTGGGGCCGAGAGCCGGAAGGAGGCCCGGCACGCGGCCGGGCCTTCCTGCTGGGCGCGCGGGTAATAACGGTGCGCACAGCAGCACACCGCCGGACGCCTTTACTTTGTAGATCAAAGTATGCCCCCCGGTGGATGGTTCCGCCGAGGTGTTCCTGCCTGACTTTGCGTCGAGCGGATCGCCCAAAAGCCTCAAATTCCCATCAAGTCTCCCGTTTCAGCTCGTGCTCCAGCTCATCCAGCTCGGCCCCGCCCGCCATGAGCGCGGTCAGCTCCTCGCGACTGATGTCCGCCTTGCCGTACTCGCCGAGGCTGGTCCCCCGGTTGAGCAGCAGGAACCGGTCCCCCACCGGGTAGGCGTGATGCGGGTTGTGGGTGATGAAGACCACCCCGAGCCCTCGGTCGCGGGCTCTGGCGATGTAGCGCAGCACCACGCCCGCCTGCTTCACCCCGAGCGCCGAGGTGGGCTCGTCCAGGATGAGGACGCGGGCGCCGAAGTACACCGCCCTGGCGATCGCCACCGACTGCCGCTCGCCGCCGGACAGCGTGCCGACCGGCTGGTCCACGTCGCGGACGTCGATGCCCATCGCGCGCAACTCCTCGCGGGCCACCCGCCGGGCCTTGACCACGTCGAACGCCAGGCCCTTGCGCGGCTCGGAGCCGAGGAAGAAGTTCCGCCAGACGGACATGAGCGGGATCATCGCCAGGTCCTGGTAGACCGTGGCGATGCCGCGGTCGAGCGCGGCGCGGGGGCCGCCCAGGCGCACCTCCGCGCCGTCCACCAGCAACGTGCCCGTGTCGTGCTGGAGGACACCGGCCAGGATCTTGATGAGGGTGGACTTGCCCGCGCCGTTGTCGCCCAGCACGCAGGTGACCCGGCCGGCCTCCACCCCCATCGACACGTCGCGCAGCGCCAGCACCGAGCCGAACGTCTTGCCGATGCCGCGGGTCTCCAGGATCAATGCCGCACCTCCTCGGCGTAGCGCCGGACCAGGCGGTTGGCCAGCGTCGCCAGCAGCAGCATCGCGCCGAGGAACAGCTTGAACCAGTCGGCGTCCCAGCCCAGGAACACGATGCCCTTGTCGGCCATGCCGAAGATCACCGCGCCGATGGCGGCGCCGATCGCGGAGCCGTACCCGCCGGTGAGCAGGCAGCCGCCGATGACGGCGGCGATGATGTAGATGAACTCCTGCCCGATGCCGATGTTGGCCTGCACGGACGTGTACCGCAGCGCCAGGATCGAGCCGACCAGCCACGCCGCGAACGCCGTCGTCATGAACAGCGCGATCTTCGTACGGGCGGCGGGCACGCCCACCGCCCGCGCGGCCTGCTCGTCGCCGCCCACCGCGAAGATCCAGTTGCCGGCCTTGGAACGCATCAGCACCCAGGTGGCCACCGCGGTCACGAGGATCCACCACAGGATCGCCACCCGGAACGAGGTGCCGCCGATCTGAACGGTCCCGGCGAAGATCGCGCTCGCGCCCTCGAACCCCTCGGCCCGGCGCAGGCCGCTGACCTGCACGGTCCCGGTGATGGCCTTGGTGACGCCGAGGTTGACGCCTTGGAGCATGAGGAACGTCCCCAGCGTGACGATGAAGCTGGGCAGCCGGGTCCTGGTCACGACCAGGCCGTTGGCGTACCCGACGGCCAGCGCCACGACCAGCCCGGCGAGCATCGCCAGCCACACGCTGACCCCGAAGCGGGTGGCCAGCGTGACGAGGATCAGCCCGCTCGTGCCGGTCAGCACGCCCGCCGACAGGTCGAACTCGCCGCCGATCATCAGCAGCGCGACCGCGACCGCCATGATGCCGAGCGTGGCGGCCGGGTCGAGCCAGTTCGCGATGCCGGCCGGCGAGCGGAACACCGGCGACTGGGCCGCGAAGAACGCGAACACCACCACCAGCCCGACCACCGCGCCCAGCTCGGGCCTGATCAGCAGCCGGCGGGCCAGTCCCACGTGGGCGAGCCGCTCGTCCGCAGCGGTCACCGAGTGCCCGCCTCGGCCAGCTCGGCCACCTGCGCGGCGTTGTCCTTGGTGACGAACCCTGGCCCGGTGTTGACCGGCAGCCCGCCGCCGACGGTGTTGAGGTTGGCCTTGTACAGGTTCAGGAACGTGATCGGCAGGTAACCCTGCAGGTACTGCTGCTGGTCCACGGCGAACAGCACCTCACCGGCCTGGATCGCCTCCACCACGTCGGCCGACAGGTCGAACGTCGCCAGCCGCGCCTGCGACCCCGCGTCCCTGATCGCGTCCCTGGCGGCCACGGCGATCGCCGGGTTCAGCGCCAGCACGCCGTTGACCTGCTGGTCCGACTGCAGCTTGGCGGTGACCTTGGACGTCACGTCGGCCAGGTTGCTCACGTCCACCTGCAGCCGCTCGACGGTCCCGCCCAGCGTCTCCTCCGCACCCTTGCAGCGCTGGTCGAGGCCGACGTTCCCGGCCTCGTGGATGACGCACAGCAGCTTGGTGACGCCCGCGGCCTTGAGCTGCTCGCCCGCGCCGCGCCCGGCCACGTCCTCCGACTGGCCGACGTGCGTAACCGCGCCGAACGCCTTGGAGGAGCCGGCGCCCGAGTTGATCGTCACGACCGGGATCCTCGCCGCGACCGCCTTGCCGATGGCCTCCTTCAGCGCGTCGGGGTTGGCCATGGAGACCACGATGCCGTCCACCTTCTCCGAGACGGCCTGGTCGATGAGCTGCGACTGCTTGGCGGGGTCGCCGTCGCCCTGGTAGGTGACCTGGGCGCCGTACTGCTCGCCGGCGGCCTCTGCGCCGTTCTTGACCACGTCCCAGAAGGAGTCGCCGGGCGCCCCGTGCGTGATGACGGCGAACTTGGCGCCGCTCCCCTCCTGCGCCGCGGAGGTCGCGGGCGGGGCACTCGGCGCGCTCTGCCCTCCCGAGGAGGAACAGCCGGTCACGGCCAGCGCGCCCAGCAGGGCCAGCACGATAGGGGTACGTCTCATCGGACACCTCCAAGACGAACGGGCTCGCCCCGGTTGTACCCCAATATCAACTCTTTGTATAGACATACGGACCAATGCTCAGCCCCGTTCACTCCCGGCGATGACCCGGCCATCTGGGTGCATCCCGGACGCCCCGGCGCGAGCGTGGTCATCGCGACCGCCAAGGAAGGCGGCCTGTACGCCTACTCCCTCACCGGGGCCGTGCTCCAGCACGTACCCGCCGAGCCGCCGCCCGGCCCCGACCACGAGCCTGGCCGGCTCAACAACGTCGACCTCGTCCACGGGCCACGTCGTCGCGCGGTACGGGCTGCACCGCGTCCACGCCGGGATCTTCTCGGGCATCGCCGTCGCGGTCGCGCTGCTCGGCCTCGCCCCCGGTTCGCTCCCCGCCGTCGCCCTCTCCGCCCTGCTCTACGGCCCGTGCTTCATGGCCGGATCCGGGGGCCTCGCGGTGTGGAGTTACCGTGTCTTCCCCGAGCGGCCCTCCGCCGGCCTCAGCCTCACCGCCTTCTTCCTGGGGCTGGGCACGATCGCGGGACCCGCGCTGCTCGGTGCGTACGCCGAACTCCACGGCCTGCGCGCCGCGTTCCTCCTCACGGCCGGCGTCGCGGTCCTCACCTTGGTGTGCGCTCCAAACCGCGGCGCGTCACGCCGTCGCAGGGCGCGTGACGGCGTCGGTGAGCTAGTCCTCGCCTGCCTTCCAGTGGAACAGGTACGACATCACGAACCCCAGTAGCCCGGTCACCCCCGCCGCCACGGTCATGGCCGTGCCGAGCATCGACACGGCGCCGGAGACCAGGCCCGCGTCCCCGGCGATCAGCCCTACGGCCTGGGTCAGCACGACGATCACGCCGAGGGCGAGGAACGCCACGACGCCGATCTTGAAGATGGTCATGGTGACGCTCTTGACGGTGTTCACGAAGGCTTCCTCTCAGATCGGCAGGACACCGGTCGCCACCAGCACGCCGATGACCAGGGTCGGGACGACGAACCAGATGATCAGCCGGCCGAACGTCCTGGCCGGGTCCACCTGGGCGATGCCGCTGGCGATGTAGATGGGCGCGGCTCCCGGCGGCGAGGCGCCCTCGGTCGAGGCGAAGATCATGATCGCGGCGGCCGCGGCGGCGGGGGCGATCCCGGCCGCGGTCAGTGCGCTGAAGGCCACCCCGCCGACGGCTGCGATGGTGGCGGTGGCGGTCAGCGGCGAGGCGACGACCACGATGAGCAGGCCGACGAGCGTGGCGATCACGACCGCGGGGGCGTCCATGGCCTGCATGATCGCGGTCAGCTGATCGACCAGGCCCAGCTCGCCCAGGCTGGCGGCGGCGGCGAAGGCGAAGAACAGCGTCGCGCCGATGACGGCGTATCTGGGGGCCATGTCGCCGAGCAGTTGGCTCCAGGCGCGGCCGGTGCGCGGCAGCCGGCGCCACGCCACCGCGAACGTGGCCAGCACCGTCAGCACCGGGATCCACACCACGATGCTGACGTCGCCGGCCGCCTCGCCGACCCGCGACTCCATCAGCGCCACGCCGAAGTCGAGCGTCATCAGCACCGGGATCAGGATGCCCGCGTACACCAGCAGTGACGTCCAGCCGGCCCGCAGCGCCGCGCGCAGCGGGACGATGTCGGCCGCGTCGGTCGCCGCGATCCGGTGCCGCCGCACCCACACGAACACCACCACGAACCGGTACGCCACCGTCCACAACCCGCCGACCAGCGCGGGGACGAAGAGCTGGTCGGCGGTCAGCACGGGCGTCACGGCGGCGGACCCCAGCAGCAGGAACATCGACGAGCTCGGCGGGATCGAGATGCCCAGCCCGGCGTTGCCCGCCACCAGGGACGCGGCCAGGTCGGGCCGCCAGTTGGAGCGCGTCATCCACGGGATGGTGACAGAACCGACGGACGCGGCGATGCCGGACCCGGACCCGGACGGGCCGCCCAGCAGCGCGGCGGCCGAGGTGGAGACGTAGCCGGCGCCGCCGCGGAGCCGGCCGAAGATCGAGTTCAGCACGGTGACCTGCTCCTGGATGAGGCCCAGCCTGGTGAGCAAATACCCCATGAACACGAAGGCCAGGGCGGCGAAGACCACCTCCTCAGAGAGCGCCTCGGTGATGCCGGCCCAGGCCAGCCCGAAGAAGCCGGTGCCGCCGAAGAGGCACACACCGGCGAACCCGATGAGCATGGCCTCACCGATGTTGCGTTTCAGCACGCCGTTCCAGACGACGATGATGGCGATGTACGCGATGAGCGCCCAGACGGCGATTCCCATGGCGCGATGACCTCCAATGGGGGACGGCAGGGGTGGCCGGCGTCAGTCGCCGGCGGGGGGCGGGCCGGCGAGCCGCCTGGCCAGTTCCACGGTGCGTCTGGCCCGCGCGACGATCGGGGCGTCCACGAAGCGGCCGTCGGGCAGCGCGACCGCGCCCGTCCCCGACCGCCCGGCCTGCTCCGCCGCCTCGACGATCTCGGCGGCTCTGGCCGTCTCCTCGTCGGTGGGCCGGAACGCCCTCCTGATCACGGGGATCTGGCGGGGGTGGATCGCGGTCCTGCCGAACAGGCCGAGCGCGCGACCGGCCAGGCAGGAGGCGAGCAGGCCGGCCTCGTCCTTGATGTTCGGGTAGACGGACATGGGGACCGGCGGCAGGCCCGCCGCGGCGGCGGCGAGCACCACCCGCAGCCTGAGGTGGTTCATGGCGCTCTCGTCGGTGATGGACAGCTCGGCGGCCAGGTCCTGCTCGCCCAGGGCTACGCCGGCGACGCGCGGGTGGGCGGCGATGTCCCCGGCGGCGACGATCCCGGCCGCCGACTCCAGCAGCGCGTACGCCGGGGCAGCGCCGAGCATGTCCAGCACACCGGGCGACTCGACCTTGGGCAGCCGTACGGCGTCGGCGAGGTCACCGACCGCCCCGAGGTCGGCCTGTCCGCGCTCAGTGGCCAGGTCGTTGAGCCGTACGTGCACCGCCGGCCCGCCGGGGCGCTCCCGCCGTTCGCGCAGGTAGGCGGCGGCGTTGGCGCGGGCCTCGTCCTTGCGGACGGGCGCGACGGCGTCCTCCAGATCGAGGATGACCACGTCGGCGCCGGACGCGGCGGCCTTGGCGAACCGCTCGGGCCGGTCGCCGGGCACGTAGAGCCAGGTCACGGGGATGTTCACGCGATCACTCCGTCCTCGCGCAGTGCCGCGACTCGCTCGCCGGGGTAGTCCAGCTCCGCCAGCACCGCGTCGGTGTCGTGCCCGAGCGACCGGCCTGGCCAGCGGATCTCGCCGGGCGTGTCCGAGAGGCGGAAGAAGACGTTCTGCATGGTGACCTCGCCCAGCTCCTCGTCCGCCATCTCCACGAAGGTGCCCAGCGCCGCGTACTGCGGGTCCTCGGCCAGGTCGCGTACGTCGTAGATGGGCGCGACCGCGGCCTGGACCTCCTCGAAGCGGGCGATGACCTCGTCGGCGTCCCGCTCGGCGATCCAGGAGGCGACGGCCTCGTCCAGCTCGTCCACGTGCCGCACCCGCCCTGCGCCGGTGGCGAACCACGGCTGCTCGACCAGGTCGGGGCGTCCCACCAGGGTGACCACCCGCTCGGCGATCGGCTGCGCGCTGGTGGAGATCGCCAGCCAGCGCCCGTCGCGGGTGCGGTAAGTGTTGCGCGGCGCGTTGCTGCTCGAACGGTTGCCCGTCCGCTGGGGCACGACCCCGAGCGCCTTGTACGCGGTCATCTGCGGCCCCAGCAGGCCCAGGATCGGCTCGATGATGGCCAGGTCGATGACCTGCCCGAGCCCGGTCCGCTCGCGGGCGTGCAGCCCCACCATGATCGCGTACGACATGGCCAGGCCGGCGATGCCGTCGGCGAGCGCCAGCGGCGGCAGCGTCGGCGGGCCGTCCGGCTGCCCGGTCATGGCCGCGAACCCGCTCATGGCCTCGGCCAGCGTCCCGAACCCCGGCCGCTTGGCCATCGGCCCGAACTGCCCGAACCCGGTCATCCGCGCCACGATCAGCCGCGGGTTGAGCTCCAGCAGGTCCTCGGGAGCGAGGTCCCAGCGTTCCAGGGTGCCGGGGCGGAAGTTCTCGATCAGCACGTCCGACCGTTCGGCCAGGCGGCGCAGGATCTCCTGACCCTCGGGGCGCGACAGGTCTACGGCGGCGGTGCGCTTGTTGCGCGACAGCGTCTTCCACCACAGCCCTACGCCGTCCACGGAGGCCCCGTGCCCGCGCGAGGGGTCGCCGCGCCGCGGATGCTCGATCTTGATCACGTCGGCGCCGAAGTCACCCAGCATCATCGCGGCCGAGGGGCCGGCGAACAGCGTCGCCGCGTCGATGACCCGCAGGTCGGCGAGGGTAGTCATGGGTATGTAACTTATAAGAAATAAGTCATAGGTCAAGCTTTTGCATGATCGACCCCGATATTGCGGGACACTTGAGGACATGCCCACCAGCCAGCCCCGGCCGCCCATGAGCAAGGCCGACTACGTCTACAGCGTGCTGCTGGACGAGATCCGCAACGCGCGCATCCCCGGCGGCACGGCGCTGCGGGCCGGCGAGGTGGCCAGGCGGCTGGGGGTGTCCGTCACGCCCGTGCGGGAGGCGCTGCGCCGGCTGGAGAAGGACCGGCTGATCAGCTACGAGGCCCACCACGGCGCGACCGTGATCGACCTGGGCGCCGAGGCGCTGGCGGAGTACTACGGCCTGCGCGCGGTCGTCGAGGGGCTGGGCGCACGGCTGGCGGCGGCCAGGATCACCGCGGCGGAGCTGACCGGGCTGCGCGACCTGCACGCCTCGATGGCCGCGGACGCCGAGCACGGCAGGTACGCCGGCCTCGGCGAGCAGAGCATGCGCTTCCACCTGCGCATCGTGGACATCGGCGGCCCGGCGTTCCTGGGCGCGCACGCCAGGTCAGTGCGCAACAGCGTCCCCGTGCCCGCAGAGGCGTCGCTCTGGCTGGACGAGAGGCAGGTCGAGCGGCAACTCGAAGCGCACCAGGGCATCCTGGCCGCGCTGGAGGCCGGCGACGGCGCCGCCGCGGAACGCGTCATGATCGACCACGTACGCAGCGCGGGCGACCACCGCACCCGCCACTGACCGACTCCCGGGAGGCTCCGCAACGCCGCCTCGGGCCAGGCGGACGCGCACCGCAGGGCTCGCAGGCCGGGCGGACGCTCAGCCTGGGGCGCGCCACGGCCGTTCGGACCGCTTGGCTCCGGGCCGCGCCGGAGCGGACGATGACAAACATCACCCTTTGCATCCGCTCTGTTGCAACGCGGTGACGCCTGATGCACGATGGCCACCTCAGTGGTCTGACACCTGACGCATACTCCGAGGTGAAGGGGCGGAAACCGTGGCGGACGCGTGGGTCCTGCATCCCGACTACCGGACGCCCCCGGTCCCCACAGGCACAGGCGTCGACCCCGGCCCGTGGCGGCACCCCGACGGCGGCCAGATCATGAACGGCACCTACGAGCGCCCCCTGCCCGACCACCAGGTCGAGGTCGTCACCATCTGGTACGGCTACGCGCTCAGCCACTGGCGCGGCCCCCGGATGCCGCGCTTCAGCAGCCCCATGGTCTCGGCCTGGAACCCGGTGCTGGCCCAGGGGCTCGCCGTCGAACCCGGCACGCCGACGCCCTACCGCGACGCGTTGTGGTGCGATCGGTGGATCGCCGAGGCCCTGCTCTACGGGCGCAAGCCGTACGGCGCGTTCACCCTGCCCGTCGAGGAGACGCTGCGCTGGTTCGGCAAGAGCGGCGGCAGCGGGCTGGTCTACCACGCGGAGACCAGCGGCGAACTGATCAGGGTGGTGGCGGGCACGTCGGAGCGATACGCGCACCTGTTCGACCTGGACGCGCTGATCGCGGACTACCGCGACGCGCTGCCGCCCGAGCTGGCCGAGCCCGAGGCGGCGGCGCTGGAGGAGCACCGCGGCCACTCCCCCGCGCTGCACTACATCCTGAGCGACGGCGCCGAGGCCCGCTTCGCGCAGGCACCGCTGTCCGTGCGCGGCCTCACGCTGGGCTACCCACCCCGCGAGACCGCCGCCCGCATCGCCGCGGCCGCCGCACTGTCCTGATCCCGTCTCTCCCGCACGCCCTCATCCTCGAACCACGGCCCTGCTCACCCGCGCCCTCGCGATCCCGTCCATCGTCGAGGTGCGGTCCCGGTCAGCGGTGGTCGCCGCGCTATCGTGATTCAGGACAAACCGTCCTCTCCCGTACGACCCCCGAGGCGCTGTCGTGATCAAAGGCATTCTGTTCGACCTGGACGGCACGCTGCTGGACCACCGGGGGGCGGCCGACGCCGCGATCAACGCCTGGCTGGCGGCGCGCCGCCCCGGCCATCCGCGCCTGGCCGAGGCGGCCATGCTCTGGGCGGGTTTCGAGCGGCCGTACCTGGCGATGTGGCAGGCGGGCGAGTGTTCATGGGAGGAGCAGCGGCGGCGCCGGCTGCGCGCGTTCTGCCAGGAGCTGGCCGTGCCCGTGCCCGCCGACCTCGACGCGGCCTACGCCGACTTCGCCGCGCGTTACCGCCGGGGCTGGACCGCCTACCCGGACGTGGCGGAGGCGGTGGCGGGTCTGGGCGGGTTCGCGCTCGGGGTGCTGACCAACGGCGGGCAGCGGATGCAGGAGGCGAAGGTCCGCACGATCGGGCTCGACGGCCCGTTGGCGACGGTGCTGACGGGCGAGGTGCTGGACGGCCACTACAAACCGTCGCCCGGCGCCTACACGCGGGCCGCCGCGACGCTCGGGCTGGCACCCGAGCAGGTGCTGCTGGTGGGCGACGACGTGGCCAACGACGTGACGGGGCCGGCCGCGACCGGGATGCGCTCGGTCTGGCTCGACCGGCTCGGCGCCGACGAACCGCCCGCCGGTTTCCCCCGGATCACCTCACTCACCGACCTCCCGCACCTACTTCCCTGACCGGCGCGCCCCCGAGCCCCAGGGTGGAGCGGGCAGGATCAGCGCACCGAGAGCCGAGCTGCGCAGGGGCCGGGTCACGGTCGGTGCGCCACGTCGGCGAGCACCCGAGCCCCGCAGATCGCACGGACGGGGGTCACGGTCGGAGCGCGATCTCGGCGAGCATCCGAGCCCTCAAGGGCGCGGTCAGTGGGCCACGTCGGCGAGGGCCGAGTTCTCCAGGTCGAAGCCGCCCACCGTGGCCAGGTAGTCGCCTTTGACCAGCGGGTCTCCCAGGTAGACGCCGCCCGCCCTGCGTACCAGCAGCGCCCCCGCCGCCACGTCCCATGGGTTGGACATGGTGCCGAACGTGGCGTCGGACCAGCCGGCGGCGACGTGCGCGAGCTGGAGCGCGGCGCTGCCCGGCCGGCGTACGGCAGAGAAGGACTCCAGGAAGCGCTGGTAGCGCCGCAGCGCCAGGTCACCGTCCGTCTCCAGGTCGATCGGCGTCGGGTAGCTCGTCAGGAGCATCGCCTCGCGGTCGGTGGCGGCTCCCGCGCTGCGCAGCCGGGCGCCGTTGCACCAGGCGCCCTCGTCGGTGGCGGTGAACTCGTCCTCGCGCACCGGGTCGTACACCACGCCCGCCACCAGCTCCCCGCGTACGGCGGCGGCGATGGAGACACAGAAGAACGGCAGTCCGGCGGCGAAGTTGGCGGTGCCGTCGATGGGGTCGACGTACCAGGTGAGGTCGCCCGAGCCGGTCGCGCCGCCTTCCTCGCCGACGATCGCGCTCTCCGGGCGCCGGGCGGTGATGACGGCGCGGATGGCCTCCTCGGCGGCCCGGTCGTGCTCGGTGACGGGATCGTGGAAGTCGCGTTTCTCCGTGACCTCGGGCCGGGACCTGAACGCCTTGCGCAGCAGCGGGCCGACCGATCTGGCGGCCTCGGTGGCGATGTCGAGCAGCTGGGTCACGTCCGTGTCCTCTCCGGCGGGGCGGTACGGCTCTCCACGACTCCATGCCCATTTTCGCCCGTTTCTGAGCGTACGAACGGGAGGAACGGCGGCATTTGTCTGGACATTCTGACCTGCGTTAAGCTGATCAGCATGACCGCGAACCTGGCCATCGACCTGGATCGATCCAGCCCCGTGCCGCTCTATTTCCAGGTGGCCGAGCAGATCGCCGAGGCGATCCGGCGAGGTGATCTGGCCCCGGGCTCCCGGCTGGACAACGAGATCCTGCTGGCCGGCAAGCTCGGGCTGTCCAGGCCGACGATCCGCCAGGCCATCCAGTATCTCGTGGACAAGGGCCTGCTCGTCCGCAAGCGCGGCGTCGGCACGCAGGTGGTGCACGGCCAGGTCAAGCGCTCGGTCGAGCTGACGAGCCTCTACGACGACCTGCGCAGGGCGGGCCAGGAGCCGGCCACCCAGGTCCTGTCCCTGGAGCCGCGGGCGGTCGAGGAGGGGATCGCCGGCATCCTGGGCGTGGAGCCCGGCGCCGAGATCCTCTACCTGGAGCGGCTGCGCTTCGCCGCCGGCGAGCCGCTGGCCGTGCTGCACAACTGGCTGCCGCTCGGCCTGGCCCAGCTCACCGCCGCCGATCTGGAGGGCCGCGGCCTGTACGAGCTGCTGCGCGGGGCGGGCGTGCGCATGCGGGTGGCCAACCAGCGCATCGGCGCGCGCGCCGCCACCCAGACCGAGGCCCGGCTCCTGGACGAGCGCCGCGGCGCCCCCCTGCTCACCATGATCCGCACCACGTACGACGACCAGGGCCGGGCCGTCGAGCACGGCTCGCACATCTACCGCGCCTCGCACTACTCCCTGGAAGTCACCCTCATCGAACGCTGATCGCGCGATGCCCCCGAACCGACCGAGAGCGTGCGCCCGTAACGCCCGAGAACCGTCCGAAGGCAGGCACCCGGCGGTCAGCGCTCGCTGTCGAGGTGGGCCATCTGCGATTCGGCGTACCTCGATCCCGCGGCGGCCCCGGCGGGCACGGCGGCCTCGATCCTGGTCAGGTCCTCGGCCGTCAGCGTCACGTCGAGCGCGCCCAGCGCCTCGGCGAGCCGATCGCGCCGCCGCGCCCCGATGAGCGGCACGATGTGGTCCCCCCGCGACAGGACCCACGCGATGGCCAGTTGCGCCAGCGGGATCCCCTTGGCATCGGCGAGCGCCCCGAGCGCGGCCACCAGGGCGAGGTTGTGCTCCAGGTTCTCGCCGGAGAAGCGCGGGCTGAAGGCGCGGAAGTCCCCCGCGGCCAGCTCGCGGTCCTTGGACCAGCGCCCGCTCAGCAACCCCCTCGACAGCACCCCGTAGGCCGTGACCCCCACGCCCAGTTCCCTGCACGCGGGCAGGATCTCCCGCTCGATCCCCCTCGACAACAGTGAGTATTCGAGCTGCACGTCGGCGATCGGGTGCACCGCGTGGGCCCGCCGCACGCTCTCGGCGCCCGCCTCGGACAGCCCGATGTGGCGTACGCGCCCCTTGGCCACCTCCTCGGCGATGGCCCCGACCGTCTCCTCGATCGGCACGGCCGGATCCACCCGCGCCATCCGGTAGACGTCCACGTAGTCGGTGCCCAGGCGCTGCAGCGTGTACGCCAGCGAGGTCTTCACGGCCGCCGGCCGGCCGTCGAAGCCGAGCCAGTCGCCGTCGGCGTCGCGCTGCGAACCGAACTTCACACTGATCCGCACGTCGTCGCGGGACCGCCCGCGCAGCGCCTCCTCGATCAGCAGCTCGTTGTGCCCCATGCCGTAGAAGTCGCCGGTGTCGAGCAGCGTGATCCCGGCGTCGAGGGCGGCGTGGATCGTGGCGATGGACTCGGACCTCTCGGCCGGCCCGTAGAAGTCGGACATGCCCATGCAGCCGAGCCCCAGGTCGGACACGGCGGGTCCGCCGATTCCCAAAGTTCTCATACCCTCACCATGCCAGTTGGAATGACAGATTTCAATTTTTGTCAGGATAAGTGTCGCGGTTACGATCGCGTTTACGACCCTTCTGCCCCCTTGGCAACACGCCTCCCGGACACCTACAGTTCAGTGCAATGCCACACAGTACTTGGAAGGCCATGACGTCCAAGCAGGTCAAGGCACGGTTCGGCGCTGTTCGTACCACCGCGGGAGCCGTCAGGCCGGTGTCCGGGGCCCGCATCACCGGCGGTCTGCTGCACGACTGGCAGCGCCGCAACGGCACCGCCACGATCCCGCACACCATCGAACGGCTGCGCGCGGCCGGCAACCTCACCAACCTGAGCCGCCTCCTGGAGCCGGACCCCGCGCCGTACCGGGGCCTGTACCCGTTCCTGGACACCGACCTGTACAAGACCCTCGAAGGTCTCGCGTACGAGCTGGGCGACGGCGACGAGCAGCCCCGCGAGTTCTACGAGGAGGTCGTCGGCCTGCTGGAGCGGGTGCAGGCCGAGGACGGCTACCTCAACTCCTTCTTCCAGGACCCCGCGGCGGCCAGGAAGCCCTGGCAGGACCCGGCCTGGGGGCACGAGCTGTACAACCTGGGCCACCTCATCCAGGCCGCGGTCGCGGCCAACCGGCGGATGGGCGACGACCGGCTGCTGCGCGTGGCGGTCAGGTTCGCCGACCTGGTGGTGCGCAGGTTCGGCGAGGAGGGCCTCTGCGGGCATCCCGAGGTGGAGATGGCGCTGGTCGAGCTGTTCAGGGAGACGGGCGAGCGCCGTTACCTGATCCAGGCGGGGCGGTTCGTCGACCGGCGCGGCACGGGCCGGCTGAAACACAGCATCTTCCCCGGCGACTACTTCCAGGACCACGTGCCCTTCCGCGAGCTGCCGTCGGTGACCGGGCACGCGGTGCGGATGGCGTACCTGGCGGCGGGCGCGGCCGACGTGTTCCTGGAGACCGGTGACCGGACGCTGTTCGACGCGCTGGAGCGGCTGTGGGACGACATGGTCGCCTCGAAGCTGTACATCACCGGCGGGCTGGGCAGCCGGCACTCCGACGAGGCGATCGGCGACCGGTACGAGCTGCCGCCCGAGCGCGCGTACAGCGAGACCTGCGCCGCCATCGCGGTCATGCAGTGGGCCTGGCGGATGTTCCTGGCCACCGGCGGCGCCAAGTACCTCGACGCGTTCGAGCGCGTCCTCTACAACGCCTACGCCGTGGGTCTGTCGCGGGACGGCCGGGCGTTCTTCTACGACAACCCGCTCCAGCGCCGGCCCGACCACGAGCAGCGCAGCGGCGCGGAGGCGGGTGGCGAGCCGTTGCGCCGCGCCTGGTTCGGGTGCGCGTGCTGCCCGCCGAACATCGTGCGGTGGATGGCCCAGCTCGCCGACTACGTGGCGGCCGAGCGCGACGGGGCCGTGCTGATCGCCAACTACGCCGCGGCGCGGATCGAGACGGCCGCGGTGGCGTTGGCGGTGGAGACCGCCTACCCGTGGGACGGCGACGTGCGGGTCACGGTCGAGCGGGCCCCGGAGGAGGCGTACGGGCTGGTGCTGCGCGTGCCGGGGTGGGCCGCGAACGTGACGGCGGCCGTCAACGGCGAGCCGTGTGCGGCCGAGCCGGACGGCGACTGGCTCACGCTCGAACGGCGCTGGGCGGCGGGCGACGAGGTGCGCCTCCACTTCCCCATGCCCGTCAGGGCGCACGGCTCGCACCCCTACCTGGACGCCACCAGGGGGACGGTCAGCCTGGCCCGCGGCCCGCTCGTCTACTGCGTCGAGCAGCGGGACAGCCCGCTGGCCTCGGTCGACGACCTGGTGATCGGCGTGCCGGACATCGCGGCCGCCGGCGTCGAGCGGCGGGACGACGCCGTCGTGCTGCGTGTCGAGGCGGCCGCGGCTCCCCCGGTCTCCGCCGAGCTCTACCCCGAGTACCCCGGGCCGCCCGAGCAGCCGCGGACGAGGGCCGGCACGACCTTCGTCCCCTACTTCCTCTGGGGCAACGGCGACCCGGGCGCGATGCGGGTCTGGGTCAGAACCTCCTGAACCAACGGAAAGAAGGCGACATGAGGAGATCGGCGGCGCTCGCGAGCGTCACCCTGACCGCCGCGCTGACGCTCACCGCGTGTGGTGGCGGCGGCGCCGCGCCCGCCGCCGGCGGCGGGGCGGCCACCTCGACGGCGGCCCCCGCGACCGGCGGCACATTGCGCTTCCTGACCAACGCGGACTTCTCCCACCTGGACCCGGCTCGCGGCTGGGACGGCGGCGTGAACAACTTCTACCGGCTCATCTACCGCGGCCTGACGACCGTCGGGGCGGGTCCCGGCGCGGAGAGCACGAAGATCGTGCCCGACCTGGCCACGGACACCGGCAAGCCGTCCGCGGACCACAAGACCTGGACCTACACCCTCAAGGACAACGTTTTCTTCGAGGACGGCACGCCGATCACGAGCGAGGCGGTGAAGTTCGGATTCTCACGGTCGTTCGACCCGGAGGCCGGCATCGGCTCCCCCTACGCCAAGCTGCTGCTCGACGCGCCGAAGGACTACAAGGGCCCTTACCTGTCCGGTGATCTCGACACGATCGAGACACCCGATGACAAGACGGTCATCTTCCATCTGAAGAAATCGTTCCCCGACTTCCCGAGCGCGCTGACACTGCCGAACTTCGTCCCGTTCCCGAAGGGCACCGGCGCGGCGGCCGCGTTCGACAGCAAGCCGATCGCCAGCGGGCCGTACAAGGTCGAGAGTTACCGGCGCGGCTCCTCGCTCAAGCTGGTGCGCAACCCGTACTGGAAGCCGGAGACCGACCCCGTGCGGGCGGCCAAGCCGGACGTCTTCGAGTGGACGTCCGGGCTGGACCCGGCCACCATCGACGAGCGCATGCTGGCCGGGCAGGGCACGGACACCGACGCCATCATGGCCATCATCCAGAGCTCCACCGTGGCGCGGGTGCAGGCGCCGCAGCTCAAGGCGCGCACGCTGAGCGGGCTGACCGGCTGCACCACGTACATGTCCCTGAACATGACCAAGAAGAACCTGGACGATGTCCGGGTACGCCAGGCGATCAACTACGCGGTCGACAAGGACACCGTGGTCGCGGCGCAGGGCGGCTCGACACTGTCCGCCAAGGCCACCGCGATCCAACCGCCGACGATCGCGGGGCGGGTGGAGTACGACCCGTACCCGCGCAACGTCGAGACCGCCAAGAAGCTGCTGGCCGAGGCGGGTCTGGCGGGCGGGTTCTCCATGACGCTCGACGCACGTAACGACCCGAAGATGCAGGCGATCGCGGTGGCGATCCAGGAGGCGCTCAAGCAGGTGAACATCAACGTCAAGATCAACAACGTCGACGTCTCCACGTTCTACGAGGTGATCGGCACTCCGGCGCAGCAGCACGACGCCGCCGTCACCGGCTGGTGCCCGGACTGGGCGTCCGGGGCGACGTTCCTGCCGCCGCTGTTCGACGGGCGCCAGATCGTCGACAAGGGCAACCAGAACCTGGCGCAGATCAACGACAAGGCGATCAACGCGCGCATCGACGAGATCGCGGCCATGCCCGAGGTCGAGCAGGCCAACGCGGCCTATGGCGCGCTGGACAAGCAGATCATGGAGCAGGCGCCGATCGTGCCGCTCACCTACGAGAAGCACGTCACGATCACCGGCTCGAACATCGCGGGCGCGTACCTGTCGGCGTCGTTCTCCGGCGGCATCGACCTGGTCTCCGTCGGTCTGGCGAAGCCGAAGAAGTAAATGACCGTCGCAGCTCATACAGAGGTGGCGGGTGTGCCCGTCACCTCGGGCCGCCGGATCGCGGGCGTGCTGCTACGCGACAAGGGCGCCGTCGTCAGCGCCGCGTTCCTCGTGCTGATCGTGCTGATGGCGATCTGCGCGCCGCTGATCAGCGCGATCACCGGCCACGGCCCGAACGACTTCGACAGCGCCGCGATCGACACCGACCTGGGCGGGCTGCCGCGCGGGTCGCTGGGCGGGATCAGCGCCGAGCACCTGCTGGGCGTCGAGCCGCAGAACGGCCGCGACATCCTGGCCCGCATCGCGTACGGCGCCCGCGTGTCGCTGCTGATCGCGACCGCCGCCACGGCGCTGACGACCCTGCTGGGCGTGGTGCTGGGCATGCTGGCCGGCTTCTACCAGGGCTGGGTGGACCAGGTGATCTGCCGGGTCATGGACTTCCTGATGGCCTTCCCGGCTCTCATCTTCATGATCGCGATCCTGTCCTCGCTGCCGCAGGGCAACAAGTCGGTGCTGCTGGTCGTGGTGATCACCGGTTTCGGCTGGCCGTACCTGGCGCGGGTGGTGCGCGGGCAAACGATGACCCTGGTCAACCGGGAGTTCGTGGAGGCCGCGCGGGCGTCCGGCGCGTCCACGGGGACGCTGGTGTTCAAGGAGATCCTGCCGAACCTGCGCAGCTCCCTGATCGTGATGACCACGCTGGCCGTGCCCGGATACGTCGGCACCGAGGCGGGCCTGTCGTTCCTGGGCGTGGGCGTGGCGCCGCCGACACCGTCATGGGGCCAGATGATCGCCAGCTCGGTCTCCTGGTACGCCGTGGACCCGATGTACTTCGTGATCCCCGGCGCGTTCCTGCTGTGCCTCGTGCTGTCGCTGACCGTGCTCGGCGACCGGCTGCGGGCCGCCATCGACGCGGGGGACGCCTCATGATGGCGCGTTACCTGGCCGGGCGCCTGGCCGGCGTGGTACTGATCCTCTTCCTGGTCTGCCTGTTCACGTTCATCATCTTCTTCACGCTGTCGCCGGACCCGGCGCTGCTGATCTGCGGCAAGACGTGCACGCCCGACCGCATAGACCAGATCCGCGGCGTACTGGGCCTGGACCAGCCGTTCCTGACGCAGTTCTTCGGCTTCCTCGGCGGGATCTTCGCCGGCCGCGACTACGGCGAGGGCGCGAACCTGGTGCACTGCGCGGCCCCGTGCCTGGGCTACAGCTTCCAGACCAACCAGTCCGTGTGGGACATGGTGGTGGAGCGGCTGCCGGTCAGCGCCACCGTGGCGATCGGCGCGGCCGTGTTGTGGCTGGTCTTCGGCGTCGTCGCCGGGCTGCACAGCGCGGTCAGGGAGGGCACCTGGTGGGACCGCACCGCGATGGGGCTGGCGCTCGGCGGCTCCAGCATCCCCAACTACGTGCTGGCGCTGGCCCTGCAGTACGTGCTGGTCGTGCAGCTCCAGGTGCTGCCGTTCCCGCAGGCCGTGGCGTTCGCCGACGACCCGGTGGTGTGGTTCCAGTCGTACCTCATGCCGTGGATCGTGCTGGCCACCGGCTACGCCTGCCTGTACGCCCGGCTCACCAGGGCGAACGTGATCGACACGCTGGCCGAGAACTTCATGCGCACCGCCAGGTCCAAGGGGCTGAGCCCGGTGCTGACGATGCGCAGGCACGCGTTGCGGCCGGCGCTCACGCCGATCACCACGATCTTCGGCATGGACTTCGCCGCGCTGCTGGGCGGCGCGCTGATCACCGAGAAGGTGTTCGGGCTGAACGGGGTCGGCAAGATGGCCGCCGACTCGATCGCCAAGAACGACCAGCCGGTGATCATGGCGGTGACGTTGCTGGCGGCGTTCTTCGTGGTGGCCGGGAACCTGGTGGTGGACCTCGTCTACAGGATGCTGGACCCGAGAGTGAGGATCACGGCGAGATGAGCGAGCTGCTGGTCGTTGAGGACCTCACCGTCACCTTCCCCACCACGCGCGGCCCGGTGGACGTGGTCAAGGGCGTCTCCTTCACCGTCGGGCGGGACGAGACCGTGGGGATCGTCGGCGAGTCGGGCTCCGGCAAGTCGATGACCAGCCTGGCGATCATGGGGCTGCTGCCCAGGGGCGCCACGACCGGCGGCAGCGTCCGGCTGGACGGGGTCGAGCTGCTCGGGGCCGCCGACCGGGACCTGCGCCGGCTGCGCGGCGACCAGATGTCGATGGTCTTCCAGGATCCGCTGTCGTCGCTGAACCCGTACTACACGGTCGGCCTGCAGATCGACGAGGTCTATCGCGCGCACCGGGGCCGCTCGCGCAGGGCGGCGCGGGAGGTCGCGATCAAGGCCCTGGAGCAGGTCGGCCTGCCGGACGCCGGGCGGCGGGTGGACCACTACCCGCACCAGTTCTCCGGCGGTCAGCGGCAGCGCATCATGATCGCGATGGCGCTGGTGTGCTCGCCCGCGCTGCTCATCGCCGACGAGCCGACCACGGCGCTGGACGTGACCGTGCAGGCGCAGATCCTGCGACTGCTGGCCGACCTGCGGCAGCAGACCGGCACCGGGATGATCTTCATCACGCACGACCTGGCCGTGATCAGCTCGATCGCCACCCGCGTGCTGGTCATGCGCGCCGGCGAGCCGGTCGAGTACGGCACCGCCGAGCAGGTCTTCGCCGAACCACGCCACGACTACACCCGGATGCTGCTGGAGAGCATCCCGCGCATCGACGATGAGGTGACCACGTGACCCTGCTGCGCGCCAAGGACCTGACCAAACGCTTCGTCTCCCGCGGCCCGATGGGCGCCCGGGCCGAGTTCACCGCGGTTGACCGGGTGAGCTTCGACGTACGGCTAGGCGAGACCCTGGCCGTGGTCGGCGAGTCGGGCTCCGGCAAGTCGACGACCGCCCGCATGGTGGCCAAGCTGATGGACCCGAGTGAGGGCACGCTGGAGTTCGACGGCGAGGACGTCACCCACGCCAAGGGGGCGGCGCTGGCCCGTTTCCGCGCCAACGTGCAGGTCGTCTTCCAGGACCCGTTCTCCTCGCTCAACCCCCGGCACACCGTCGAGCGCATCCTCATGGCGCCGCTGGTCTACCAGGGCATCGCGCCCCACGGCAGCCGCCGCGCGCACGCCAAGGAGCTGATGGAACGGGTCGGGCTGAACCCGGACCACTCGCTGCGCTACCCGGCGCAGTTCTCCGGCGGGCAGGCGCAGCGCATCGGGATCGCCCGCGCGCTGGCCGTCAACCCCAAGCTGGTGATCTGCGACGAGGCCGTCTCGGCGCTGGACGTGTCCGTGCAGGCTCAGGTGATCGAGCTGCTGCGGCGGTTGCAGCGCGAGAGCGGGTTCAGCTACGTGTTCATCGCGCACGACCTGGCCG
This sequence comes from Nonomuraea cypriaca, assembly GCF_015645445.1. Lineage (GTDB taxonomy): Bacteria > Actinomycetota > Actinomycetes > Streptosporangiales > Streptosporangiaceae > Nonomuraea > Nonomuraea cypriaca. The sequence goes on along the minus strand of NZ_JADOGI010000061.1, from coordinate 26,175 downwards.
TCGTACGGCAGATCGCGCAGCGGGTCGCGGTCATGAGCGAGGGGCGGATCGTCGAGGTCGGCTCCACCGCGCAGGTGTTCGGCGAGCCCAGGGACGAGTACACGCGCACGCTGCTGGCGGCCATCCCCCGCATCAACCCCGAGTGGGACCGCCGCAGAAGGGAGAGATCTTGATCACCGCGAGTTACACCATTCCCGGCATGCGGGTGCGGGACCACGTCGAGAGGGTACCGCTCGACTGGTCGGATCCGGCGGTCACGATCACGGTGTTCGCCCGTGAGCTGGTGGATCCGGCCCGCGACCGGGAGGACCTGCCGTGCCTGCTCTACCTGCAGGGCGGGCCCGGCGGCAAGGGACCGCGTCCCGTGGGCACGTCGGGCTGGCTGGGGGCGGCGCTGGCGGCGTACCGGGTGATCCTGCTGGACCAGCGGGGCACGGGCCGCAGCTCGCGGATCGACGGGCGGGTGATGGCGGCGCTCGGGCCGGAGGAGGGCGCCGGCTACCTGGCGCGCTTCCGCGCGGACTCGATCGTGGCCGACGCCGAGCACCTGCGCAGGACGGTCTTCGGCGGCGGGCGCTGGTCGACGCTCGGGCAGAGCTACGGCGGGTTCCTCACGCTGACGTACCTGTCGCGGGCGCCCGAGGGCTTGAGCGCCTGTTACGTGGCGGGCGGCCTGCCGGCGCTGGAGCCGGACGCCGGGGAGGTCTACCGGCGCACGTATCCGCGAGTGGCGGCCAAGAACGCCGAGTTCTACCGCCGCTACCCACACCACGCCGAGACGGCGGCCAGGCTCGCCGACCGGCTGGCGGCAGGTGACGTGCTCCTGCCCGACGGGGACATTCTCACTGTGCGCAGACTGCAGTCGCTCGGCATCGACTTCGGCATGAAGCCGGGTTACGAGCGCATGCACTGGCTCCTCGACGAGGCCGAGGGCCTGCCGGAGACGTTCCTGCACCAGGTGCTGGCCCGCTCCTCCTACGCCGACAACCCGCTGTTCGCGGCGCTGCAGGAGAGCATCTACGGCTCAGGCCCCGGCGCGACCGCGTGGGCGGCGCAGCGCGAGCAGGCCAGGCACCCGGCCTTCGCCGAGGACGCCAGGCCGCTGCTGTTCACCGGCGAGATGATCTATCCGTGGATGTTCGAGGAGATCCGCGCGCTGCGCCCCTTCCGCGCCGCCGTGGACCTGCTCGCCGAACGGGCCGACTGGCCGCCGCTGTACGACCTGGACCGCCTCGCGGCCAACGAGGTGCCGGTGGCCGCCGCCGTGTACTTCGACGACATGTACGTAGACTCCGGCCTGCAACTGGACACCGCCGCCCGAGTCGGCAACACGCAGGCGTGGGTAACCAACGAGTACGAGCACGACGGCATCGGCGAGGAACGTGTCTTCGCCAGGCTCACCGGGCTCGTCCGCGACACAGGAGGAGGAATCACCGGTGAGTGACGGCAGACTGCCCAAACTGTCGGAGATCCCCGCGTTCACCGAATACATCGCCCAGGGCTGGGATTCCCCCGCCCGCACCTCCGATGTGGTGCCGGGCGCCGCCGAGGCCGCCGCCGGGCACCGGGCCGCGCTCGCCGCCGCCCTCCCCGGCCGGACGGTCGTCGTCGCGGCCGGCCGCGCGCCGGTACGCAGCAACGACACCGACTACGACTTCCGCGTCGACAGCGACTTCTACTGGCTGACCGGCTGCGCCACGGAGAACGCCGTGGTGACGGTCGTGGACGGCGACGCCACCCTGTATCTGCCGCCCCCGGCCCGCCCCGGCGACGTGGGCTTCTTCAGCGACGCGGTCCACGGCGAGTTGTGGGTGGGCCCCTCCCCCACGCTCGCCGAGTGGTCGGCCGCGCTCGGCGTCACGGTCCTGCCGCTGCCGGAGTTCGCCGGGCCGCCCGGCGACGCCCTGCTCGGCGGGCCCGGCTGGGAGCAGCCGTCGGAGGAGCTCGGCCGGGTGCTGGCCGAGCTGCGCATGATCAAGGACGAGTGGGAGGTGGGCCGGCTGCGCGAGGCCGTGGACCGTACGGTCGAGGGCTTCGCGGCGGTGCTCGCCGAGATTCCCGCGGCGGTCGCGGGCGGGGGCGAGCGCTGGCTGCAGGGCACGTTCGACCGGTACGCCAGGACCCACGGCAACGGCCCCGGCTACGGCTCCATCGTGGGCAGCGGCCCGCACGCGCCCACCCTGCACTGGGTGCGCTGCGACGGCCCCGTACGCCACGGCGACCTGCTGCTGCTCGACATGGGCGTGGAGGTGCGCAGCCACTACACCGCCGACGTCACCCGCACCTTCCCCGTCTCCGGCGCGTTCTCACCCGCGCAGCGGCAGGTGCACGACCTGGTGGAGCGGGCGCACAGGAAGGCGATGGCGCAGGTGGCGCCGGGCCGCAGGTTCACCGACTTCCACCACGCGGCCATGGAGGTCATCGCGCACGGCCTGGACGACTGGGGGCTGCTGCCGGTGTCGGTGGACGAGGCCCTGTCCGAACGCGGCCAGCACCACCGCCGCTACCTGATCTGCGGCGTCGGCCACCACCTGGGGCTGGACGTGCACGACTGCGCCAGGTCCAGCGTGGCGGCCTACCACGGCGCGGAGATGGCGCCGGGGATGGTGCTGACGGTCGAGCCCGGGCTCTACTTCCACGCCCACGACCGCACGGTGCCGCCTGAGCTGCGCGGGGTCGGCGTACGGATCGAGGACGACCTCCTGGTGACCACGGACGGCGCGGAGGTGCTGTCCGATGCCCTGCCGATCGACGCGAGCGGGCTGGAGAGCTGGACCAAGGAGCGCACCTGACCCACCGGCCAGGGCCGGGCAGCCGTACCACCGGATGGTCAGGTGCTCCGGCCAGGGCGGCCGTACGACCGGATGGGCCGGCGGCGGGGTCACGACGAGCTGTAGCGGGCGTGCCGGGCGGCGGCGGTCAGGGCCGCCGCCCTGGCCGCCTCGGTCGGCGTGAACGGCAGCTCTGGCCGCCTGATCAGCAGGGCGCGGTCGGGGTTCACGGAGATCACCATGGTGGTGTTGAGCTCGGCGCCCTCCTCCACGGTGTCGCCGGGCCGCCGCCACTCGACCTGCGAGACCCGCAGCAGCTCGGCCATCGCCTCCGGCAGCCTGCCGGGGTCCGCGCCGACCCGCTGGGCCAGGAGGAACGCCTGCACGCCCGGGTCGGTGAGGTCCTTGACCTGTGCGGGAACGATCACGACGTCATGCCCGCCGGCCTCGGTGAGCGCCTTCACCAGCACGTCGCGCGCCAGCTCGCGCGGCGCCTCGATGACGAACTCGTCCAGCGCGTCGCACCCGGCGGGCGTGATGGCGCTGCCGCCGGTCGGCGCGATGTGCAGGGCCAGGATGTTGCAGCCGAGCCGGCCGAACGCGCCGGCCACGGTGGCCAGCCGTCCCGGCCGCTCCACCACCCGCATGCGGATGCGCCACAGCGCCATGGGCGCCTCCGCGCACCCGTCCACCGGGAGCGCCGCCCGCCTGGCGGGACGGCGGCTGCTCAACGGTTTGCGGCGGCCCAGCCGCTTGTGGACCGCCGCGCCGACGATCAACGCCATCCCCAGCCCGACCAGCACGACCGGCCCCGGCTCCTGGTGCCCGAGCAACGTCGCGAGCAGGTGCGCCAAGCCCACCGCGAGGAACAGCGCGGCGAGCTCCGCGATCTCCCGCCGCCAGGAATGCGCGTGACGGCCGCCGGGTCCGGAACGTGAGTGCATCACCTCAGGTGCATCGCTCATGCCGCCAGTGTGTCCGCGGCGTGTTTCCGATCAGGAACGGCGACGTTGCGACGGCATTGGCCCTCCGGCCCGTGACCGTCCGGCGCTGAAGGCCCTGGTGAGCACCGCCCACCCCCTTACCTAACGACTTGCGGCGGGCTTGACAGGCATGCCTACGATCCTCCATGCCTCCCCTCACGCTTCCCCGTCAGCACGCCCGTACGGCCCGCTTCAAACTCGGCGTCCCCAGGGACTTCACGATCTCGCCGGACGGCGCCAGGGTGGTCTTCCTCAGGTCCTCGGCCGGTGACGACCCGGTGAACCGGCTGTGGACGCTGACGGTGGCCACGGGAGAGGAACGTCTGCTCGTGGACCCCGGCACCCCGTCGGGCGCGACCTTGCCGGAGGCGGAGCGCGCGCGAAGGGAACGCACCCGCGAGCGGGCGAGCGGCATCGTCGCCTACGCCACCGACGCCGCCGTGACCAAGGCCGTCTACGCACTCGACGGCGAACTCCACACCGTCGACCTGCTGACCGGCGCGATCACCCCGCTCGGTGCGACCGGGTCCGACCCGCGGCTCGACTCGTCCGGGCGACACGTCGCCCACGTCTCCGACGGCGCGTTGCACGTCGACGGCAGGCCGCTGCTGACGCCCGACGGCCCCGAGGTGACGTGGGGGCTGCCCGAGCACGTGGCGGCCGAGTCGATGGCCAGGCACAGGGGCCACTGGTGGTCGCCCGACGGCACGCGCCTGCTGGTGGCGCGCGTGGACAACGCCGGGGTGAGCAGGTGGCACCTGTCCGATCCCGCCGATCCGGGCAGGCCGCCCAGAACCATGGCCTATCCGGCGGCCGGCACCGCCAACGCCGACGTGACGCTATGGCTGACCACGCCGGCCGGGGAGCGTACCGAGGTGATCTGGGACAGGTCGGCGTTCGAGTACGTCGCGGCGGTGTCGTGGACCGGGCAGGGCCTGCTGGTGCTGGTGCAGAGCCGCGACCAGCGCACCACCCGCGTTCTGGAGGCCGACCCCGAGACCGGCGCCACCACCGTGCTGCGCGAGGACACCGACGACGCCTGGCTCGAGCTCGTGCCCGGCACGCCCGCCCGCACGGCCGGCGCGGAGCTGGTCTGGACGGTGGACCGCGACGACACCCGCCGCCTGATGGTGGGAGACGACCTGGTCACGCCTCCGGGCCTGCAGGTGCTGCGGATCCTGGCGGTGGACGGCGACACCGTGCTCGCGCAGTGCTGCGACGAACCGACGGAACGCCACCTCTACACCTACTCCAGGGCAGACGGGCTGGTCAGGATCACCTCCGAGCCGGGGCTGCACACCGGGACGCGCGGCGGCGGCGTCACCCTGGTGCTCACCCGCACCTTGGAGGAGCACGGGGTCCGTGTCACGGTGACCGGCGGGCGGGCGGCCACGCGGATCACCTCGAACGGCGCGGTCCCGGTCCTGCGCCCGAAGGTCGAACTCGTGTCGCTGGGCAAGCGGGAGCTGCGCGGCGCGATCATGTTCCCGGCCGGGCACGTGCCGGGCTCGCGGCGCCTGCCGGTGCTGCTCTCCCCGTATGCCGGGCCGGGGGGCGCCCTGGTCCTGCGGGGGCTGGACGATTTCGCGGTCTCACAGTGGTTCGCCGACCAGGGGTTCGCCGTGCTGGTCGTGGACGGGCGCGGCACGCCGGGCCGGGGACCGGCCTGGGAGCGGGCCGTCCACCTCGACAAGCTGAGCGCGGCGCTGGAGGACCAGGCCGATGCGCTGCACGCGGCCGCCGGCCGCTTCCCCGACCTGGACCTGGGCCGGGTGGCGATCCGCGGCTGGTCCTACGGCGGGTATCTGGCCGCCGCCGCCGTGCTGCGCCACCCCGATGTCTTCCACGCCGCCGTCGCGGGCGCGCCGGTCACCGACGCCCGCCTCTACGACACCCACTGGCAGGAACGCTTCCTGGGTCACCCCGGCGAGCACCCCGAGGCCTATGACCGCAGCTCCATCATCGCCGACGCCCCCGCCCTGCGCCGCCCGCTCATGCTCGTGCACGGCCTGGCCGACGACAACGTCTTCGCCGCCCACACGCTGAGGTTGTCCGCCGCGCTGCTGGCCGCGGGCCGCCCGCACACCGTCCTGCCGCTGCCGGGCGTCTCACATATGACCGCCCAAGAGGAGGTCGCCGAGAACCTGCTCCTGCTCGAACTGGACTTCCTGCGCCGCAACCTTCCGCAGCACGACCTGGACTCTAGAGGGACAGGTTCGTCACCTCGATGAGCAGCACCGACGCGGGCTTGAGCTTCGGCGCCGGCAACCCCAGCTCGCCCAGCACCGACCCCGGCACCCGCACCGGCGCGGCGGCCCACCCCGGCAGCGCCGCGCCGTCCGGCACCGGCCCCGCGACCCGCACCTCGTAGAGCGCGGCGGGGTCGAGGCCGGGCAGCCGCAGCGGCTCGGCCTCGACGGTGACCCTGGAGGTCAGCTGGGCGAACCCGAACACCGCCTGCTCGGGCAGGACCACGCCGTGCAGCAGCGCCGACGGGTCCGGACGGTCGGCCCGCACCACCCGGCCCGCGTGCAGCACCGGCCGCAACCGCTTGTGCAGCGCGATCCAGGTGGCCAGCTCCTCCCGCTCGGCCTCGCTCGCCGAGGTCAGGTCCCACTCCACGCCCATGTGCCCGAACAGCGCGGTCGCCGCGCGGAACGCGAGCGGCAGCGACCGGCCTGTGACGTGGTCGCGCGGCGCGCCGACGTGGCAGCCGAGCCGCTCCGGCGGCACCAGCAGCCCGGTCCAGCGCTGGATGGCCTGCCGGTCGAGCGCGTCGTTGGTGTCGGACGTCCAGACCCGGTCGGTACGGGCCAGCACGCCGAAATCGATCCTGGCGCCGCCCGACGAGCACGACTCGATCTCCAGCCCGGGATGGCGGCGGCGCAACTCGTCCAGCAGCCGGTACGTCGCCAGCGTCTGCGCGTGCACGCCCGGCACGCCGTCGTGCACCGGCTCGGCGATGTCGCGGTTGTGGTCCCACTTGATGTAGTCGAGTGCGTACTCGCTCACCAGCGCGTCCAGCCGTTCGAGCAGGTAGGCGTACGCCTCGGGCCTGGCCAGGTCGAGCACCTGCTGGTTGCGCTGCGGCGGCGGCGTACGCGCGGCCCGGCCGAGGATCCAGTCCGGGTGCTCACGGGCCAGGTCGGAGTCGGGGTTGACCATCTCGGGCTCGAACCACAGCCCGAACTGCATGCCCAGCTTGCGCACCCGGCCGGCGAGCGGGTGCAGGCCGCCGGGCCACACGCTCTCGTCGACGTACCAGTCGCCGAGCCCGGCCCGGTCGTGGCGGCGGTGCAGGAACCAGCCGTCGTCGAGCACGAATCGCTCGATCCCGGCCGCCGCGGCCCGGTCGGCCAGCTCCAGCAGCCGGTCGAGGCCGTGGTCGAAGTAGGTGGCCTCCCAGTTGTTCAGCGTGACCGGCCGGACCGGCAGCGGGCCGGCCGCCCGCAGGTGGTCGTGCAGCCGGGCGCCGGCGTCGTCCAGCCCGCCGCCCGACCAGGTGAAATACACCCGAGGCGTCGCGTAGGTCTCCCCTTGCGCCAGCACGATCTCGCCGGGCTCCAGCAGCTCGCCCGCGGCCAGCAGGCCGGGACCCTCGGCCAGGCGCTCGGCGTAGTGGACGTGGTCGCCGCTCCACCCCGCGTGCACCGCCCACACCTCGCCACTCCGGAACCCGAACCCCTCGGTCCCGGCCACCAGCAGCCCCGTGCCGTCGTGCCCGGTGCGCCCGCGCCGGTTCTCCCTGGACCACACCCCCTGCCCGAACGCCCGGCGCTGCGGCACCTTCTCCAGCGCCCACCGCCCGGTGAAGTCGAGCAGCTCACCGGCCCGCGCGGGCAGCGGCAACGCGCAGGTCAACCCCTCCACCCGGTACGGGGACGCGGCGGTGTTGCGCACCGTGTGCCGCATCGTGACCAGCCCGCCCGCGTCCATCGCCAGTTCGGTCACCAGCTCCAGCCCCGCCATGTCGTCGGAGGCGGCGACGGTCACCGTACCGCCCGCGCCGGGCGTGGCCGTCACGTCGAGCCGGTCAAGAGTCCACCGCACCGGCCAGTGCTCGCCGGTCCTGCCACCGGACAGGCCGGGCCGGCCGTACCAGGCGTCTCCCTGCGCGGGCAGGAGCGGCGGCGCGGCGGCCGGGGAGCCGAGCGCGGGCACCAGGTCGGGCCCGGCGGCAGAGCCCAGACCGGCGCCGAAGTGGCGCACCCGGGGCAGGCCGGGACCGGACGCGTCGAGCACCAGGGCGGCACCGGCGGCGGAGAGTACGACGGGGGACAACGCGGCTCCTCGCTCAAGGCAGGGTCAGGTCTTCACCGACAAAGGTAACGGTCCCTCCGGCGCGCGCCGAAGGGACCGTTACCCGGGGGGTCAGGCGGAGATCCGCCCGGCGCCCGCGCCCGCCGTCACGATGGACTTGACGTTGGAGGCGGTGTCGAGCGAGTAGGAGTAGGGGATGGAGCCGACGCTGCCGCCGGTCTCGCCGCTGCCGGAGTTGACGAAGTGGTTGTTGCGGGCGACCAGGCTGCCCGGACCCGAGTCACCCTCGCCCAGGTGGAACGGGTCGTCGGTGTTCTCGAAGTAGTTGCCCTCGACCAGCACGCCCGCGCCCTCGGTGGAGGCCACGCCATAGCTGCCGACGTTGCCGTAGAAGTTGTTGTAGACGTGCACCGGGTTGCCGAAGCGGACGCGCGGGTTGCGCTGGTTGGTGCCGTCGAACCAGTTGTGGTGGTACGTCACCCGCAGGTGCCCGCGGTCCTCGCTGCCGTTGCCGTCGTCGTGGCCGAGCAGCATGTTCTTGTCGTGGTCGAAGACCCTGTTCCACGAGATGGTGACGTAGTCGCTGGCCCGCTTGACGTCCACGGCGCCGTCATAGCCGTCGCTGAAGGTGTTGTGGTCGATCCACACCCGGGTCGAGTACTGCACGTTGATGCCGTCGTCGTTCCAGCCGCGGAAGGTGAGGTTGCGGACGATCACGTTCGAGGCCTCGGAGATGTTGAACCCGCAGCCGGAGATGGTCGCGCCCGAGTTGCCCAGCACGGTCTTGTTGGAGCCCACGCGGAGCATCCCGGAGCAGGAGATCGTGCCCGACACCCGGATCACCGAGGCGCCGCTGGACGACAGCACGCTGGTCAGGGCCGAGGCGGTGGAGACGGTGACCGGCGAGGCGTTGCCGCCGCCGGTGGTGCCGCCGCCCTGCGTGGCCCAGCCGACCAGCCCGGTCGCGTTGCCGGGCGGGTCGGTCGGCGGCGGGTCCGTGGGCGGCGGGTCACTCGGGTCGCCGCCGCCCGCGGGGACGAGCCGCCACTGCTTGGTCGCGACGGAGTCGCAGGAGTTCTGCTGCACCAGGGCGCCGGAGGAGGTCGAGTTGTCCTTGGTGTTGAGGCACTTGCCGCCGTTGGCGTTGACGACCCTGACGGTGGAACCGGACTCGGGCAGCGTCCACAGCTGCGACGCCGCGCCGCTGCAACCCTCCTGCTGCACGGCCTTGCCTGCGGAGGTGCTGGCGTCCTTCACGCCCGCGCACCTGCCGCTGTGGGCGGCCTTGAGGGTGTAGCCGCTGCCGCCGGCGGTCAGGTTCCAGGTCTGCGCGGCGCCGCCGCAGCCGGTCTGCGTGAGCTGCACGCCGTCGGACGAGCTCGATCCCGGTACGGTGAGGCACAGGCCGCTGGCGTTGTTCACCACGCTGTACGCGCCCGGCGCCGGGGCGGCCGCCGCCGATGAGGCCACCGCGACGCCTGCGACCGCGGTTCCTGTCAGGGTGATGACGCCCGCGATCATCGCAGCCGTTCTGCCGTTGATTCTCTGTCGCACGATTCAAGCTCCTTGCTGGACCGGCAGGCCATCGGCCTGCGACATGGTGTCCCCCCAGCGAGCACTCGTTCACATACATGGCTGCCATACGTGTGAGCGAACAAGCCACAACATAGGTAAGCGCTTTCCCACTGTCAATCAACCGTGAAACTTTCATCACAACCGCAGTTAGGGGCCGTGCGAACCCCTTCCGGCCTGCGCCTATCCGGAGAACCGCCACCGAGGGTGACATCGCGTGACATCGCCCCGCTGGTCATCACTCCAGGGATCGATTAGGTTAGGCTCACCTAATTAAGGAGGAGAGGTCGGGATGGTCGAGCCTTTTCGCATGTTCGACGTACGGGTGGACCGGCTCGAAAGGCTGAGCCCGTCATTCCTGCGGGTCACCTTCACCGGAGAGGATCTGCACTGTTTCGCCGACAACGGCTTCGACCAGCGGCTCAAGCTCATCCTCCCGCTCCCGGAGCACGGCATGGCGCACCTGCCCAGCGGTCCGGACTGGTACCTGAGGTGGCGGGAGCTCGACTCCGGCCGGCGCAACCCGATGCGTACGTACACCGTCAGGCTCGTCCGCCCCGAGGCCCGCGAGGTCGACGTCGACGTGGTCATGCACCCGGACGGCGGACCCGTCGCCCGGTGGGCCGAGCAGGTGCGGCCCGGAGACATCGCCGCGCTCTTCGGCCCCGACTCCGGCCACGACGGGCGGCACGGCGGCCTGGAGTTCCGCCCGCCGGCGGGCACCGGCTCGGTGCTGATCGCCGGGGACGAGACCGCCGTGCCCGCCATCTGCGCCATCCTCGAGCAGTTGCCCGCCGGCATGGGCGGCGAGGCCCTCATGGAGGTGCCGGGCGAGCACGACTTCCTCGACGTCAAGACGTCCTCCCCGATCACGGTGAGCTGGCTGGCCAGGAACGGCGGGGAGCGCGGCGCCCGGCTCGTCCCGGCCGTGCGGGCCGCCGCCGACCGGCTGCTGCCGCCGCTGCCTGTGCCGGAGTCGTTCGACGACGTGGACGTCGACGCGGACGAACTGTGGGAGGTGCCGCAGGAGACGGCGGCGCAGGAGCCGCTGTACGCGTGGCTGGCCGGGGAGGCGGGCGTGATCAAGACGCTGCGCCGGCACCTGGTCGCCGAGCGCGGGATGGACCGGCGTTCGGTGGCGTTCATGGGCTACTGGCGCCAGGGCCGCGCCGAAAACAGCGAGTGACGAATCCCGGACGATACGGACGTGCTCACGACGGCCCGGCCGCGAGCGCGCCCTCACGTTCCTCCGGTGTCGGGGGCCGTACCCAGGTGAGCCCGGGACCGTCGGCCGTGGCCATGCGGGTGACGACCTCGCGCAGCAGCGCCCGCGCCGGCGCGTCCGGCTGCTTCTCGCGGGCCTCCAGGTAACGGTCGAGCACCCTGGCCAGGTCGAGCATCATCGTGTTCGGCTGCTCCCCCGAGACGGTGACGTACGACGACCCGAGAACCTCGTCGCCGGCCCAGTCACCGCCGGGGCACACGCTCTCGCGCACGGCGCCGGCGAACCCGCCCCGGTCCATGCCGTCCACCTCGCCGGTCAGCCAGTCCCTGCGCAGGTGCAGGATCCCTGGCCGCTCGGCCGTGGCGAGCCGGTTCATCAGGGTCGCCACCGTGCCCTCCGGATCGTGCAGCGCGGCGTCCCCCCGGGTCGCGAAGCCGTCCGCGAGCAGGTACAGGGAGACCAGGCACGGCGGGTCGTACATCGTGAGCACTCCCCGCTCGATCCGGGGACCGTCCCCACGGTCATGGCAGGCCCGCAGGCCCTCCGCGAACGCCGGCCGCGCCTCCGCGCCCAACCCCAGGTCCCCCTCGACCTCGAACCCGTCGTCGGCCGGGTCGCGACGGAGCCACCAGGCCACCACGCCGACGGCGGCGGCGGCCAGCACTGCGACTGCGATCCACACGATGCGCTGCTTCCCCTCGTCTCTGACAGCGGTAGCGTAGTGTGATCTTTCACCAAAAATGCCCCTATTTCGCGAAAGCGCGTTCGCTGTCCGCGCACGCCCGCCCGGCTGACAGAATTGGGAATGTGACAGATGGCATCCTGACGGCCGAGCAGATCCTCGCGGCGGCTCAAGACGTCCTGCGCCGCTACGGTCCGGCCAAGGCCACGGTCGTCGACGTCGCGCGCGCGCTCGGAGTCAGCCACGGCAGCGTCTACCGCCATTTCCCCAGCAAGGCCGCGCTGCGCGAGGCGGTCACCCAGCGCTGGCTGGAGGAGTCGCGCGCCGCGCTGGACTCCGTCATGGCGAAGGACTCGCCCGCCGGCGAGCGCCTGCGCGAGTGGCTGGCCGCGCTGTTCGCGTCCAAGCGCGAGAAGGCCCTCGACGACCCCGAACTGTTCGCCACGTACACGGTGCTGGCCCGCGAGGACAGCGAGGTCGTCGACCGGCACGTCGCCGACCTGACCGGCCAGATCGAGCGGATCATCACCGCCGGCATCGAGCGCGGCGAGCTCACCGCGGCCGACCCCGCCACCGCCGCCCGCGCCGTGCTGCACGCCACGACCCGCTTCCACGACCCCGTGCACGCCGCCGAGTGGGTCACGCCCGGCATCGAGGAGGAGTTCGCCGCCGTCTGGGATCTCGTCCACCTCGGGCTGAAGCCGCGCTCCACGGGGTGACGATTATCCTCTGGTAATCGGAATTGTTTTCCTGAGGATTTCTCCTGTTCACCCGCCACAGTGGACCCGCGGGGCCGGACCTGTACACTCCATTCCGGAAGCAGACAGTCGCTCTCAGTGAGACACGCACGGACTAGGTTGGCATTCGGCGCCTTCGGCCGTGGGCGGGCCCCCGCGACCCGACCGGAAGATCCCGGCCCCTGACCCAGCGCGGAGCCGGACATGGACCCTCTCCATCTGACCACCCGCCGCCACCACGGGGCCCTGACCGTGTCCGTCTCGGGCGAGCTCGACATCGCCACCACCGAGTTGCTCCGGGGTCACCTGCTGGAGCTGCTGCAGGAGGCCGGTCGCGCGCGCCGTGGGCAGGTCACGGTCGTCGTCGACGTGAGCGGCCTGTCCTTCATCGACGCGGCCGGGCTGGGCATCCTCGTCGGCGTCCAGAACCAGGCCCTGCGCCAGCGCACGCCGCTACGGATCGCCGGCGTCCCGCCGGGCATGGCGCGGCTGCTGCGGATCACCGGGCTTGACGCCCGTCTCGCCTGACGGGCTCGGCCCGGCGGGCGGTGGCGCGCATCCCGTCGCAGACCACTTCGGCCATCCGCACCGCGCCGCCTCTGGCACGTGCCCGCCGCTCGGCCATCAGGCAGCCCCGCAGCAGGTCGCGTACGTCCGCCGCGGCCAGCTCCGGCCGTACCGCGCCGACCCGCTGAGCCCTGACTAGCAACCGGCCGAGCGCGCCCGCGAAGTCATCCTCCAGCGTGGAGCCCGGCCGGAACGGCAGACCCGCGCCGCTCTCCAGCATGTCGCACAGCGCCTGGTTGGCCGACGCCTGCTCGACCACCCGCGCGAACCAGCCGAAGAACGCCCGGCCCGCGTCCTCCGCCGTGGCCAGCGCGCGGGCGTCGGCCACGAACCGCTCGATCCGGCCCAGCAGCACGGCCTCGAACAGCGCCTCCTTGGTCGGGAAGTGCCGGTAGACGGTGCCGACTCCGAAGCCGGCCCGCCGGGCGATCTCGTCGAAGGAGATGGTCAGGCCGTCGCTGGCCAGGGCCTCCTGCGCGATCTGCAGGACCCGCTCGCGGTTGCGCCGGGCGTCTGCCCGCAGCGGCCTGGCCGGGCCGTGACCGTCGCCCATCCATGCACCTGCCTTCGACGTACGAAGCCCGGCCCTCCCGGGGCTAAGCGGAGAGGATTCTCCGATTCTAGCGATCACATGTCATGACATACACCCCTATTCGGGACGCCTTCACACAGCGGCACCCGCCCCCGGGTGGGGCGGGTGCCGCTCAGGCATCCCCTGCCGGGACGCTCGCCGCGGTACGCCGATCAGGGCGGACATCCCAGCCGGGACGATCGCCGCGGCGCGCCGACGACCTTGAGCCGGCTGCGTTCCTCCCTGCGCAACGGCTCCAGCTCGACCGTGCGGGCGCCCTCGGGCACGTGCCGCAGGTCGTGGGTGATGAGGATGGTCGTCCGCCCGCTCATGAGCCGGCCGAGCGGCTTCATGATCTGCGCGGCCGTGGCCTCGTCGAGGCCGGCCATCGGCTCATCGAGCACCAGCACGGGCGCGTCGCGCAGGATGGCCCTGGCGATCGCGATCCGCTGCCGCTGCCCGCCGGACAGGAGCCTGCCCCGCTGCCCCACCGGGGTGTCGTACCCCTGGGGCAGCATCTTGACGAAGTCGTGCACCCCGGCCGCCTCCGCCGCCCCGATCACCTCGTCCAGCGAGGCGTCCGGCCGGCCGTAGGCGATGTTGTCGCGTACCGATCCGGAGAACAGGAGCGTCTCCTGGTGCAGGACGGTGACGTTGGAGCGCAGCGACTCGCGCGTCAGGCCGCGGATGTCGGCGCCGTCCAGCAGGATGCGCCCCGCGGCCGGGTCGTAGAAGCGCAGCAGCAGCTTGGCCAGCGTGGACTTGCCCGCCCCGCTGGGCCCGGTGACGACGAGAAGTTCGCCGGGCTCCGCGGTGACGGACAGGTCGCGCAGCACCGGCCTGGCCCGGTTCGGGTAGGCGAAGCCGACCTGGTCGAACTCCACCCGGCCAGGGCCGCGCACGGCGGCCACCGCGTCCGGTGCGTCGGTCACGGCGGGCCTGGACCCCAGGATCTCGATGACCCGGTCGGACCCGGCGGCCGCCTCCGACACCGTCAGGGCCAGCTCCCCCAGGCTCTGGACGGCCGGGTAGAGCATGGCCAGGTACGCGGCGAAGGACAGCAGCCCGCCGATGGTCAGCCGGCCGGCGGCGATCTCCCAAGCGCCGAACCCCAGGATGACGATCAGGCAGACGGTCTCGATGACCTGGACGGCGGGACCGTACAGGCCGGACAGCCACGCCTGCGACATGTTGGCGCGCAGCCACGTCCACCCCTCCGCGTGCAGGCGCCGCGACTCGGCCGGCTGCCGGTTGTACGCCTGCACGAGCGGCTGGTTGGCCAGCCCCTCCTCCAGGACGCTGTTCATGGCGCCGTTGCTGGCCCGCTCCCGCGCCGCCGCGGTCCTGAACCGGCCGGCGAACGCCTTGGAGACCAGCAGGAACGCCGGGATCAGCGCCATCGTGACGAGGGCGAGGTCCCACCGGACGAAGAACGCCGCGCAGGCGAAGAACACCGCGCTGGCGGCGGTCGTGAGCGCCTTGACCAGCCCCGAGCCGACGAGTTCCTCGATGGCCTCGACGTCGTCGGTGAGCCGCGCCATCAGGTCGCCGAGCCGCCGGTTCTCCGAGAAGTCCGGCGCGAGCGTCTGCAGGTGGTCGAACACGCGGTCGCGCAGGGCCAGCAGGAAGCGTTCCGCGCCGAGGGCGGTGACGTACGACCCGGCGAAGGACGCCACGCCGGCGACCGCGGCGAGCCCGAGCCAGGTGAACGCGGGAGTCCAGAAGGCCGTCAGGTTCCGGGTGGCGAGCACCTCGTCCGTGATGTGACCGAACAGGCGGATCGCGGCGACCTCGCACAGCGCGGCCACGATGGCGAGCACCACACCGGCCGCGAACAATCGGCGCAGCCCGCGTGTGTCCGGCCAGAACTCGCGAAATGTCCGGCGAATGGAAATCGCCGGCGCGAGTTCACGGCCGGAGACAGGCAAGGAGAGCCGGCGGCCAGGCCGCCGGCTCTCACGGGGCTTATCTAGCACCCCCACCACCTACGGCGAACGCAGCAGCACCAGCACCGCCTGCGGCGCCGGCGACAGCCCCATCCCTGCTTGAACCCGATCTGAGTGAGCTGCGTGCTAGCCATGATTCCTCCCCCGTTGGCCGACACCATTCACAAATCGGACGCTAGCACCCGAATTCCGATAAAGCACGAGATATTCTTCGATTTAAAAGAGACTTGACCCGTGAATCCCCGCAGAAAAGGCGAATTCGGCCGCCCGCTAAAAGTGCTGTAAACGAGTAAAACCACTGGCGACGGCAAAGGAAGCGCCACGGATGCTTCTGAGAACTGGTTCCGAGAATACTTTTCAGGACCCGTCCGGCGGCGTCGTTCAATCGCAATTCGCAGTCAATTGAATACGCTCTGTAAACGAAGAGGCCAAAGGTGTAGGCGGCCCATACTTTGGTTCGATGGAATGATCCGCCGGGGTTGCGACGATCGTCGCATGGCGTTCTTCGGGGTACTCCTCATGATCCAGGGCTTCGGCGCCCTCGTCGCCGACCACTTCTTCGGCAGCAGTTTCGGCCTGCTGCACATCTGGCTCGACGGCGGCGCGCTGACCACCGCGAGCGTCGCCCTCGGCCTTTTGGGCCTGGTGGTCACGGTGCTCGGCGCGCGCGCCAAGGGCGACTAGCGGCCGGTCAGGTGAGCGAGGAGTAGGCCACCACGCCGCGCCGCATGGCGTCCATGGCCTTGCCCGCCGTCTGCCTGATCTTGCTGTCCTGCGGCGCGGCCATCCCGAGCTGGCCGAGCAGGTCCATCAGCTGCTTGATCCACCGTACGAAGTCACCGGCCGCCAACTCGTTGCCGTTGACCCCCTCCATGAGCACGGCGTCGAGGCTGTGCCCCCTGGTCCAGCGGAACGCCGCCCAGGCGAAGCCCAGATCGGGCTCCCTGATGGTGGACAGCCCGTGGTCGGACTCGATGCCCTCCAGCTCGCCCCACAGCCGCGTCATCGCCGTCAGCGCGTCCTGCGCGCGCCCGGCGGGGATCTTGGGGCGGCGGGCGTCGTCGGCGGCCCGCGACTCGAACACCAGCGCCGACACGCACGCCGCCAGCTCGGCCGGCTCCAGCTCCTCCCACAGGCCCGTGCGCAGGCACTCGGCGGTCAGCAGGTCCAGCTCGGTGTAGAGGCGCCCCAGGCGGCGCCCCTCGTCGGTGACCGTCTCGCCGTCGAGGTAGCCGAGCTGCTCCAGCACCGAGCAGATGCGGTCGAACGTACGCGAGATGACGTGCGAGCGGCCCTCCACCCGGCGGCGCAGCCCCTCGGTCTCGCGCAGCAGCTTGTAGTAGCGCTCGGCCCAGCGGGCGTGGTCCTCACGCTCGTCGCAGCCGTGGCACGGGTGCTGGCGGATGCGCCGGCGCAGCTCGTTGACCTCCTCGTCCTCCACCGCGTGGTCGCGCGCCCTGGCCGGCTTGCCCAGGTCACGGTCGCCGATCTTGGCGAGCAGCGTGGAGACGAGGTTGGCGCGCTCCTTGGGCGAGCGGCCGTTGAAGTTCTTCGGGATGCGCAGCTTCTCCAGGGGCTCGACAGGGACCGGGAAGTCGGCCGGGTCGAGCTTCTTGATCTGCTTGCCGATCGTCAGCACCAGCGGGGTGGGGCCGTGGCCGCGGGAGTTGCGGCCGGGGTCGAGCACGATCGCCAGGCCCGCCCGGCGGCCGCCGGGCACCCGGATGACGTCGCCGGGCTGCAGCGCCTCCAGCGACCGCGCCGCCGCGGCCCGCCGGGCGGCGCCCCGCTGCCTGGACAGCTCGGCCTCGCGGTCGGACAGGCGCCGCCGCAGCGCGGCGTATTCGGGGAAGTCGCCCAGGTGGCAGGTCATCGCCTCCTGGTAGCCCTCCAGGGCCTCCTCGTGCTTGCGCAGCTGCTTGGCCAGCCCCACGACCGCCCGGTCCGCCTGGAACTGCGCGAACGACTCCTCCAGCAGCGTCCGCGCCCGCTCCCTGCCGAACTGGCCGACCAGGTTGACCGCCATGTTGTAGGACGGCTGGAAACTGGATCGCAGCGGGTATGTACGGGTGCCTGCCAGGCCCGCCACCGACAGCGGGTCCATGCCGACCTGCCACAGCACCACGGCGTGACCCTCGATGTCGATGCCGCGCCGCCCGGCCCGCCCGGTCAGCTGGGTGTACTCGCCGGGCGTGAGGTCGGCGTGGGTCTCGCCGTTCCACTTGTCCAGCTTCTCGATCACCACGCTGCGGGCCGGCATGTTGATGCCGAGCGCCAGCGTCTCGGTGGCGAAGACCGCCTTGACCAGCCCGCGGGTGAACAGCTCCTCCACGACCTCCTTGAACGCCGGCAGCATGCCCGCGTGGTGGGCCGCCAGCCCCCGCTCCAGGCAGTCGCGCCACTCCAGGTAACCCAGCACCGCCAGGTCCTCGTCCGGCAGGTGCGCGGTGCGCTCGTCGACCAGTTGCCTGATCTCGTGCCGCTCGCGGTCCGTGGTGAGCCGGATGCCGGCGTACAGGCACTGCTGGACGGCGGCGGCGCACCCGGCGCGGGAGAAGATGAACGTGATCGCCGGCAGCAGTCCTTCGGCGTCCAGCTTCTCGATCACCTGCACCCGGTCCGGCGGGCGGGAACGCTGCGGCCTGCCGTAGCCGCGCCGGCCCCGCCCCGCCGTCAGCCGCTCGGCGTCGCGGGTCACCCGCATCAGCGTGGGGTTGATGCGCGGCGTCAGGTCGTCGGCCATGAACATGTCGTAGATGCGGTTGCCGACCATCATGTGCTGCCACAGCGGCACCGGCCGGTGCTCGTCGACGATCACCGTGGTGTCGCCGCGCACCTCGCCCAGCCACTCGCCGAACTCCTCGGCGTTGCTCACCGTCGCCGACAACGCCACCAGCCGGACCGACTCCGGCAGGTGGATGATCACCTCTTCCCAGACCGCGCCCCGGAACCGGTCGGCCAGGTAGTGCACCTCGTCCATGACCGCGAACCCCAGCCCGGCCAGCGTCGCCGAGCCGGCGTAGAGCATGTTGCGCAGCACCTCGGTGGTCATGACCACGATGGGGGCCTCGCCGTTGACGCTGTTGTCGCCGGTCAGCAGGCCGACCTTGGCGGTGCCGTAGCGCTTGACCAGGTCGTTGTACTTCTGGTTGGACAGCGCCTTGATGGGGGTGGTGTAGAAGCACTTGCGGCCCTGCTCCAGGGCCAGGTGGACGGCGAACTCGCCGACGACCGTCTTGCCCGACCCCGTGGGCGCCGCCACCAGGACGCCGTCCCCGGCCTCCAGGGCCCGGCAGGCGTCGAGTTGGAAGTCGTCCAGCGCGAAGTCGTAATGACCTCGGAACGACCTGAGAGCGGCCCCGTCGTCCCCGTGCTTCTGACGGAAGGCCGCGTAGCGTTCCGCTGGCGTTGTCATACCTGTCAGCCTACCGAAATCACCATTCCGGTCCGTCCCGCTCATCCGGCCCCCGCCTCCCGCGCCCACCGGGCGTCCGGGCGCCGCCCCGCCGCCTCCGGACGCCCGCCAGGCGGGGTGGAGTGCGACGACAGGCCGACGCCTTTACATTGTAGATTTCAGACGATGACCCGTAACGCCCCCGGCCGGACCTCGCACTCGACCGGCGCCGGCCCGATGCGTTCACCGTCGGCGTAGGCGACGACGCCGGCCGCCTCCAGCCGCACGCTGCGCACCCGCCGCACCGACACGGCGGGATGCGTCACGTGCGACCCCCGGTACACGCGGGGGAAGACCCGGACGAACTCGGCCTTGGACACGGCGTCCAGCACCACCACGTCCAGCAGCCCGTCGTCGGGGAGTGCGCCGGGGCAGACCCGCATGCCCGCGCCGTAGGAGCGGGTGTTGGCCACGGCCACCAGCATGACCTCCCGCTCCAGCACCTCGCCCCCGTCGAAGGTCACCCGGAACGGGATGGGCCGGAAGGAGCGTAACTCCTGCGCCGTGGCCACCAGGTAGCGGGCCATGCCGGGCGGCCAGGTACGCCGGTTGGCCCGTTCGTTGGCCCGTTCGTTGACCCGCGAGTCGAACCCGCAGCACACCACCCCGGCGAACAGCTCGTCCGCGGGCCCGGCCACGATGCGGGCCGCGTCGACGAGCCGCGACTTCATGCGCAGCACGGCGCGGGCCGCCGCGAGGGGGTCCGCGCACGGCACGCCCAGCGCGGCCGCGATGTCGTTGCCGGTCCCGGCGGGGATGATGCCGAGCGGCACGCCGGTGCCGGCCACGGCCTGCACGGCCAGGTGGACCAGGCCGTCGCCGCCGAAGGCCACGAGCGCGTCGGGACGTTCGGCCACGGCGGTGCAGGCACGTTCGAGGGCGTCGGTGGCGTCGTCGCCGACGATCATCGACAGCTCGGCCCCTCCCGCGCGCAGCCGCCGCGCCACGGGCTCGAGCATGCGCAGCGTACGGCCGCCGCGGGCGGCGGGGTTGACGAGCAGGGCGAGTTGTGGGGACACGCCCGGAACTTATCGCCTATCGGGTGGTATCGGAATCCTCTTCCAGAGGTGGTTCCTCCAGCGGCGAGGCCTCGTCGTCGGACAGGTCGCCGAACTCGCTCTGGGGTTGCCTCTTCTCCCGCAGATACATGATCAGCTCAGCCGCCAGGAACAGGATGATCATCGGCGCGGCCAGCGCCATCATGGCGATCGGCTCCCCGCCGGGCGTGACCACGGCGCCGAACACGAACATCAGGAAAATGATCAGCCGGCGGTGCTTGGAGACCGTTTCCCGTGGCAGCACACCGATGATGTTGAGGAACACCAGGAGCAACGGCAGCTCGAACGACACCCCGAAGATCAGCACCATGATCAGGACGTAGTCGAGATAGTCGTCGATCGCGATGGTCGCGACCGTGCCCTCGAGCGAGAAGCTCAGCAGGAACGCCAGGCTGGTGTCCATGATGAAGTACGCCAGCGCCGCGCCCAGCGCGAACAGCGGGATGGCCAGCCCCAGGAACGCCATCGTGTAGCGCTTCTCGGTGCGGTAGAGGGCCGGGGTGACGAACGCCCAGATCTGGTAGAGCCAGGCGGGCGACGAGACCACCAAGCCGACCATCAGCGAGACCTTCAACGTGATGAAGAACGACGAGAAGATCCCGGTGAAGGTGAGGCTGCACTCCCCGGTGAGCTGCCGCGACGCCCCGGTCGAGCAGTAGGGCTCCTTGAGCACCTCCCACACCGGACCGGAGACGATCCAGCCGATGATGAGGCCCACCACCACGGCGGCGAGCGCGACGAGCACCCGGTTGCGCAGCTCACGCAGGTGCTCCATGAGCGGCATCCGGCCTTCTGGGTCGGCATCCGGTTTGGGGCCCGACCGTTTCAGCAGCGCCATCTACCAGTCCAGGTGACGAGGGGGCGGGGGGTCAGACGCGCTTGTCGGCCTGGGAGGCGGCGCCGGCGCGCAGCCTGGCGGCCTGCTCCTCGAGCTGACGGGCCTGCTCCTCGGCGGACAAAGCCGGCGCGGGCGTGGCCGCGATCTGCTGCGGCGTCGGGGCCTGCTGCGGCGGGGCCTGCTCGGGCTGGGCCTGCACGACGGTCGGCTTGTCGTCGTCGTCATCGGCGGCCATCTTGCTGGTCTCCGCCTTGAAGATGCGCAAGGACCGTCCGACGCCACGGGCGAGATCCGGCAACTTCTTGGCACCGAAAAGGAGGACCAAGGCCACCAAGATCAGGATGATCTCCGGAGCTCCCAAGTTCATGTGACGTCCTTCATGGTGAGCGACATGCTGTCCTTAGCCACGATCGTACGCTGCCAGGGGCTCTGCCTCATCCCCTGAGGTCCTCTTTGTCCTTGAATTGCCGGTGAACTCGGGCGATTTGGCTGTTCAGCATCCTGGCCGCGATGACGACCCGGGCGCCCGCGACGCCGAGAACGATCAGCCCGGCGACGCCGAGCCCGACTGCCAACAGGTTTACCGCCATGGAAGGTGACCATAGCCGACCGTGCGTCCGCCCCGGACGCGCCCGCCGCCGAGCGGGCCCTTCCCGTCGCCGCCCACGTCAGGCACCGCGCTCCGACCTGCCGGCCGCCTGCCGGTGCTTGACGGTTTCTGTGCCGCACCGCAGCGTGTCGTGAGCCTGCTCACGTGACATGGTGCCGGTGAAACCGACGACGACCCCCTGACGGGTGACCGGGCCGATCAGTCGGCCCCCACCCCTCGCCGGTCCATGTCAGCCCCGTGGACGCTCCTCGGAGTACACGCTCAGGGCTCGCCCGGCTTCCCGCCTGACCTTGCCGGCCATCTCGGGCGGCGAGACGACCCGCCCGGTGTCGCCCAGCCGCAGCGCCAGCTTGAGTATCCAGTCCTCGTCGCGGGCCCGCAGCGCCACCCGCAGCCGGCCCTCGCCGAGCTCGGTGACCCGCTCGCACGGGTAGTACTCGGCCACCCACCGCCCGGCCGCGCTGACCTCCAGCTCGACCAGTTCGTCGGTCGGCGAGGGCCGGAAGACGCCCCGCGTGACGTCGATCGGCTCGGCCTCCTCTGGCGGGTCGGCGGCCACGTCGAGCACGTCCACGCCCAGCACGCGGTCGAGCCTGAACAGCCGCATGGCCTCGGCGCGGTAGCACCACCCCTCCAGGTACGCCCGCCCGTCGACGACCACGACCCGCATGGGGTCGACCTCGCGCGGCGTCACCTCGTCACGCCCGGGCACGTAGTAGCGCAGCGACAGCCGGCGCCCCCGCGTCAGCCCTTCGCGAACCCGCGGCAGCGCGTCGGGCGCGGCCTCCACGTCGACGGCGACCTGGCTGCTGACGGTGGCGGCGCCCTCCCCCGCCGCCCGCTCCAGCTTGGCCGTCACGCGCGCCAGCGCGTCACCGTGCACCTCGACGGCGTGCCCCTCGCCGACCGGCCCCCCGCTGACAGGCCCGTCGTTGACAGGCCCGTCGTTGACAGGCCCGTCGTTGACAGGCCCGTCGTTGACAGGCCCGTCGTTGACAGGCCCGTCGTTGACAGGCCCGTCGTTGACAGGCAGGGCCAGATCGGGGGTGGCGGCCAGCATGCGCAGCGCCACCAGCAGCGCGCTGGCCTCGTCGATGCCCAGCCGCAGCGGCCTGGCGATGGTGTCGGCGTTGTCGATGAGGATCTCGCCGCCGTCCCAGGACACGTCGATGAGGTCGCCAGGGGTGTGGCCGGGCAGCCCGCACATCCACACGAGCTGCAGGTCGTCGATGAGCTGCTTCTCGCTCAGCCCGAACACCGCCGCCACCTCGCCGACCTGCGCCCCCGGATGGGACATCAGGTACGGCACCAGCGCCAGCAGCCTCGGCAGCCGATCCGCTGACCCGCTCATGAAAGCACTCCCCCTGTCATGCCATGACCCCCTTCAGCCGGCGGATGACCGCCTCGCGCGCGTCCGGTGGCTCGACGACCTCGACGTCGGCGCCGAGGCTGGCCATCCAGCCCGCGAGCCGTTCTGGGTCGGAGAAGACCAGCTCGGCCTCGTCCCACCCGTCGGTGCCCGGGTGGACGGCCCTGGCGAGCTGCCGAACCCCCTCGCACGCTCCGTGGCGTACGCGGACGACGGCGACCCGTTCCTCCACCGTCTCGTCGGGGAAGCCGACCATGGCGCGCAGGTCGACCCCCTCGGGCACCTCGACCGCGCCGGCCTTGCCGACGGCGGTGACGTGCCCGGTGATGCGGCTGAGGCGGAAGGCCCGCGGCGCGTCGCGCCCCCGGTCGAACCCGGCGAGGTACCACCGGCCGCGGCGGCTGACCACGCCCCACGGCTCCACGGTGCGGCTGCGCACGCTCTCGCTGCCGGCGCCGCGGTAGTCGAAGCGCACCACCCGCCGGTCGCGCACGGCGTCCCACAGGGCCGGGAAGGCCGCGTCGCGGGTGTCGACGCGCAACTCGAGCGCGCCGGTGCCGACCGGCTGGTCGGTGGCCACGCCGCCGGCGCGCAGCTTCAGCAGCGCCCCGGAGGCGGCCTCGGCCAGGCTGGCGCGCTGCCACACCTGGGCGGCCAGGCCCAGCACGGCCGCCTCGTCGGCCTCCAGGGTGATCTCGGGCAGCTCGTACGACTCCCGCTCGATCCGGTAGCCCGGCTCGTCCTCCCAGGGATCGCGCACCACGTCGATGGGGATGCCGATCTCGCGCAACTCGTTCTTGTCCCGCTCGAACATCCGCTGGAACGCCTCGTCGCCGTCGCGATCGTAGCCGGGCACGGCCTGGCGGATCTGCTCGGCCGACAACGGGCGCCGCGTGGCGAGCAGGCAGATCACCAGATTGAGCAACCGTTCTGTCTTCCGGCGCGACATCTGCCCTCACTCCTCCTTCATCGACGCTAACCTGCCCCCGTGATCAGATGGCGCAAGGGCGAGGTTGTCCGGATCCGACGCGAGTGGCCGGGAGCGGTGGAGCTGGACGTCACCGTCCCCGAGGGGGAGTGCCGGGCGCTGGCGTATCCGCCGTTGGTGGGCCGCCCGGAACCTGGTGACGAGGTGCTGCTCAACACGACCGCGCTCGCGATGGGTCTCGGTACGGGAGGTTACGCCATGGTGGTGGCCGTCCCGAACCGTTTGCCGGAAGATCCCGTGGGTCCCGGGCACCTGGTGAAGGCCAGGTACACGCCGTTGCAGGCCACGGTGCTCGGCGCGGACGAGCAGGATTCCCCGCATCACGGGGAATTGCGCGAGGCGGACTCGCTGGACGGCATGCCGGTGATCGTGGCGGATCTGCACTCCGCGCTGCCGCCGATCCTGTGCGGGCTCTACGATCGCGCGCCTGGCGTGCGGGTGGCGTACGTGATGCTGGACGGCGGGGCGCTGCCGGCGTGGTTCTCGATGGCGGCGGCGCGGCTGCGCGAGATCGGATGGCTGGCGGGGGTGGTGACGGCCGGGCAGTCGTTCGGCGGTGACGTGGAGGTGGCGACCACCCACACCGGGCTGCTGGCGGCCAGGCACGTGCTGGGGGCCGACGTGGCGGTCGTCACGCAGGGGCCGGGCAACCTGGGCACGGGCACCCGATGGGGCTTCTCCGGCGTGTCGGCGGGCGAGGCGGTCAACGCGGCCGGGGTGCTGCTGGGCCGGCCTGTGGCGGCGCTGCGGGTCAGCGAGGGCGACCGGCGCGAGCGCCACTACGGCGTCTCGCACCACTCGCTGACCGCCTACGGCCGGGTCGCGCTGTCACCCGCCGACGTGCCGGTGCCCGAGCTGCCCGGCGAGTTCGGCGAGCGGGTCAGGGACCAGGCGGAGCTGCTGGCCGTACGGCATCGCCTGGTGCCGGTCCCGCTCGACGGCCTGCACGAGGCGCTCCGGCGCTCGCCGGTGCGGCTGTCGACGATGGGCCGCGGCCTGGAGGAGGACCTCGCCTACTTCCTGACCTCGGCGGCGGCGGGCAGGCTGGCGGCCTCGCTGCTGTCGTAGGAGTCCTTGAACGTGAACGCCTGCGGCCCCGGCCCCTCCGCCCGCAGGCGGTCCAGCCGCGCCATGCCCTCGGCCAGCGACGGGATGTACCCTTCGGGGATCCACCACATCACCATGTACGGCTCCGCCATGCGCAGGAACCACTCCCTGCGCCTGCGCAGCACGCCCAGGTGGACGCTGCGGTAGGCGTAGTTCCAGAGCGTGTCCAGCGACTCCCACACCGAGAAGTTGATCAGCAGGTGGTCGCCGTAGTCGTGGATCACCGTGGCGGCGGGGTCGGTCTCGCTCTCCTTGAGCCGCCACACGAACCCGGGCGCCGCGTCGGCGACGGCGTTGACGGGCTCCAGGAGGGCGACGAACTCGGCGAGTTCGGGGCTGTCGACGGGGGCGCGCATGTGGGCGACGTTGAGCTGGGCGAGATGCATGACGCTCAGCACACCATCAGGCGTCTTCTATGTCAATGCTTGTTTGTTTTAGAGTGACGCAGCACTCCCCCGGCCGCGGATCCAGCGCGGCCCTGGCCGGGTCGTCGCCCAGCCCTTCGAGCAGCCCCTGGCACAGGGCCAGGTTCATGGAGCACACCAGCAGCGGCTGCTCCACGGCCAGCACGTGGAACGGGCAGTTGCGCAGCCGCAGCGTCCCGCCCTCCGCGTACGGCTCGTAGCCGCGCCCGCCCAGCACGTGCTCGGCCCGCTCGCCGGAGTGGCGCCCGGCCAGGCGGGCGCCCGCGTCACGCGCCGCCACCTCGGCCTGCTCCTCGGCGCCGAGCAGGTCGACCACGCCGGCCAGGACGGAGGCGAGCGTGGCGTAGTCGCGCGGCGGCAGGCTCACCGACCGCTCGCGCACGGCCCTGCGGTAGACCTTGGCCGGCCGCCCGCTGCCCGGGCCCTTCTTCTCCTGCGGCCTGAAACCGCTCTCCAGCAGCCCGGCCTCGACGAGCTTGTCGAGGTGGTGCCCAGCCAGCGTCCTGGACACGCCCGCCGCCTCGGCCGCCTCCCCCCTGCCGACGTCGCCGCCGCGGGCCGTGACGACGGCGTACAGGCTGCGGCGGACGGGGTCGTGCAGCAGGGCCAGCGCATCGAGGTCTTCGCTACTCACAGCCGGAGTCTACGAAAGCCGCATGCCCTCCCGGTCAGATAGGCAGCGATGAGGTCCACGACGTAGACGAGCGTGTCGCCGCCCCTGATGCCGTGCGTGGGGTGGCCGGCGGCGCCGTACCCGTGGGGGGGCGGGACGATCATCAGGACGCGGCTGCCCGCCGGCACGCCCGCCAGCGCGGCGTCCCAGGCTTTGACCACGCTCCCGTCGCCCATGGTGAACGCCTTCGGGCGCGGCCAGGTGGTCTCGAAGACGCGGCGGTCGTTCCAGACGGCGGCCGTGTACTGGACGACCACGAGCTGACCCGCCCGCGCGGCCCGCCCACTGCCCCGGGCCAGCACCTTGACGGCGAACCCGGCCGGCGGCTCGCCCCACGGC
>NZ_JADOGI010000060.1 GCF_015645445.1 Nonomuraea cypriaca | reverse complement strand
CCACCGCCGTCCGCGACCGCATCGACTCCGTGTGCGGCCACCTCCAGCAGACCCACACCCGCCCGGTCCACCTCGCCGAGGTCGCGGCCTTGGTCCACATGTCGCCGACCTCGTTCAGCCGCTTCTTCCGCCGCGCCATGGGCCGCACCCTCACCGACTACGTCAACCAGCTCCGCGTCGAGACCGCCTGCTCCCTCCTGACGAGCACCCGCCTCCCGGTGACGGAGATCGCCACCCGCAGCGGCTACCAGAACCTCTCCAACTTCAACCGCCGCTTCCGCGAACTGAAGGGCCTGCGCCCCACCGACTACCGCGCCGCGCTGTCCGGTCCCGGCGACTCCGGCACCAGCCGGGCCCGTTGACGTGGCCTACTGACGGGCCGGCAGAGTGACCGGCTCTCCGGTGGTGAACGACTCGTTGGCGGCCAGTCCGATCGCCAGGGCGTGAGCGCCGTCTCGCTCGTTCGCGAGGTCCACCGGGGAGGTCACGCCGTCGAACATCGCGGCGAGCATCCGTTCGTCGGCGCCGCCGTGCCCTTCGTGGACCACCGTCACCGGTACATCACGTGGGGGCGCCCACAGAGGACGCACCCGGATCTGCGCCCCGCCCGCATCGGGGAGGGCGACGTCGCCGTGCAGAGCCCCGGTCCCCGCGGTGACGCCCGTGCCGGGATGACGGTGGGCGCAGCTGGCCGGATGGGTCTTTGGCCGGGGCGATCGGTGAGCGCCGGGCCGCGGCATTGCGGGCTCTTGCCGATCGCTTCGGCTGCGGCACCACGGCGCCGCGTTGGGCGTGACTGCCCGCTGACGAACACAGTGCGGCGGACACCAGTCGGTATCCGCGGGAGGGCGCGCCGTCAGAGGGGCCGCGCCGGGCCGGTGGATTCCCTGATCACCAGCTCCGGTCGGATCAGCAGGGACCGGCCGGTGACCGGGCCGTCGCCTTCGACGGCGTCGCGCAGGTGGGCGAAGGCGGCGGCGGCCATGTCGGCCAGCGGCTGCCGGATCGTGGTCAGAGGCGGCGCGGCCAGGTCGGCGAGCACGATGTCGTCGAAGCCGACCACCGAGACGTCCTCGCCCACGCGCAGACCCGCGTCGCGGATGCCCGCGCTGACTCCCAGCGCGCACATGTCGTTGATGGCGACGACGGCGGTCGGAGGGTCGTCCGCGGCCAGCAGTTCGGCGGCGGCGGTGCGGCCGAGCCCGGCCGCGTCGAGGTCGCCGTACTGGTCGCCGTATTTGTCCTCGGGGGCCCCGGTCCACACGATCGCGGTGTCCGGGTCAACGTCGGCCGTCTCCAGCGCCTCGCGGAACCCGCGGAACCGGCTGCGGCGGTTGATGCTGCGCAGCGAGCCGGAGACGAAGGCGAGTCGGCGGTGCCCGAGGTCGAGCAGGTGGCCGGTGGCCAGCTGGGAGCCGATCATGTTGTCGACGCTGATGTTGACCATGGAGGGCGGGTCGCCCGCTTGCGCGGTGCGGTCGAAGGCCACCAGGTTGAGCCCCTGGTCGACCAGCGGGAGCACGTGGTCAAGCGACGGCAGCGAGGAGCACAGCACCACGCCCCGGATGCCGTCGGCCCACAGTTCCTCGATGTAGCCGCGCTCCCGGTCGGGGTCGCGGGCGCTGTTGCACAGCAGCACGCGGAAGCCGTGGGCCAGCGCCGCCCCCTCCAGGTGGAGGGCGAAGGAGCCCCAGAACGGGTTCGCTACCGACGGCACCACCAGTCCGATGACCTGGACGCGGCCGGTGCGGAGCTGGCGGGCAGCCCGGTTGGGGCGGTAGCCGAGGTTTCTGATGGCCTCCTCGACGCGGGCGCGGGTCTCCGGCAGCATCCGGCCGGGCCGGCCGTTGAGAAAGTTGGAGACGGTGCTCGGGGACACGCCCGCTGCCTTCGCCACCTGGTGGATCGTTACACTGCTCAACCTGCAGCCTCCTTCCGCCTGCTCCGCCCGTGATCGGGAACAGTGTAGCGGTTCACAACCCCCCCGCCTTGTTGCAAACAGGAAACAAGCCGGTGACGCGCCGTTGACAACAGCGGCCTGTGCCGCCTAGTTTTACTGCAACGTTACACTAGTAAATCGATGCATCGCTCTCAGGACCGGGTCGTGCTCGGCGAAGACCGCCGAGGTTTGCGAAGGCGACGGCCGCGATCGCCGCGGAAAGTGAGGCACCCCCATGAAACTCGCACGTCTGGCCGCCGTCCTGCTGCTCGGCGCGGCTCCCCTGCTCGCCGCGTGCGGCGGTCCCGCCCCAGGATCGGCTCAGGGAGCGAGCGAGATCCGCGTGATCACGCCGATCTTCGAGGGGACCGACGGGCAGGAAGCGCTCGACGGGCTGCTCGCGACCTTCAAGAAAAGCCATCCCGACGTCACTGTCCGGGTCGACTACACCTCCTACTCCAAGCTCAACGAGAAGCTGACCACCTCCATCGCGAGCGGCCAGCCGTACGACGTCATGCTCATGGGGATCGGGTGGATCCCGCCGTTCGCCGAGAAGGGCGTGCTGGCCGACCTCGGGCAGGACCCCGAGGCGCTGGCCCAGCGGTTCAACGAGCGGGTCGTCGCGCCCGGCGTCTACGACGGCAAGGTCTACGCGCTGCCGATCATGCTGGACGCCCGTTTCGGCGTGTACCGCAAGGACATCTTCGCCGAGGAGGGCATCGAAAAGCCGCCCGCCAACTTCGAGGAACTGCGCGAGATCGCGAAGAAGCTCACCAAGCGCGAAGACGGCAAACTGGTGCGGGCCGGCATCGACTTCCTCTCCAACGACCTGCGCCAGATGTTCCTGCCACTGCTGTGGGCCAACGGAGGAGAGCTGTTCACCAAGGACGGCAAGGTCGCCTTCAACTCCCCTGAGGCGGTCGGCGCGCTACAGCTCATGACCGACATCGTCCGCACGGACAAGTCCATCGACTACGGCTTCACCCAGCCGGGAGCGGCGACGGGCATCCCGCTGGTGCAAGGGCGGGCGGCGATGATGATCGGCCACAACAACGTGTGGCTGGAGATCCAGAAGGCCGCACCGGAGCTGATCGAGGATGACAAGATCGGTTTCTTCGTCATCGAGAACACCCGCAAGGCGATGTTCCAGGGCGGCACGCTGGGCACGGTCTCGGCCCGGTCGAAGAAC
The DNA here is from genome assembly GCF_015645445.1 of Nonomuraea cypriaca. Taxonomy (GTDB): domain Bacteria; phylum Actinomycetota; class Actinomycetes; order Streptosporangiales; family Streptosporangiaceae; genus Nonomuraea; species Nonomuraea cypriaca. The sequence continues at coordinate 46,621 of NZ_JADOGI010000060.1, read as the reverse complement.
CTCGAAGCGGCCAAGGCGCTGGTGGAGTTCCTGGCCGGCCCCGACGCCTCGCTGGCGGCCAGCAAGCAGCGCGGCAACGTGCCCGCCCTGAAGGAACTGGAGGACTCCGACCACGTGAAGGGCAACCCCGCCGTGCGCTTCGCGATGGAGAACCTCGACTCCGCCTTCTCCGAGGGCGGCGTACCGCAGTGGCTGGAGATCCGCGACGAGTTCAAGGCCACCATCGAGTCCGCGCTGCTCGGCAGCAAGACGCCCAAGCAGGCGCTGGACGACCTGACCGCGAAGGCCGAGCAGGCGCTGTCGCGCGGCTGAACCGCGGGCGGCTCCCGCCAGTGCGCGAACCCGGCACCCGAGACACACCCGACGACACCATGGAAGGAGGCGTGATGGCAGTCGCCGTGCAGACGGACCGGTCCGCGGCGCGCGGGGCGTCCCGACCGCCGCGAAGGCGCCTGGGGTATGAGCGCAGGCGCGCGGCGTGGCTGATGCTCGCCCCCTCGCTGATCCACCTGATCTGGTGGATCGGGATCCCCGTGGTCGCGACGTTCGTGCTGGCCTTCACCGACTACGACGTGCTGGCCGGGACGATCCGCTGGGTCGGGCTGGACAACTTCCGCGAGATCTTCGCCGACGAGGTCTGGAACCTGTCCATCTGGCACACGGTGGTGTTCACGTTCTTCACCGTGCCGGTCGCGATGGTCATCGCGGTGGTGATCGCGGTGCTGCTGAACCAGGGCATCAGGGGCAGGAAGTGGTACCGCGCGGCGTACTTCATGCCGCACATCACCGCGACGGTGGCCATCGCGCTGGTCTGGATGTGGATGTTCGAGCCCAACATCGGGCTGTTCAACGCGCTGCTCGGCCGGGTCGGCGTCAACGGCCCGGCCTGGCTGTCCGACCCGGACTGGGCGATGACGTCGGTGATCGTGGTCAGCGTGTGGAAGGGCATCGGCCTGAAGATGCTCATCTATCTGGCGGCGCTGCAGAGCATCCCGCGGGAGGTGTACGAGGCGGCCTCCATCGACGGGGCGACGGGCCTGCGCAAATTCTGGTCGATCACCCTGCCGCTGCTGCGCCCGGCGACGTTCTTCGTCTTCGTCGTCTCGATGATCGACGCCTTCCAGGTCTTCGACCAGGTGTACGTGCTCACGCCGAACGGGGGGCCCGCCAACTCCACCACGGTGATGACCTTCGAGATCTACCAGACGGCGTTCGGCGAGTTCCGGATCTCCACGGCGTGCGCGCAGAGCCTGGTGCTGTTCGCGTTCCTTTTCGTGCTGACGGTGATCAGCCGCCGCATGACCGGGAAGGACGACAATGCGCGCTAGCGGCCGCAACCTCGCTCTCCACCTGGTGCTCGGCACCGGCGCGGTCATCATGGCGGTGCCGTTCATCTGGATGGCGATCTCGTCGCTGAAAAGCGACGCGGACATCTCGTCGTACCCGCCGAACCTGTGGCCCACCGAGTGGGTGTGGTCCAACTATCCGGAGGCGATGGGGTTCGCGCCGTTCGGCACGTACTTCCGTAACAGCCTGCTCATCGCGGTCAGTCACACCGCGATCAACCTGGTGCTCGCCACGATGGCCGGCTACGCGCTGGCACGGGCCAGCTTCCGCGGCCGGACCGTCATCTTCATGGGCGTGCTCGCGACGATGATGATCCCCACCTACACGAAGATCGTGCCGCAGTACCTGATCGCCAAGGCCATGCCGTTCTTCGGCGGCAACGACTGGCTGGGGCGCGGTGGGTCCGGCTGGATCGACACCTGGTGGGCGCTGATCGTCCCAGGCGCGCTGACACCGTTCGCCATCTTCATGTTCCGTCAGTTCTACCTGTCGCTGCCGCGCGAGCTGGAGGAGGCCGCGCGGATCGATGGGATGGGGGAGTTCGGCATCTTCGCGCGGGTGATGACCCCGCTGGTCAAGCCGGCCATCGCCACTGTCGGCCTGGTCACCTTCGAAAACAGCTGGAACAACTTCCTGTGGCCGCTGTTGGTCACCACCCGGCAGGACATGCGGGTGATCCAGGTCGGGCTCGCCATGTTTCAGGAGGACCAGACGCGCACCGAGTGGGCGTATCTGATGGCCGGCTCGGCGCTGGCCACGCTGCCCATGATCGTGCTCTTCCTGGTCACCCAGCGCTACTTCGTCCAGGGATTCGCCACAGCCGGCATCAAGTAGGCCCTCGTGCGAGCCGCGCGAGGCCCACGCAATCAAAAGGAGCACATCCATGTCGTTGTCGGGGAGAAGGGCACTGGTCACCGGGGCCGGTCACGGGATCGGCGCGGCGATCGCCGTCGCGCTCGCCGAGGCGGGGGCCGACGTGGTGGTGGGCTACGGCAGCTCCGCCGCCGGGGCGGCGCAGACCGTCGCGCGGATCGAGGGCCTGGGCCGCAAGGCGACCGCCGTACAGGCCGACGTGACGCGGACGGAGGACGTCGGCCGGCTCGTCGGCGAGGCGGTGGGATACCTCGGCGGCCTGGAGATCGTGGTCTGCAACGCCGGGCACCTGGTCGGCCGGGTGCCGGTGGCGGAGATGACCGACGAGCACTTCTTCAAAGTCCTCGACGTCAACCTCGGCTCGGCGTTCCGCACGGTGCGGGCCGCGATCCCGCACCTGCGGGCGGCGGGGAAGGCCGGCCGCGTGGTCACCATGGCATCGCTGGCCGCGCACAACGGGGGCGGCCCCGGCTCGGCGGTATACGCCGCCGCCAAAGCCGGGGTCCTCGGGCTGACCAAGGGCCTGGCCAAGGAGCTGGCCCCGGCCGGCGCCACGGTGAACGCCCTCGCGCCCGGGTTCATCGGCGGCACCGCGTTCCACGACACCTTTACCACGCCTGCCGCCCAGGAGGCGATCGTCGCCGGGGTGCCGCTCGCCCGCGGCGGCACCCCGGCAGAGGTCGCCGCCGCGGTCGTGTGGCTGTGCTCGGACGGCGCCGGCTACGTCACCGGCACCACCACCGACATCGACGGCGGGGCGTGGTTCCGGTGACCGGCGCCGTCCGGCTCCCCGCCGAGCGCGGCGGCTGGTGGCACCACTACGTCTGCCCCGTACACGGCGTCGAACTGGAACACGTGGACCTGCTGACCGGGGTGTTCCCGGCCGTCGGCGTGCCCTGCCGATACGGCTGCCGCATCGACACCCCCGGGGTGCGCGGCGCCTGGACCGTCCTCGCCCACCAGGCGTGCGCGTGCGAGATCCGCGCCATGGCCCGGCGCGGCGAGCACGCCGAGGCAGGCAAGCTGCTCGACGAGTACGGCGAGCTGTACCGCACGCTGGCCGTACACGAGGGGGCGGACTCCTGGATGCTGCGCGGGCGGCTGTTCCACCAGGCGCTCACCGAGGCCGTGTGGGCGGTCGTGGTGGGGGAGGCGAGCAAGATCACTGGTCGCGCCGCCGGGCTGCGCGAGGCGCTGGCCGGCGCCGCGGCGTCGGCCAGGGACGTGCTGGTCGGCCAGGGGAAGTTCAGCTCCAACTACACGGCCTGGCTCAACGCCGCCGGCGCGGTGTGCGACGGCGACCCGGCCTGGCTGTCCGGGCCGCACGGCACGCTCGCCCACATCGAGGCGGCCACCCACGAGGACGGCTGGGAGTGGGAAGGCAGCACCTACTACCACACCTTCGTGCTGCGGGCCTACCTGCACACCTTCCGCGCCTTCCCGGACGTCGCCCCGCCCGCGCGCCTGGCTCGCATGGCCCGCGTGCTACGCGTCCTGCAGGAGCCCGGCTGCCACCTGCCCGCGCTGCACGACGGTCCCTACCAGCGGCCCGGCTACGACGACGAGCTGGCCGAGCTGCGCGAGCTGGCCACGGACCTGCCCGCCGGGGATGTGAGCGGCCCGGTCACCGTGTTCGACTCCGTGGGCTACGCCGTGCTGCGCGGGGGCGGCCTGCGGGCGGTGGTGGACTACGGCCCGCACGGCGGCTCCCACGGCCACCGTGACAAGCTGGCCCTGTACCTGTACGGCGACGCCGAGCCCTGGCAGCCCGACCCGGGCCAGGTCCCCTACGGTCACGCCGTATGGCGACGGCACTACGCGAGCACGGCGGCGCACCCTACGTTCGCCGTGGACGGCCTGGAACAGGCCGAGTGCGCCGGTCGGCTGATGCGCGCCGACGCCTCGGGAGCCGAGGTGGCCTGCGACGACGCCTATCCGGGCGTGCGCGCCACCCGGCGGCTCACCCTGGGGGAGGAGGGCCTGACCGACGAGCTGACCGTGGTGTGCGACCGCCCCCGCCAGGTCACGCTGCACCTGCGCCCGGCCGTCCCGATAGAAGTGCGCCGGGATCCCGGCGAGGTGACCCGCACCACCTGGCAGGGCGGGCTGAACGGCACGCACGGGGCGACCGCCCTGGCGTACTTCACCGCCTGTCCCGGACCAGGACCCGCCGACGACCCGCAGCGGGTGACCACGTGGATCGACTGGACCGCGCCTGACACGGCCGAGGTGACGTTCAGGTCGGTCTACCGGGTGGGGGTGTGATGTTCGCCGAGCGCGTCGACAAGCTGCGCCCCACCCTGACGACGACGCACGCGCCGCAGTGGCGTCGTCTCCACGAGCAGTGTGACTGGTACCGGCTCCAGCACCCGCCCGCCGAGCATCCCACCGCCAGCATCACCTACTTCGGTCCCGCCGCCGCCAACCTCGCCCTGGCGTACCGGCTCACCGGGCGGGAGGGCTATCTGCGCGAGGCGTGGCGGTGGATCTCCACCTGCATCGCCTACCCGCACTGGGGGAAGGCCAAGCTGCCCGACCACGACCTCGACGCCGGGTGGCTGCTGCACGGGCTCTCCCTGGCCTACGGCTGGCTCGGCGACTTTCCCGGCCGCGGGGAGCTGCGGGCCAAGCTGGAGCTGCAGGGGCAGCGGCTCTACGACTACGCCGTGGAGACCGAGGGAACCTGGTGGTCCTCCAGCTACTGGCAGAACCACAACTGGATCTGCTACGCCGGGCTGGCCACCGCGGGCTACGCGCTGGAGCGGCCGGAGTGGACCGAGCGGGCCAGGAAGAACTTCGAGACCGTCTTCGAGTTGCTCGCCCCGGACGGATCCGACGCCGAGGGCGTCGTCTACTGGCGGTACGGCGTGCCCTGGCTGGCGATCTACGCCGACTTGCTGGAGCGCAGCGAGGGCGTCTCGCTGTGGGACCACGGCACGTTCCTGCGCAACACCTTCAACTGGCGGCTGCATCAGTGCGCGCCGGGCCTGGAGGAAAATGTCGACCACGGTGACTGCCACGACCGGCGCAGCGGTCACAGCGTGGCGTTGTACCACAAGCTGGCCTCCGTCTACCGCATCGGTGAGGCCCAGTGGCTGGCCGAGCGGGTGCGGGACCGGTTCCTGTGGCGCGAGGCGTACGCCTCGGGCGTCAAACCGGGCATCATGCCGGAGGCGTTCTTGGAGCTGCTCTGGTACGACCCCTCCGTCACCCCCGTCGAGCCGGCGGGCGACACCGCCGCCTACTTCCCCGACCTCGGCCAGGTGACGGTCCGGACGGGCTGGGACGATGACGCCACTTTCGTCAGCTTCAAAGCCGCGCCGGGCGGCGGCCACCATGCGTGGGAGACCGCCCAGCGGTTCCGCGCCGAGCGCGGCTGGGAGACCCTCAACGCGGGACATCACCATCCCGACGCCGGGTCCTTCACGCTCGCGTCGCACGGGGCGTTCCTCGCGGTGGACGACGGCTACTGCAACGCCAAGCGGGCCGCCCACCACAACCTCGTCCTGGTGGACGGGCAGGGCTGGGCCGGGGAGGGCCGGTACCACGTCTACAAGGACCTGCCCGACGACCGCGTGCCCCAGATGCGCGACGTGCTCGCCGCAGACGGTTTCGCCCACGCCACCTCCTCCACGGCCGTTATGTTCGACCCCGCGCTCGCCGTGCGGCGATGCGACCGCACGCTCGCGATGACGCCGTCCGGCCGGGTGGTGGCGCTGGACCTGCTCGCCGCCGACGTGCCGCGCGAGTGGACGCTGCTGCTGCACAGCGACTGGCCTGCCGAACGGCACGGCGATGACATCACCGCGCTCGTGTCGGGGCCGGGACACCTCTGGGTGCGGCGCCTGGCCCCCGCGGAGGCGGTGGTGACCGAGACCACCACCGACGTCGAGGCCAACCCGACGGCCTCCACGCCGAGCCTGAGCATGGCCAAGACGCAGCACACGCTCCGCACCACCAGCCCCCGGGTGACGCGGACGGCCTTCCTCCTCGCTCTGGAGCCGGCCCCGGCGCTCGCCCCCGGCAAGCCGGTCGCAATGGGCCGTGCCACGGCCGCGAACCAGGCGGTGGTGGTGTTCCCGGCCACGGGCGGGCTGCCCGAGGAGACCGTGCTGCTCGCCCCGGACGGCGGGCGGGTGTCGGGCGGCGGCGTCGAGGCCGACGCGGCGGCGGTCATCGTGTCCGGTGACCGCGTCGCCCTGGTGGCCGCGACCAGGGTCGTCCGCGACGGAAAGGTCATCCATGAGTCTGCCGAGCCGTGGACAGGGGTGCCGGCGTGATCCCGGCTCGCTTGACCCGCGGGCTGCTGCGCGGCCTGGAGTGGGTCGCCAACCCGGCGCTGGCGGGGCTGGCATTCTGCGCGCTGGCGCTGGGCGTGGTGACCTGGCTGCCCGCTCTCGCGGCGGCCGGGCACGCGCTGTCGCGCTGGCGTGACGACGGTGACCAGCGCTGTTTCGTCGCGACGTTCCGGTCCTTCCCGCGGTACTGGGCCACGTTGTGGCGGCATGGCCTGGTCTCCACCGCCGTGGCCGCGGTCCTCGTCGCCAACCTGGTGTTCCTCGCCGAGCAGGCGTCGCTGTTCGCGTTCGTCCTGCTCACCGCGCAGGCAGGGATCGCGGCGGCGCTGATCCCCTACCACTTCGCGCTCGCCGCCGTCGCCGCTCGCGACCGGCCGGGTGACTGGCGGCGCGCCGCCGTGCTGCTCGCGTTCGGCTCGGCCCGCCGCGGCTTGGCGCTCCTCGCTGCGGCGCTGGTCGTGCCCGCGCTCACGCTGCCGCTGACCGTGGGCCCGCTGCTGTTCGGCCCCACCATCCCCCTGCTGGTCGCGATCGGCTTCGCCGGGCGCGCCTGACGGCAGGACATCGGCTCTACCACCCGGCAACCGTTTACGCACCCTGTGGAGTTCACAATGAACAGCGCTCGCCTCATCCCCCTCGCGGCGTCCACCGCGTTCCTGCTCGCGCTCGGCCCGTCGCGCGCGCTCGCCGCCGGGGACGGGGACTACTACGTCAGCCCCGCGGGGTCCGACGCCAACGCCGGCACCACGAGCGCGTCGCCGTTCGCGACAGTGCAGAAGGCGCTCGACACGGCACCGGAGGGCGCGACGGTCCAGCTGGCCCCGGGGACGTACTCGCAGGACTTCGTCACTATCCGCCCCGGCGTCACCGTCACCGGCCCGGCGGACGCCGTCGTCAAGGGCGGCGGCGGTGCGCGGATCGTCCAGGTGCGCCACGCCGACATCACGCTCTCCGGGTTCACCATCGACGGCCTGTACGGCTCGCCGTCCAGCCCGGACGGGTACCGCGACAAGCTCATCTACGCCATGAGCACCACCCCCGGCGTCGGCCTGAGCCGGGTGCGGATCCTCGGCATGACGCTCAAGAACGCCGGCGGGGAGTGCGTCCGCCTGCGGTACCAGATCACCCGTTCAGAGGTGGCGAACTCAACTGTGGGGCCGTGCGGGGTGTACGACTTCATGTTCGACGGCGGCGGCAAGAATGGCGAAGGTGTCTACATCGGCACCGCGCCCGAGCAGCAGGGGGCGAACGGCGCCCCCGACAGCCGCCCCGACGTCAGCAGGGACAACAGGGTTCACCACAACGTGTTCGACACCCAAGGTAACGAGTGCGTGGACGTGAAGGAGAACTCAACCGCCAACATCGTCGAGTACAACACCTGTACCGGGCAGAAGGACCCCGAGTCCGCGGGCCTGGACTCCCGGGGCAACGGCAACGTCTTCCGGTACAACACCTCTTACGGCAACGTTGGCGCGGGCGTGCGACTCGGCGGCGACACCGAGGCGGACGGCGTGGACAACGACGTGTACGGCAACGTGATCACCGGCAACGCCGCCGGCGGCATCAAGTTCGTGCGCGCGCCGCAGCGCCGGATCTGCGGCAACGCGATGGCGAGGAACACCGACGGGAACGCGGTGGGCGACCTCGGTGACCAGTTCAACCCGGTGCGCTCCTGCCGCGCCACCGCCATGCCGTAGACCTCCTCTCCGCGCGTCGGCCATCGCCCGGACCTTCCTGCCCGGGGCGGCGGCTGTTCGCCGCTCCTGTAGGGCTCAATAATAGGATTCGGTGTCTGACCTGCTGGTTGCCGGTGGTCTCAGTTGGCGATCTGGTAATCGTTGATCAGGCCGCCGAGGATGGGTCTGCGGTGGGCTCGGTGCTTGGCCAGGTCGATGGGGGTTGGCGGTCCGGTTTCGGCTTGCGCTGGGGACAACTGTCCGATGCCGCGGTGAGGCCGAGCCGTGTTGTAGTGCTCCGGGTAGCGGATGAGCGTTCGGCGTAGATGGCGCTCGTTGAGGATGAGCATCCTGTCCAAAAGTGCGCGGCGCAGGGTGCCGACGATCCTTTCGCAGTGTGCGTTCGCTTTCGGGGCCTGTGGTGGGCTCTTGATGACACGCAGGCCGGCATCGGCGAAGACCGCGTCGAAGGCATCGGTGAATTGGCCGCCACGGTCGCGGATCAAGAACTTCAGCTTTGTCGCGTCGGCGTCGGTATTGATGAGGAAGTTGCGGGCGGTCTGGGCGGTCCACGATCGTGTGGGGTTCGCCGTGACGCCGAGCACGTGGGCACGGCGGCTGTCGTGTTCGAGCATGATCAGGGCGTAAAGGCGTGTGAGCTTGACGGTGTCCACATGCAGGAAGTCGACCGCGGCGATGTGCTCGGCCTGGGCGGTCAGGAACTGCTTCCGTGTCGGCCCGCTGCGGCGCGGAGCCCGCTCGATCCCGGCCCGGTTCAAGATGTTCCACACGGTCGAGGTGGCGATCTTGTGGCCGAGGCGGGTCAGTTCACCGTGAATGCGCCGGTGGCCCCACCCCGGGTTCTCTGCGGCCATGCGCAGGATGAGGTGTGGGTGCCGAATATTGTGTCGCAGGGTTTGATCTGGGGTTTTGCTGTGTTCGATGGACCAGCTCCGGCAGGATCACAGGATGGCTCTGCGGCTGCTGTACTTGATCGTCTTACGGGTATTCGGCTGGATTGTGCTGCTCGCCCGATCACAGGCGTTCAAAGACACAGAGATCCTGGTACTGCGGCATCAGTTGGCTGTGCTCCGCCGCCAGGTCGCCGCTCCCCGGCCATCGTGGGCAGACCGGGCGATCATTTCCGCGCTCGTGCGTTTCCTGCCCCGATGCCGCCGATGTCACCTGTTCGTCACACCGCGGACGCTCCTGCGTTGGCACGCTGACCTGGTGAAGCGACGCTGGACCTACCCAAGCATGGGCCGGGACGGCCACCGATCCGACCCACCATTCGCGCGCTGGTGCTGCGCCTGGCCGCCGAGAATCCGGACTGGGGTTACCGGCGCATCGCCGGGCAGATCGCCGGCCTGGGCCGGAAGGTGTCCCCGGCCACCGTGTGGGCAATCTTGCACAGGGCTGGTTTCGATCCCGCGCCCCGACGTAGCGGTCCGACCTGGGCTCAGTTCCTCAAGGCCCAGGCGTCCGGGATTCTTGCCTGCGACTTCTTCAGCGTGGAGACGGTCATGCTTGCGCGGCTGTACTGCTTCGCCGTGGTCGAGCACGCCAGCCGGCGGGTGCACGTGCTGGGGGTCACGGCGAACCCAACCGCTGGCTGGGTCGCCCAGCAAGCCCGCGACCTGGTACTCGACCTGGGCGATCGGATCGGTGATTTCCGATTCTTGATCAGAGACCGGGACAGCAAGTTCACCAGGTTGTTCGATGAGGTGTTCACGACCGAGGGCATCCGCGTGGTGCTCACCGCACCACAGGCTCCTCGGATGAATGCGATCATGGAGCGGTGGGTGGGCAGCGTACGCCGCGAGCTACTCGACCGGATCCTCATCATGAACGAACGCCACCTGCGCAAGGTCCTTGCCGAGTACGAGACCCACTTCAATAGGCATCGTCCGCACCGGGCCTTGAAGCAGGCAGCCCGCTGCGGGGGCTACCTGATCCGGTCGACGCCGACATCGAGGTCTCCCGACGAGACCGGCTCGGCGGCCTCCTGCATGAGTACGCCCAGGTCGCATGAGGCGACACAATATTCGGCACTCACACGTCAGAGGTGGCCGTAGTACCGCTTGAGCCGACCGGACAACACAAGCCGAACGCTGGATCGGTGGCCTGCGCCGAGAGCTCCTCGATCGGATCCTTATCATCAACGCCCGCCACTTACGACGCGTGCTGGCTGCCTATGAGGCCCACTTCAATGGGCATCGCCCGCATCGCTTCGTGGGTCAGGCCGCTCCACTGCGAACCCTTCCCGACCCGGTCGAGGACGATATCAAGGTCATCCGACGTGACCGCCTGGGCGGGCTGATCCACGAATACGCGCGGGTCACATAGCGCGGCCGAGTTCTTGGCACCCACCGGCGTCGCCTGCACGGCCGGCAACCAACGGGTCAAGCTCGTCGAGTCCGCGATCGCCGCATGCCTGGTGACGGCCGCAGACCTCGCCGCACCAGACCAGCAGCCTCCTTACCCGAGGACGGGCACCCCAAGCCCAAGCCGAAGCCCTGAACCTGTCGATTACGCACAGAGCCCGCCTGCCTGACGGCAAGACGGGACTCTCATGCAGAGACGGCTAGAGGTTGATCATGTGACCGGCGATGCCCTCGATGGCTTCCTTCATCGCCTCCGACAGCGTCGGGTGAGCGAAGATGTTGCGGGCCACCTCGTCCGCCGTCAGGTCCCACTGCTGAGCCAGCGTCAACGCCGGCAGCAGCTCGGTGACCTCCGGGCCGATCATGTGCGCACCGAGCAACTCGTTGTGAGTCGCGTCCGCGACGACCTTGACGAATCCGACGCCTTCAGCCATGCCACGGGCCTTACCGTTGGCAGAGAATGGGAACTGCGCGACCTTGACGTCGTATCCCTTCTCCTTCGCCTGGGCCTCGGAGTATCCGAAGGACGCGATCTGCGGCTGGCAGAACGTCGCACGCGGAATCATGTCGAAGTTGATCTCCATGGTCTCCGTGCCGGCGATCGTCTCAGCGGTGACCACGCCCATCGCCTCAGCGGTGTGAGCGAGCATCAACTTGCCGGTGCAGTCACCGATCGCATAGACGCCCTCGACGTTGGTGCGACCGCGAGCATCAACCGCGACCGCACCACGGTGGGTGAGCGCGACGCCAGCAGCCTCCAGGCCGAAACCCTGCGTACGCGGCGCGAAACCAAAGGCTGCGAGGAACTTGTCAGCCTCGATCATCTGCTCATCGCCGCCGGCGGACGGGGCCACCGTCACACGCACGCCGGAGCCGGTGTCCTCGACACCCTTGACCGCCGTGGAGAGCAGCACGTTGACGCCCAGCTTCTTGTAGGCGCGGAGCAGCTCCTTGGATACGTCGGCGTCCTCGGTCGGCACCATTCGGTCCAGGAACTCCACGATGGTGACGTCGACCCCGAAGTTCTTGAGCACGTAGGCGAACTCCACCCCGATCGCGCCCGAACCGCCGATGACGATCGACTTCGGCAACTGGTCGGTGAGGATCTGCTCCTCATAGGTGACCACGTTCTCTGAGAGCGTGACACCCGGAACCAACCGCACCGTGGCACCAACGGCGATGATCAAGTTGTCGAAGGTGTAGGACGAGGTCTGAGAGTCCTTGGAAACGTCGATCGACTTGGGCCCGGTGAGGGTGCCCCAACCGTCGATCTCAGTGATCTTGTTCTTCTTCATCAGGTAATGCACGCCCTTGGCGCTCGCCTCGGCGACGCCGCGGCTGCGCTTGTGGGTGGCACCGAAGTCCATGGTCGCCTCACCCGTGATGCCGAAGGTGTCCTTCTCCTGGGTGATGATGTGGGCGATCTCCGCGTTGCGTAGCAGCGCCTTCGACGGAATGCAGCCGACATTGAGGCAGACACCGCCCCAATACTTTTCTTCCACGACGGCGACCGACTTGCCGAGCTGCGCGGCGCGGATGGCGGCGACGTATCCACCAGGGCCGGCACCGAGGATGAGGACATCGAAGTGGGTCACGAACTAAAGCCTAGACTGCCTCATGTTCGCACCATACGTCGCATTGGCCACGTGTGTGGAGACGAGTTGCCGCATACGGCCCATCCCCGGATTCCGCCGGTGAGGTGATGGGCGTGCGTCGTGTGGACGATTGCGCTACTGCGTGCGTTCACTGCGCGCCCCGACATGGCGGCCGAGCGCGGCCAGACCGTCAGGTAGAGCACTGTCCTGGGCACCACGTCCAGCGCGTCCGCGAGCTGCCTGCGGGTGGGCGGACCGTGCTCACGGACGTCACACGGCACGTTCGCCTTGAACGAATCCTGGACTCCCTCATCAAATGCAGCCTTTGCGAACGGCGAGTTCAACACCCTCGAGACCAGTTGGCTGATCGCGACGACGATCGCTCTTGGGCGCGCGGCTGATCAACGTATCCACGACGACGGCGTCGTCCACCCACCCACCACAGCATCGGCTGCTGTACGGATCCGAGCGAACCTGACCACCCGCCGAGCCTTTAAGCCATCAAACGGGCCACTCGAAAGTGCAGTCAGAGCGGCGGCGACGAGTGGCCTCGAACGCAGCGCACCGGGGCCGCACTCCGCGTCACAGATCTTTCCGCTCAGCCAGGTAAGACATCGACGTCTGGCGTCACTACATGGAAGAGCCGAAGTGTCGTGTCGGCGAGCGACTGATACAGAGAGGCGTCCAAATGAAGGCGATTGTGGTGACAGATGAGGCCGCGGGAACGGCCGGGATGACGCTGGCGGAGCGGCCAGAGCCGGAGGCGACGGGGAACGATGTCCTCGTTGAGGTTCATGCGTCGGGATTCACCCCGGGAGAGCTGACGTGGCCCGGAACCTGGACCGATCGCCTCGGCCGGGACCGCACGCCGTCGATCCCCGGCCACGAGTTGGCTGGTGTGGTCACCGCGCTCGGCTATGGCACGAGGGGGCTGTCGGTGGGACAGCGGGTGTTCGGCCTTGCGGACTGGACTCGCGACGGCACCCTGGCCGAGTACGTGGCCATCGAGGCGCGTAACGTCGCGGCGCTGCCGGGCGACGTCGACTTCACGGTTGGGGCGAGCCTGCCGATCTCGGGTCTGACCGCGTGGCAGGGATTGTTCGTGCACGGCCGCTTCCAAGTGGGGCAGACCGTTCTCGTACATGGTGCGGCCGGGGGAGTCGGCTCGATGGTGACTCAGCTCGCCAAAGAGGCTGGCGCCTACGTCATCGGTACCGGACGTGCCGCCGACCGTCAGACGGCGCTCGACTTCGGGGCGCAGGAGTTCGTCGACCTTGATAACGACACTTTGGAAGACGTCGGCGGAGTCGATCTGGTCTTCGACGTGATCGGTGGCGACATCCAGAAGCGGTCCGCAGGCCTGGTCCGAGCCGGCGGAACCCTGGTGACCATTGCCGGGCCGCCCGAGGCAAGGCCGGCGGACGGCCTCGCGGTTGACTTCGTCGTCGAGGCCGATCGCGCGCAACTGGGTGAGGTTGTCCAGCGGGTCCGGGATGGGCGGCTGCGGACGAACATCGGCAACGTGGCGACCCTCGACGACGCCGTTGCCGCCCTCAACCCGACCGAGCGGATCAAGGGAAAGACGATCATCCGCGTTCGCTCGTAAGGACTCGGCACACCCAAGCACGAGAACGACCCCCCGCAGGAGCGAGAAGTACGTCGATGGTTGGCCCTTCGCCTACGTCGACGACATGCGACTGGGCGAGTAGGACTATCGCCACGACCCGAGAGCGATCTGATGACCATCAACGAACGGACACCCTCATGACGGACCCAACCGAGCCGGGCCGCTACGCTTTCGAATACCCGGACGAGGCCGGATACCCCGACGGGAAAGGCACCCTCAGCCAGGACCAGATCGCCCTTATCGACGAGGTAATCGACGACCCCCACGCCCCCGCGTTCGACTTCCAAGTCGTCAACGACGAGAAAATCGGCATCTACGAGGCCATCGCCGGCGACCGCGAGATCGCCGGCCTGCCCTACAACGTCGCCAGCGACAACCGGCTCGTGTTGCTGGCCACCTCGGTGTTCCCCGAGTTCCGCAAACAGGGCATCGGCACCGAGCTCATCAGACGCGTCCTCGACGACGTGCGTGCGCAAGGCAAGACGGTCACCATCATGTGCCCGGTCGTGCGTAGGTTCATCGAGCACAACCCCGAGTACACCGACCTCATCGACCCCAAGCACCCTGGGGTGACCAAAGGGTCACGCCGGTCCTAAACCAACCTACGGGCCCCCAACAGAACGTTTTCGGCAATGACGATCAATATCGAGGCAGAGGCGGCCGCCCGCGGCGCTCATCGCTGCTCTGGATGAGACAAGTCTCGGCGAGGTGGAGGTCCAGCTGGGAGCTCGATTTCAGCAACGACGCGGAGCGCGGCCGCTGGATCGCCACCCTCGGCGCGCCGAAGCGATCGCCGAGCTCCCGTACCGGTTCGTGGGCGGCCGCGTTGTGCTGCTGACGACCTGGGTCGCCCCCACCTACCGCCGCAATCGGGTGGTCACAGAGCTCGCCGCTCGCGTGCTGGATGAGATTCGCGAGAGCGGGAAGAAGATCACCGTCATCTGCCCGGTCGTGGGTGAGTTCATTGCTCGCCGCCTGGAACCTCGATCTCATCGACAAGGTCCATCCTGGCGCCGGCGCCTACCCCTGCGGAAGGCGACCGCGACGAGGAGCTCACCGCGCTCGAGCACGACCTGGCGTAACCGTCCGGCGTTCAGACGTGGTTCGAGTCGTCCAGCGGGTCCGGGATGGGCGGCTGCGGACGAACATCGGCAACGTCGCGATCCTCGACGACGCCGCCGCCGCCCTCAACCCGACCGAGCGACGCAACGGAAAGACGATCATCCGGATTCGTCCATAAGGACTCGGAGGCAGCAACTGGGCCTTCGTGGACCAGCGTTAACTATGGGGTCAGGGTCGGACGACTCGTAGGGGAACACCCCAGCGGACTGGTCAAGCATCTAAGGCATACGTACCCGAAGCCTCCAGATGTCGTCGCTGCTGGAACGGATCGCCGCCCGCCGTGCCGAATTGGCCGAGCAGGCACAGCACCTGACCAAGCAACTGACCGACGGCTCGACGGGGGCGCGTTCGCTGCTGATGAGCTGGTTGGCCTGTTTCTGGGCGGTGGTGAGGGGGGTTGGTGCGGGTGGCCTTGCACTAGTGGCCAGTGGCTACCTGCCCGAGGCGCCTGAGGTACCGGCATGAGATTGCCCACTTTCGGGACCAACATCTGCATTCCAACGGCGACTTAAATCTTGGTGTCCCGGAACGAGTGGTAGGTCCGACCGGTGACACTTGCCCAGAGCAACGAGAGCACCATGACCGCTGTGAGAATGAGAGCGCTGCCGAGATGATCTCCCAGGATGCTGCGGAGGAACTAGGCCACCGCGCGACCACGTCGTGAGGCCGCGATAGTGCTCGTCCGGGGGGTCTGCTGAGCGGGGCCCGGTGGTCTCAGCCACCGGCCTTGGCCCGCGCTGACTCGGCAGCAGCACGATCGGAGTAGCCTGGGTGTCGGGCGTCGATCAGATCGGCATAGGTGGTCGTTCGCGAGAGGTAGTCGGCCACAAAGGGGCAGATAGCGGTGATCGTGCCCTCGCGGGCGCGGATCTCGTCGAGCACTCGCCGCACCATCGCGCCCGCTACGCCCTGGTGTTGATGACTCGACTCCACCTCGGTATGCAGTATTGCGTACCGGTTGGGCTTCAGGTGGGTGTAGTAGAGCCAGCCGACTAGGTCGCCGTCGCGGTAGAGCTCAAAGCGGCCTTGATCGGTGTTGTCGATCAGCTCCTCGGTTACCGGCGCCTGTTCTTCCCTGCTCATCGGATCACCCTTCCAATGTGTAGTCACGCCGCGCACTCGTGCGCGCGCTATATCGGACCTTCAAGTCCAAGTATGGCGTCTATATGCGCGTACTGCACAGTCGCAGTAGCATATATTGGACTAGGTGGTCCGTTCGTGCGCTTGATGAGGACTGCTCGGGGCCACCGACCGAAGACGAACGAGGCGAGAAGAGAACATGGAGCCATCACCGGCCGCCGTTGAGGTGCGCAAGGACGAGACCACCCGGCTCTACGAGGCGCTGACCGATGGCCGGGTCGTCGGTAACCTGGCTTACGAGACGACTGGCGAGCGGGTCACGCTCACCCACTCTTACGTCGACCCAGACCAACGGCATCGGGGCATCGCGTCGACCCTGGCGCGCTACGCTCTAGAAGACCTGAGCCAGAGTCGGACCAAGGTTGGCATCTACTGCGGGTTTGCCGCCGACTACGTCCAAGACCACAACGACGCCGTCGACATCAGCCGCTCGGCCTTCACCGCCACTCGCTCCGCGCGAGACACGAACAGCGGGCGCTGACGTCATGGACGACCTGCACATCACCATCGAGCCTGAGCGCATCGTCACTCCGACCCTCATCTTGCGGTCTTGGTCTGCCGAAGATGCCCAGGGGGCGTTCGAGATCTATGGGGACCCGAGAACCGCCAAGGCGATCGGCAGGCGACAGCCTGTGCGTGACCTCGCCGAGATGCGCGAACTGTTGGGAGACTGGGATCTGCAGTCGTCACAGAGCCCGGTGCCACAGGGCCTGTGGGCAGTGGAGGCGGCCGATGACGGCCAGCTCCTCGGCGGCGCGACCCTGCTTCCCTTCAGTCCGCGCGATCCCCAGCTTGTGATGGGGTGGCATCTGCGGCCCGTGGCCCGTGGCCACGGTGTGGCTGGCCAGATTGGGCATGCCCTGGCACACCAGGCATTTCTTGCCGACGACGTCGACGAGGTCTTCGTTGCGACGCCGGCGCAAAACGCCGGCAGCCTCGCCGTTGCCAAGCGTCTCGGAATGACAGTCGTCGATGACTTCGACTGGGCACACCGTGGTGTAAGACTCGAGGTGCTGCGGATGGGCCGGGCCGACCTCCACAAGATCCGACCTGGAATCTCGCTGGACTACTCCTATGACCCAGACGGGCTAGACGACTGGTGAGTTCGAACCGAATCTCGGGCTAGGGTCACAGCCTCTGTCTGTGGCTTGGTCTGCGGTGAACTCAACCAGCAGACAGGCTCTCGATATGCGCAAGCGCCATGTCGATTGATGTTGCCATCGGTGTGACATCGCGCGCAGTCTGGGCCAGCATGTATCCGCCCTGGAGGGCGGCCAAGAGCCCGGTCGCGAGTTGGTCGATCGACGCCTCGGGCGGAAGCGCACCACCGTCTTGAAGCCTGCGCAATACGTCTGCCAGCAGTCCCTGCCATTCGGTGAACAGGTGGGACAGGGCCTGGCGCGCGAGAGCGTCATGATCGGAAACCTCGGAGGCCATTGAGCCGAGCGCACAGCCGTAGGCGCCATGGCGAAGGGCGTTGTTCCGTACCAACGCATCCCGCCAGCGTCGCAGCCCTGGGATCGTCGAGACATGGCCGAGGGCGTCGCGCTCACGCTCGATGACGCGTTCTCCTACGTGGTCGATGACGGCCCGTACGAGTGCGTCCTTGCCGTCAAAGTGGTGGTACAACTGCGACTTGCTCACTCCGCTCGCCGCGAGCACGTCGTCGAGCGTGGTATCTCCGACTCCTTGGATGTACATCAGGTCGGCTGCTGCGGCGACGATCCTTGCCCGCGTTTTTGCACCGCGCGCCGTCAGGCGTCTGCCAGTTTGCGAGTCAGCGGTCGTCATCACGAATTCATGTTACTGATATCGGGCTACTCGTTCCCCTTCCTCGCAGGGCTGTCGTCCTCGGTCGCCGCAAAAGGCGCGAGCGCGATGTCGAGCGCGGCGTTGAGTGGCCATGGGTCCTGTGCAATCTGACTCAGGGTGCTTCCTCCATGAAGCGCAGCAAGAATCAGCACCGCAGTCTTCTGGGGGTCAACATCGCCCCTCGGGGTCTGCGCGGAAGGCCAGAGTATGTCCCACGTGATGCCGGACTGCAGCAACCGGTCCACCGTCTCGGCGATGAGCTCGCGCCAGCGATCGAGTAAGTCGGCTCGCTCAGGTGCATCACCTGATTGTCGCAGCGCCAACACGTACGGCGATCGCGGGGGTCATGAGCTCCTTGACGACCCGGCGACGCCAGCTGGCTAGCATCGCCCCATCGGTGACTCCAGCCAGACAAGCGCTTTCGCGGGCCAGGACTTCCCCGAAGTGTGTCCTCATCAATCCCTCCCGGCCAGTCGACACCGCTCACGTATTCTGCCACGCTCATTGGACTATTTAGTATACTAATCAGCTTCAATGATGCCTTCGCCCGTTACGCCAGGGCCGCTCGCACCAGCTGAATGTGGGGCATCGCCTGGAGGATCCGCGGGTTGCCATCGGGCTGCGAAGTCTTGGCAAGAAGGAAGGTCACCGTGTGGCCCCTTGCCGGGGTAGTAGAAGTCCATCGGCAGGAGAGCGAAGCGTGATGAGGCGCGGAACGTTGTCTCGTCGACTCCGAGCCAGTCGATGAGACGGGCTCCACTCGCGTCGTTCCACGGGATGCCCGACTCCTGTGCCTTGCGTCCGGGCGCCTGTCCCACAATCGCTATGCGTGCCGCGGCGTCGGCAACGTATATCGGCTGGTAGTTCGCCGCTGCAGCCCAGGCATTGTCGCGATCCGCGGTGATCTCGGAGCGAATACGCTCAAGGTCGGATGCTGTTAATGACATGCTCCTCCTCGGGTCAGATGGTGCTCTGCTCGCTCAGACGATCTGCATCTGGAGAACAAGGCCCGGTGCGTTTGGCTGCGCTTCTGACGGGAGGGCGCCGCCCCCGGCGTCGCGGCCAGATGGGCTCTCTTGGCTCACCGGGGCACCCTGCGCCGTTGACTCGGCACCATGCAGGTACTCGTCGAGACGGCCACGGACGTGGTTCCGGGCGCGCGTGCCAAGGCGGCTGTTGCCGATCGCTCGTCGAGTCCGAGTGCTTGCGCTGAGCCGGCCAGCGCGTAGCCCTGTAGATCGACGAGCGCGACAAGCTCGCCGAGTGGCTCGGGCGGTTCGCCGAGTGCCTTGTCGAGCAGGTCGTATACCTCTCGGGTCTCGTCGACTTCCTCCGGGCCCAGGCTGTGCGCCGCCGCGCCACTGTTCCGGGCTATCGACCCACCCGTCGATCCTGTCTTCGCCTGGGTAGAGATCTGGGTAGAAGAGCGCGGGCTCATCGGCATCGCTGTTGAGGTCTTCGAGTGAGTCCGCACTTCGCAAGGCCTCGGCGCCCGTCGCCAGGGACTCTCCTGCCACCGGCATCACGTCGTCGGCCAGGTCGTTCTGGACGTCGCCGGGACCA
This sequence comes from Nonomuraea cypriaca, assembly GCF_015645445.1. Classification (GTDB taxonomy): domain Bacteria; phylum Actinomycetota; class Actinomycetes; order Streptosporangiales; family Streptosporangiaceae; genus Nonomuraea; species Nonomuraea cypriaca. The sequence continues at coordinate 27,184 of NZ_JADOGI010000060.1, read as the reverse complement.
GCGTGCCGTCCAAGGAACTCGCGGGTCGTGGCGATCTGTGAGACATATGACGCGCAGTCCGGGCAGTTAGCCAGATGGGCGGCCAATGAATCCTGAAGGTGTTCAGGTGCCAGTCCGGGGTCGCCGCCGAATCGCAGCACGTCGGAACATCTGCCATCAGCCAATGGAGGCCACCGTCTCGGTTCGCCTGGTCGCACCACGACAGGGCCGGCCAGGGCGTTGATCGACGGCCCGTTTCTCTCGGCCACCTCGCCGGATTCTGGTCTATATAGTCCGAGTTCTGCAATCCAACACGCTCGCAACGGCCTCTCTCATAGTTGATCGGGGCGAGAGAAACATCTGTGGCCTGACCGTGCAGTCGGAGCCTCACGTCCGCTCGGGGGTCAACTTCGACGTTCCTGCAGCGCTCGCTGCGCGACCGCGGCTACGCGGTGACGTTCATCCGCGACATCACCGACATCACCGACATCGACGACAAGATCCTAACGTCGAGGAGATGGAGGGCAGCCAGCATCGTGGTGCCATCGCCAAGGACAGGAAGAAGGGCGACCGTCGGCTCCGGTGCCAGCGTCGCAGTGGGCTCGAGGGCATGCGCCGAACCCGAAGGCCAACGACCGGCCCAACCACAAGGCCTACCGCGCCGCGCGGGATGATGTTCAGTAGCTCCTAGAGAGCGCGGTGCGCGCGCGTGCGCGTTGACACCGGTTACAGCGGGACCCTATGTTGGACGAAATCGTCCATAGTACGGTCGCTGCCGCCATCGACCCGACCGTGAGACACCCACCACTAAAGACCGTCGGGTCTGGAAGAGAGCACAGGGTGACAATCTCGCGTGGCTTCTTCGGTCATCACGATCCGCGTGCCGTCGATCTGCCGCCCGGCCAGCATCTGACCCACGGATTCCCCGTGCTGACGGCTGGGCCAACGCAGCTGATCTCGACGGAGAAATGGAGCTTCACAATCACGCCTGAGAGCGGCAAGCCAAGGCGGTGGAATTGGGACGAGATGATGGCCTTGCCCTCAGAGGAGATCAACGTCGATATCCACTGCGTGACCCGGTGGACGAAACTCGGGACCCAGTGGCGGGGCGTCGCGCTCGACACCTTCTTCGAGGACATCGAGACCTACGACGAATACGCGATGGTGCATTCGTACGGGGGCTACACCACGAACCTCCCGTTGGAGGACCTGGTTGGGGGCAAGGCCTGGATCGTGTACGAGTACGAGGGAGAGCCGCTTCACGTTGAGCACGGTGGTCCGGCCAGGCTACTCGTGCCGCATCTCTACTTCTGGAAGTCCGCGAAGTGGGTGAACGGCATCACGATGCAGCGCTTCGACGAGCCGGGCTTCTGGGAAAGCTTCGGCTATCACAACTACGGGAACCCGTGGCGCGAGGAGCGGCACGCCGGTGACTGACACAAACACGACCGAGGGCCCGGCCGACAGCTCCGTAGAAGCCACTCCGCCGGCAGGGAATCACTGGCGCAAGGCAACGCTCATCGGTCTGCACTCGCAGTCCTGGCATTCCCGGACACTTGCTCTACGCGTCCCCGGCTGGACCGGACATCTGCCCGGTCAGCACGTAGACGTACGTCTCACAGCCGCGGACGGCTACTCGGCCCAACGGAGCTACTCGTTGGCTGAGCCTGCCACACCCAACCGCGTCGCGGTCACCGTCGACCTCCTACCCCACGGCGAGGTCTCGCCGTACCTGGCGGAGATCATGAAGATCGGTGACGAGCTCGACGTGCGCGGGCCCATCGGTGGATGGTTCGTCTGGGAGCCGGGGGACCCATCCATCGGGGACGGCCCAGTACTCCTGATCGCCGGCGGATCAGGGGTGGTGCCGCTGGTCACCATGCTGCGAGCCCGGAAGCGAGAGGGGGACTCGACGCCGACGATGCTCGTGTATTCGCTTCGCGGCCCTCGCGACCTCATGTACGGGCCTGAACTGGAAGAGATGTCGGCCGATCTGTCCGCGCCGGGGTCCGCCGAAGTGCGCCTCGTCTACACGCGCAAGGTCCCCGACGGGCACCCCCGTCCCGCCTCACACCTCGCGGTCGAGGACATCCAACCTTCGTCCGCGTGGCCGGAGCCTCTGGCGGCCCGAGTCTACGTGTGCGGCCCCTCTGGCTTCGTTGACCACGCCACAGGCCTGCTCCGCGAGACGGGTTACCCTGACGATCGCATACGCACGGAACGATTCGGACCAACAGGAGTTGATCGATGACCTCGGATCTCTCGACCCCGGCCGTCCACGAAGACGGCCCCGAGTCAGGCGCGGTCTTGGACGGTAACGCCGCTGCCGGCGAGTTTGCCGGGATCCTCGCAAGCGACCCGACCACCGTCACTGTCCGCTGCGGTAGCTGTGGCGCCACACAAGCATTCGGACAGCTGCAGGCCTACCTGGGCGGACCGGGAACTGTGCTGCGCTGTCGCGAGTGTGAGGCGATGGTCGCCCGAGTGGCCCGGACACCACAGGGCACGTGGCTCAACATCTCGGGCTCCAGCTCGTGGTTGTTTCCGCCCACCCCAGGTCCCGCCTAACCGCGACCGCCGGCTGGCCAACGCGATGAGCTCACGCCTCATCCGTCCGGCTGCGCGTTCTCAAGACACGGGTAAGAAGGAGAGCCCTTCCCGACACCAACGTCTAGCTGAACGCGCAAGCGGGCTCTGACTGCACCAACTCGAGCGTCCGGCTACGGCCCGTCGCCTCAACCGGTGGTCTCGACTTGGAGAGGCCATCGACGGGGCGGACTGGGTGTTCCTGGGGCTCACTCGGCCAGTCACGAGGGCGAATGTGGCCAGGCAAAGGATCGATGAGGGGAAACGGATGAAGGCAGTGGTTAGGGAGACCGTCGTGGCCGAGGCCGCGAACGAGGCGGTAGTCGGTATAGAGGGGAATGTCTACTTCCCGCCGGACTCAGTTGTGGCCGGTGTGCTCCGCAACAGCCCGACTCCCTATACCTGTCCCTGGAAGGGGAGGGCGCAGTATCACGACGTCGTGGTCGGCGGAACCGTGCTCAGGGACGGGGCTTGGTCCTATCCGGACATCAAGGAGTCGGCGGCGGCCCGTGTCGGCCGCGACTTCAGTGGCTATGTCGCTTTCGATGTGCGCCAGATCCGGATCGAGAGCTGACCAATCAAGCCGATCATCCAACAACAGATGCGACAGTCGAACCTCCAAGATCTCGCCCAGGAGATCCTCGCGCCGCTGCGAAGGCCGCGATCTTCTTGACCGTGGTGGTCAGCCGTGGCCGTGAAGAACAAGTGCGTGAGTCCCTCGCGAACGTCGCGGCCTGACTCGAGCGATCAGCTTCCGCGTTCCCGAAGCCCAGTTGACCTGTGTCGCCGCCATCGGAGCCGGTTTGTGGGATCGCATGTACGACGCACCCCGGCCGGCTCACCTCCGCGCCTTCGTCCCGATATCCGGTGCCGAACACACCGCGGTCTCGACCCCTGGTGACCTGCTCTTCCACATCCGAGCCACTCGCCTCGACCTCTGCCTCGACCTCTGCTTCGAGCTATGCCACCAGCTCCTGCGCTCGCTCAATGGGCTCGTTCAGCCTGTCGACGAGGTGCACGGCTTCCGCTACTGGGATGAGCGTGACTTGCTGGGCTTCGTCGACGGAACCGAGAGCCCCCGATCGGACCGGGAGGCGTCAGCGGTCGCGCTGGTCGGTGCAGAGGATCCGGCGTACGCGGGCGGGAGCTACGTGATTGTCCAGAAATACCTCCACGACCTTGAAGCATGGGAGCGCCTTTCGGTTGCCGAGCAGGAGCAGATCGTCGGTCGGGAGAAGCTCTCGGACGTCGAGCTGCCCGACGCCGCCAAGGCGTCGAACTCTCATGTCGCAGCCACGACGATCATCGATCCCGACGGCACAGCCCGACAGATCGTTCGAGACAACATGCCCTTTGGAACCGCAGCCGCTGGCGAGTTCGGCACCTACTTCATCGGATACACCGCTGATCCTGGCGTCATCGAGCGCATGTTGCATCGGATGTTCGTGGGCGAGCCCACCGGGAACACGGACCGCATCCTCGACTTCTCCACTGCTGTGACCGGCTGCCTCTTCTTCGCGCCACCAGCTGACTTCCTCGCGCGGCCAAGTCCGACCCCTCCGGCCGCGATCACGGACGAAGAACCAACCGGCCACCCAACAACCGCGCCGCCACCGACCCGTGCTCCGATAGCCGAAGCCCCGACAGGAAAGCCCCTCGCTGTGATCAGGACGGACTCCCTCGGGATCGGCAGCCTGAATAGGAGTAGCAAATCGTGAACAACCTGCATCGAGAGCTCGCCCCGATCTCAGACGCCGCGTGGGTGCAGATCGAGGAAGAGGCGCGACGCACCTTCACCCAATGGGTTGCGGGCGCCGGGTCGTCGACGTCGACGGACCCGCCGGAGCTGAGCTCTCCGCTGTCGGAACGGGCCACGTTCGTCGACTGGACGAACCAGTCGAGGGTGTCACTGCCCACCAACGCCATGCGCAGCTGATGGTCGAGTTCCGCATCCCGTTCACCGTCACGAGGGCCGCGGTCGACGATGTCGATCGGGGCGCCAAAGACTCCGACTGGCAGCCGGTGAAGGATGCAGCTCAGAAGGCCGCTGAGGCGGAGGATCGCACTATTTTCCATGGTTTCCCCGATGGCGGGATCTCAGGTATCACAGCCGTCAGCTCGCATCGGCCGTTGACCCTTTCCTCTGACCCGAAGGAGCTCCCGGACTCGGTCGCCCGAGCCATGAGCGCACTCAGGCTCGCCGGCGTGGGCGGCCCCTACGCTCTCCTTCTCTCAGCAGACCTCTACACCACAGTCTCAGAGGAGACCGACCACGGTCACCCCATCCGCGACCACCTGACTCGGCTCGTCGAGGCGAGATCCTGTGGGCCCCAGCGCTCGACGGGGCCATCCTGCTCTCGATGCGGGGCGGGGAATACACGTTGCACCTGGGACAGGACCTGTCGGTCGGTTACCTCTCCCACGACGCCGCGCAGATCCAGCTCTACCTCGAAGAGTCGCTGACCTTCATCCCGCACACGGCTGAGACAGGCATCGCGTTGACCAGCGACAAGGCGTGACCCTGGCGTGCGTGACCTTGGCGGCAGATGCGATGCGTCTGTGGCCCAGCCAACAAAAACGCCGCAGGTCGAAAGACCGTCCAAGCCCGCAGTCACCAACTAGGTGTGTGACGCGGATCCCGGTGGCACGCTCGAACGGCAGGTGTCGTCTCGGTGAGACCCGACCGGGGTAGAGGTTCTGCGCACCGCAGATTTCCAAGGCCAAACGGAGGTAGAGCAAGATGGAAACGCAGCCGATCACGGTGACCGATGACTCGTTCGAGACGTCGGTGTTGGCGGCAGATTCCCCTGTCGTCGTCGACTTCTGGGCTGTGTGGTGCGGCCCGTGTCGGATGGTCTCGCCGATCCTCGACGAGATCGCCGCAGAGCATGCGGACAAACTCACTGTCGCCAAGCTCAACGTCGACGAGAACCCCAAGACCGCCGCACGATACAACGTCATGGCCATCCCAACCATCGCCGTGTTCCACAATGGCAGCCTGGCGAAGACAATCGTCGGTGCCCACCCAAAGGACGAGCTCGAGCGTCAGCTCGCCGACTACATCAGCGGCTCCTAGACGCACCATAAGCGTCACAGGGTGTGCACTCCTCCACAGTGATGCACGACCCCGTCAGCGGAGGCGGTCATGGTTGAGCGGTCGCCGAGGCATCGATCTGGACGGGATAACCTCGCTGGAGCACCGCTGGTGTCGAGGGTGGAGTCAGCGCACGCGCGTAGCCCGAGGTGGGGCGCTCAACATGGGGCAGGTAGCATCCGTACTGCTCGTCGTACGGCGGCCCTGCTTGAGTCACAGTAGATTACTTCGTCTCCAGGTCTCACGAGAGTCTGACAGAGAGGGCGCCGGGATCCTTACCCGATGGCGCCTTGGCACCTGATCGACCAGGACGCGCGTCCGGCTCAGGTGAGGGGCCGGCCGATGCAGGGCTGCCGGGGCGCGGCTGACGGCATCGGCGCTGCATGGCGCCGCGCCGTGCCTGTTCTGGTCGCGGACTGCGGCGGCCTCACGAGGCCGGAGTGGCTCCTTCGGGTCGCCCCGGTCACCGGCGCGATCGTCTGGACGTTGTCGTTCTCGACGGCCGTGTGGTCGGCCTTCCGCAGTCCCGTCGGGCACGGGCCCGCCTGATCGTAATGGCCTATCCGGCTTCTTCCCCGGGTCGTCTCCGGTCATCCGCGCGTCGCGTAGCGAGATGCCGGCTGGCCTCTAGACCTCCGACGACCTGGCACGTAAGAACTGTCGCGAGCCTGTCACTCACCAAGACATACCAGCAGGATCTCTAGTTCAGAAGCCAACTGCGGCACGAGCCGCATCGCAAAGGAGTGAAGAAGCATGGGTGCTTTCGAAGGCCGCAAACTGATCGCCGTCGGCGGCAGCAGCGGCATGGGACGGCAGAGTGCTGAAGACGTCATCGCGGCCGGCGGCTCGGCCGTCATCATCGGCCGCGATCAGGCCCGCGTGGACGACACCGTCAACACCTTGTCCAAGAGCGGGGAGGCATGGGGCATCACTGCCGATCTTGCCAACCGTGACGACGTCAGGCGGGTCCAGGACACGCTGGCGGCCGAGCACGCTGATGCCACCCTCCTGGTGAACTCAGCCGGCTTCTTCATCCCCAAGGCCTTCCTCGACTACGAGGGCGCCGACTACGACGCCTACCTCGAGCTCGCCAGGTCAGCCTTCTTCCTCACCCAGACCGTCACCCGAGGCATGATCAGTGCCGGCGGAGGCGCCATCGTCAACATCGGCTCGATGTGGGCCCACCAAGCCATCGCCGCAACCCCCGCGACCGGTTACTCGATGGGCAAGGCGGCCCTCCATGCGCTCACCCACAACCTGGCCATGGAGCTCGCGGAGCACAAGATCCGCGTCAACGCCGTGGCGCCTGCCGTTGTCGCGACCCCCTTGTACGAGGCGTTCGTACCCAAGGACCAGTTCGAGGCCACGCTCGACAGCTTCAACGGCTTCCACCCGCTCGGCCGTGTGGGAACGCCCAAGGACATTGCCTCTGCGGTGACTTACCTGCTCTCCGACGATGCCAGCTGGGTCACCGGCACGATCCTCAACGTCGACGGCGGCGTCATGGCGGGCCGGAATTAGGCCTCAAAGAGATCCCCGGCCACGCGAGGTCCGAGCACAGAGCAGCACGGATTCCTTGGCGAACAACACGAGAAGGCAAATCTCGCAGCGAGGAGCTAGAACGATGGCACAGACATATGAGCGCACGCCCGAGGCAGTCGAGCGACTGACGCCACGACAGCGGGCGGTCACCCAGGACGACGTCACCGAGCCGCCCTTCGAAAACGAGTTCTGGAACTCAAAGGAGCCGGGCATCTACGTCGATGTGGTCTCAGGCGAACCGCTATTCGCGTCGGTCCACAAGTTCGATAGTCACACGGGCTGGCCCAGTTTCACCATCCCGCTCGAGCCGGGCAACATCGTAGAGCGCAGCGACACCAGCCATGGGATGGTCCGGGCAGAGGTTCGCTCGGCACACGGCGACAGCCACCTCGGCCATCTCTTCCCGGACGGCCCAGCCGATGCGGGTGGCATGCGCTACTGCATCAACTCTGCCTCGCTGCGATTCATCGCCGCCGAGGACCTCGAGACCGAAGGCTATGGCCAGTACGCGCACCTGTTCGACGCGGCTCCCGGCCCGGCGGCATCCGGGGGAGGTGTCGCATGACCACGTGCGGGGTGAACTAACAACCCGAGACTGCGGTCCTGGCCGGCGGTTGCTTCTGGGGCATGCAGGACCTGCTGCGCAAGAAGGACGGGGTGGTGTCGACCCGGGTAACCGGCGGCGAGAACGAGTACCCCGCCTATCGGCACCATCCCGGCCATGCCGAAGCAGTCGAGATCGTCTACGACCCGCTGCAGATCACCTACCGCGAACTGCTGGAGTTCTTCTTCCAGGTCCACGACCCGACGACCCTGAACAGGCAGGGCAATGACGTCGGGACGATCTTCTACCAGAACGAGCAACAGCGCGATATCGCCAACGCCACGATCAAAGACGTCGAGACCAGCGGTCTGTGGCCCGGCAAGATCGTTACGGAGGTGATCCCTGCCGGGACGTTCCGGGAGGCAGAGCCTGAGCACCAGGACTACTTGATCAAGCATCCCAACGGCTACACCTGCCACTACGTCGACCTCAGTGGCAGCTGCCCCACGAAGAACACGCCAGCTGATGGAACGAATTGCCCTTTGAGGAGATCTGCATCCCTCTGGGCACTGTTGAGGCAGACATTCCAGCTGGTGTTCCCGGACAGAAGCCGTTGGGTAACCAGCTGGTGCGGCTACTGATGATCACCTGCCTTCGATGCCTCACCCCGAGATCACTGCAATCGACAACACCGAAACGGCCAGGCCAGGAGCAGACCGCGCGACTCCAAGAAGATGGGAAGTGCTTCTCGTTGGCTGGACACTCTGGCAGGCATCCAAGGCATGAATCAACCGAGGTGGACGCGTGGATAACAAAGCGCAGAACGCATCCGGCGATCAGCGGAGTGATCACTGGGCTCGACTAGACGCCTTTCTCCGGACCGATCCGCGCGACGCCGGCTGCGACGAAGCCATGGAGATGCTGGACCTCTACGCGGAGCTGCTTGCTGCGGGCAACGACCCGCGTGAGCGGTTCCGGGGCGTTCATGCGCACTTTCTGGCCTGCGGTCCATGCGCCCAAGACTTGGAGGGCCTGCTATCGGCGCTCACAGGCCCAGCCTCTTCTCAGCCGGGCCCGCCGTAGCACGATGGTGAGGACCCACGAGAGGCGGGTTCCAGACCCGGACGCCGCGCCGGCAAGCCGGTAACTCGAGTCTCTGTTGGCGCTGTGGCCAAGACGCGCAGGCGGAGCGCTTCGAGTCCACATGTTGGTCGATACAGTCCAAGTACCTTCTGGTGAGCTCCTATGTGGGTCATTTGTGTGGACTTAATCGTCCAGTATAAAGTGACTTAGGCGTGGTGTCGGGAGTGACCTGACCAGCGCGTACATGGCTGTGCTGCTCTGGCGAAAGAGGTTGCAGTGGACGACGCAGAGATCGATCGAGAGAACCGCCGGTGGGTGCGGGATCTCGCCGCTGCAGGCCCACAGAGAGAGACGACATGCGCCGAGTTGTATCCCTTGCTGCTCCGCGTCGCGAATTCTGAGGCACGTCGACGCGCCCCCCTCCTCAAGCTGGACGGCCCAGAACTCGAGGACATCGCCCACCAGGCCGCCGCGGACGCGCTGATGGCCATCACCGAGCGTTTGGACAAATTTCGAGGTGAGGCACGGTTCACCACGTGGGCGAGCAAGTTTGCGATCTTCAACGTGGCCACCAAGATGAACCGCCACTTTTGGCGTCGCCACGAGGTTCCCTACGAACAAGAGGATTGGTCCAAGATCGCTTCGCGGTTCGAGGTCGGCCCCGAGGACGAGGCGCAAGTCCGGGAGTTCGCGGCCGCCGTCTCATCTGCGGTGGAAGAGAACCTGTCCGATCGCCAGCGGCTTGTGTTCGCCGCGACGGTCCTCAACGGCATGCCGATGGATGTTCTGGCTGACGAGCTGGGCTCGACCCACAACGCCCTGTACAAGGTGCTCTTCGACGCCCGGAAGAAGCTCCGCGTCGCGCTGGTGGCCGATGGCTACCTGGCCGAGGCACCTGCAGTTCGGTCGGCCTGAGTTCGCCCGTTTTCGGGTCGAGTCGATGTCGCACTCCGGGTGGGCGTTCATGAAGTCCGATGCGCCATTCGCTCCGCGTGGGCCACACAGTGCATACTCGACATCCTCTGGTCAGGGGCTGGAGGCCCGGCCCACCCTGAGCTTCTTCGGCAGAACGCCTACATCTCCATGAGCGAGACAGCCCAGAACGTCGCTGACAGATACGGCCTCACCCGCGAGGAGATCGACGCGTTCGCGTTGCGCTCGCACCACCATGCCGCGGAGGCTCGTGGCACCGGACGCCTGGCGAAGGAGATCGTGTCCATCACCATTCCCGCCACACCACCCCCGGCGTAGTGCTCAGCGGATCTTCGAGCATGACGAGACGATCCGAGATGACACCACGCTTGAATCGTTGGCCAAGCTACCCGCCCAGCCCGGCACGACGCAGATGACCGCGGGCAACTCGACACCGTTGTCCGATGGATCGAGCGCCGTAGTCATCGCCAGCGATGCCACAGTTGCGGAGCTAGGGTTGCGCCGTTGGCCAGGATCGTCGGTACATGCGCTGGAGCCTGGCCTGATGGGCATCGCGCCGGCGTGGGCGATGCCCAAGGTCATCACGGCTGCAGGTATCGCTCCCGTCGAGATCGGCGTGTGGGAGGTCCACGAAGCGTTCGCAGCCCAGGCACTGGGGGTACTGCGCGAACCATCGACGCAGTTCAAGGGCTTCGAAATTCCCGACGACCGGCTCGACCTCAACGGGGACGCCGTGGCCGTGGGCCATCCGTTCGGGGCCTCGGGCACACGCTACCTGCTCACCCTCGCCATCTCGATGCGGGAGCGAAACGCTCGCTACGGCGTTCTCGGGTGTGTGCGCGGGCTCGGGAGCAGGGTGTAGCCATCTTGCCCGAGAACGACCAGGCGTGAACCGGGATCAGCGTTCGACGGGGCCTGGCTGGAGCGCGGAGGTGTCCAAGTCACCCTTGCGGAGCCGAAAGACCTGAAGACGCAGATCGTAGTACTTCTCCGTTTCTCCGACCCACTCCATCCCGATGCGACGGGCGGCGTGTGTACCGCGATCGTTCTTGGGCCGTACAACGGCGAAGACCTCTTCCTCGCCCTTGCTGAAGGCATAGTGGGCCAGAGCGTGACCCGCCTCGGCCGCCAACCCCCGACCCCACGCCCATGGAGCGAGCTGGTAGCCCAGCTCCAGGTCCTCGCCCTCCGGCGGCAGCGGAAGGATCTGCCCCGAGCCGGCGACACGCCCGCTCTCGGTCTCTTCGATCACCCACCGGCCACTCGGGCGCCCTCCGGATCCCAGAGGTGCGCCGATCCATCCGGTGATCACCGCACGCATCTGGTCGAGGTCGTTGACGTGATCCATTGCCGGGGCCAGCCATTGAGAGACCTCCGAGCTGCCGTAGATGTCGAGCGCCTCGGCTGCGTCATCTTGATGCCACGGACGCAGCCGCAACCGCGGTGTGCTGATGGTCGAACCGACGATAGTGACCTCGTGAGTCAACGCTGCTCCTCGATGGGGGACGCGACACGCCCGACGGGGCGCTTAGCGGTTGCTCAACACTACGTCGTATTGGACGAAGTCGTCCATCTAGTGCCGTGTCAGGCCACGTTTGCCCTCTTCACGATGCGTCGTAGGCGAGGGTTGTCGGTGTTGCGGTTTCGCCAGGCGATGTAGCGGCGGATCATGCTGCCCTGCTCGCGGTGGCCGGCATGGTCGGTGCCGTTGAGGGTGAACTCGCGCAACGCGGTGAACTGCGCCTCGATGCGGTTCAACCACGAGGAGTTGGTGGGCGTGTAGGCGATCTCGACGTTGTTCGCCTCTGCCCACTCGCCGACCCGCTTGTCCTTCTTGGTGGTCAGGTGCGGGCTGAAGTTGTCACAGACGATGGCGATGCGGACCTCGGGCGGGTAGAGGCTGCGCAGGTAGCGGCAGAACTCCAGGAACTCTCCGCGTCGCTTGCGCTTCTTGACGTGCCCGTACATCTTGTCCTTGCCCAGGTCTAACGCGGTGAACAGGTGCCGTACCCCTTGGGTGCGGGTGTAGGTGGCGCGCATCCTGGGCCGAGGTTCACGCTCGGGGTCCTTGCCCTTGCCGCCGACGTCGGTCCACTGGCGGCCGGGGCGGGGCTGCAGGTTGAGCGGCCCGAACTCGTCCATGCAGAAGATCACGGTGGGTTCGCCGGGCTCGGGGACGACCTCGCCGTCAGTGATCGCGTACAGGTGCTCGATGCGGGCCTTCTTGACCTGGTAGTCCGGATCGCGAGAGCCCTTCCAGGTCTTTATGGCTTGAAAGGAGACATTTTCCGCACGGAGAAGCTCGCGCAGGCCCTCATGGCTGATGTCCTCGACCACCCCCTCGGCGACCAGAAAATCGGCCAGCTTGGCAAGGCTCCACCGGGAGAACGGCAACCCGTGCTCGGCAGGACGAGACTTGGCGATCTTCTTGATCTCCACGCGCTGCGGGAGCGTGAACGTCGGCTTCCGGCCGCCCTTGTACTTGGGGTAGAGCGAGTCGAATCCATCGGCGTTGAAGTTGTGGATCACATCACGGACCCGGTCTTCGCTGGTGAAGGCTACTTTGGCGATCTGCGTGGTGGTCATGCCCTGGGCCGACAGCAGCACCATCTGCGCTCGCCGCCAGGTCACTACCGACCCGCTGCCGCGCCGTACGATGCTAGGCCCGCACTGGGTGATGTCACAGCGAGCCAGAGACAGCAGACGAAAGAGATGTGGCCTCCCGGGCACTAATCGAAGGAGAGTCAGTGGCACACATGACCTGGGCCAGCCGACAGCAAGGCCCAGAGCGGTGGAGCACTACGTCGGAAGAGAGGTCGAGACCGATGAGCGGTGGCACCACACACGTGGTGTCGAACGCCCCGCAAGATCGGCCAGCTGAGGTCTCGTCGCCGACGCTGATCATCAATCCACCAGGGAGTTGCAGATGGGCCCAACCCGCGCCATGAGTTGATCGAGGGTGAACGTGAACTCAGGCCGGGCATCACGGAGTCAAGCTCGCCCGCGCCAGCACATGCACAGGCCCCGCTAGCAATACCAGTTATCAAGACCAGCCGGTCACGAATCGGATCCAGCCCTGACTTCTGTTGCACGTGAAGCCTCTGGTTTGAAGTTGATCTCTAGGCTTTACGCATGTCCATCACGGGCCGTGGCATACCGGGGCAACCAAGCACTACGTAGGGCGACGAACGGTTACGGAGAACAGCTCACTGTAACACCCCGCAAATCGGACGCTAGAGTCCATGCCTGAGTGCCCAGAAGCACTGCTGGAGGATTGCGGATGGTCGTGTGCACTAGCAGGCCAGGCCATCGAACACCCGCTCTGGCCTCGCCATGATCGAAGCAGGCCGCAGGCTCGGGACAGTCAGGGCCAAGCGCACAAGCTTGCCGAACGGTGCCGCGATGCCCTAATTTGGACTTATTCGTCCTATTGTCTCTGGTCGACGGATCGACCGAATCCATCGGGTCAACCACCCACCGCAACTCGAGGACGGAGCGCGCAGGAGCCATCAGCCGCGGAACCGACCGGGCCGATGCTGGAGTAAGACGGCGCGACGGATCTGACACTAACCAGGCGGAACAACCGTTCACGCCAGCACCGCGTATACGGCGCGGAAACGACAACCCAGCTGCAGGTGAACGTCGAACCGCATGAAGAAGGAGCGAGAAATGAACGACACCAAGCAGTCGGCCGAAGATCTGGCGATCCTCGAGCAACTTAACCTTGACTACAACCATGCGGACCAGGCCAGCGATGCCAAGCGCTTCAGTGAATTCCTCGCTGAAGATTTCATCGTGCAGACACCGGGTGTCACCCGCAACCGTGAGGAGTACCTCGAATACATCGCTAAGCCCCGACCCTTCAAGAATCTAGTTCTGCACGAAGTCAAGATCCGCATCCTCGGCGATGTTGCGCTGATCCACGGCAGGGCGACATACACCATGATCGCCGATGGAGTGGATCAGGAAGCTCTGTACACGGACGTGTACCAGAAGCGTGAGGGCGCTTGGGTCTGCGTCTCGGCCTGCGCGATCGCGCCGGGTGCCTGACCCGCCGCCGCCATGTCTGACATTGCAGCCCATTCACGCTACGAACAGTTCGTCGAACTCCACCGTGGCCCCGACACGTTCATCATGCCCAACGCATGGGACGGCCCGTCGGCCCTGCTCTTCAAGGAGGCCGGGTTCAAGTCCATCGCGACCTCTTCAGCGGCTTTCGCGGCGACGCTGGGTCGGCTCGACGGCATTCACGCCGTCAGCCGTGACACGCACCTTGACCATGCCGCCCTACTCACGTCCGTGAGTGGCCTGCCGATCAACGGCGACTTTGAGGACGGCTACGGCGAGACTCCCGAAGATGTCCGGGCCACTGTCGATGCTGCCATTGCCCGCGGTCTCGCTGGCATCGGAGTCGAAGACACCACTGGTAACCCCTCCAACCCGATTCGCGACTTCGATGACGCGGTTCGCCGCATCGAGGCTGCCGCCGCAGCTGCGCACGGACGGATCGTTCTGACCGGTCGTACGGACAACTTCTTGTGGGGGATTTCCGACATCGATGACACCATCCGCCGCCTCTCCGCTTACGCAGAGGCAGGAGCTGACGTCCTCTACGCACCGAACCTGCCGGACAGGGCCTCCATCAGCGCAGTCATCAGGGCTGTCGCCCCCAAGCCGGTCAACGTCCTCGTCAGCCCGCAAGATGCGGCTACCCTCGCGGAACTCCAGACGATCGGTGTCCGCCGGATCAGCCTCGGGGTCGACCCCTACACGCACGCCCTCGGAGCAACACAGGAGGCTGCTGCGAAGCTTGCGGCGGGAGACCTGACGGCACTCGCATCACATCTCAACTTCGGCCACATCATCGACCTCATCAAGGGCTAACACGGCCGCGCACTGGGCTCATGGAGCTAGATCGCAACGTGAGCTGTTTTGACTGCCCGCGTGACTCGCGCAGATACACCCTGGGGTGCTTACAGAGCAGAGCCCGGTCAGGAGCATGCGATGAGCGAGGAGAACACATGATCGAAAACGAAGAGGCGACGCTGACACACCACGCACCGCAGGTGCGCGTGGTCACGGCATCGTCGTGCAGCGCGGCCGTCCCGACCCAGCATGCAGCCGCCCGCGATGCTGTGCCTGGCGCCGCTGCCGCGGAGCCAGGTAGCAGGCGGGGCTGGGCGTCCGTCGGTGCGGTCGCGCTCGGCGCGTTCGTCATCGTCATGACGGAGACGCTGCCAGTCGGGCTGCTACCGCAGATCGCCGACGGACTGCATGTCTCGCTCGGCCTCGCAGGGCTGATGGTGCTCGTGCCGGGCTTCAGCGCCGCGGTGTCGGCGCCGCTGTTCTTCCTCGGCTCCGGCCGCTTCAACCGGCGCTCGGTCATCGTCGTCCTGGGTCTAACGGTGCTGGTGTCGAACGCGGTCGTCGCGGTGGCGCCGAACTTCGTCCTGGTGCTGATCGCCCGTATGCTCTTCGGCGCCACCCTCGGAGCCTTCTGGACCGTGGTCTCACCGGTCGGACCCAAGCTGGTGGGCCCGGCCGGCGGAACTCGCGCCATCACCATCATCGCGGCCGGTATTTCGGGTGGGACGGTGGTGGGTCTGCCTGCGGGACAGTTCCTCGGCAACCTCGTCGGCTGGCGTCTCACCTTCGCCATTGCGGCGGCGGCGACACTGCTTGTCGTGGTTGTGCAGACGGTCGTGCTGCCGAGTATACCGCCGGACGGGCGTACGCACCTGCGTGATCTCGTGGGAGTCGTGACGCGGCGGGCCGCCCGGTTTGGGATGGCAGCGGGCGCGATGGTGTTCATCGGACAGTTCGCCGCCTGGACCTATGTCACCCCGTTCCTGA
This sequence comes from Nonomuraea cypriaca, assembly GCF_015645445.1. Taxonomy (GTDB): domain Bacteria; phylum Actinomycetota; class Actinomycetes; order Streptosporangiales; family Streptosporangiaceae; genus Nonomuraea; species Nonomuraea cypriaca. The sequence continues at coordinate 11,570 of NZ_JADOGI010000060.1, read as the reverse complement.
TGGACCACACGCATCTGTCCAGCCGCGTGATCTCCCTGCTGTACGTCATCTACGGCTGCGGTGGCATCGTCGGCTCACTCATCGCCGGATCGCTGTTCAAGCGCGGAGTGATCGGCAGCTTCGCCGGGGCGGCGACGGTGGTGGCCGCATTGCTCATCGGGCTGGCGAGCGCGGGCACCATACCCTGGCTGGCTGGCCTGTTGCTCGTGCTATGGGGCTTGTTCTGGGGAATCGTGAACCCGGGAACGCTGGTCTGGATACTCGACGCGGCCCCGGAAACCCCGGAGGCCGCGTCGGCGGTGAATGTGACGAACCTTCAGATAGCCCTGGCGGCAGGGTCTGGCCTCGGAGCCATCCTTGTTTCGTCGACAACCTTGCAGACGGTGTTCCTCACGGCGGGCTTCATCGTCCTTGCCTCCGCAGTGCTCGCCGCGGTGGCGGCACGGTTCGTAACACTCGCCCGGAGGGAATGAGGAGACCGAAGCGAGGCAGCGGGTGGTCGGACGCTCAGAGCCCCGGGCGCACTCGGCGCTCTAGGGAACCACAGCGATCGGGCTCGCTGAGACTGCACCCGGGACAATCAGGAAGGTAGTCCCGACGGGGTCATTCGCCCTTGGCCGACTTGGCGCCTCGTCGGCTCACCATCCTTGAGTTACACCGCCCCTCGGCGTCAGACCACGCTGACCGCAAAGGGCCGGCGGCGGGACGGCCTCGAGGAACGAACGAGATCGCGACATTGATGGTAAGGCGGCGCCGCGATCCGACACTAATCAGTTCGACCATGACGCGGTTCGTTGTGCCCATCTACAGCGAACACCGAACCGCACAGAGAAGGAGCAAGAAGATGAACGACACCAAGCAGTCGGCCGAAGATCTGGCGATCCTCGAGCAACTCAACAACGATTACATCCACTCCGACCAGTTCAACGATGTCAAGCGCTTCAGCGAGTTCCTTGCCGAAGACTTCATCGTGCAGCTTCCGGGAGTCACCCGCAACCGTGCCGAGTTCCTCGACTACATCGCTAAGCCGCGCCCCTTCAAGGATCTCGCCGTGCACGACGTCAACATCCGCCTCCTCAGTGACGTTGCTCTAATCCACGGCCGCAGCACATACACCATGCTCGCGGATGGAGTGGATCAGGAAGCTCTGTACACGGACACGTACCAGAAGCGTGAGGGGACCTGGGTCTGCGTCTCCGCCTGCGCGATCGCTCCGGGCGCCTAACAGCGCCTACGAAGCTGCTGGTTGCGACGTGGCAACGAGCCGAGACCGTCCGGTGAACTGGCTCCGGTACTCATCGCAGACGAGAAGGGCTACGAACAAGATCAGCTGAGTCGATACCGGTGTAGCCGCGTCCTCGTGATCCTCTCCGGCACGCCCGGCTCCGGACGATGGAACACCTCCCGAGGACTTAGCTGAGGAAGCGCGCAGGCGTGATGTGACGCCAGGACGCGCTCAAGCACGCCTGATGGTGCATGACCGACATCGTCTCAGTGCGGCCTGGCTCACCGCGCGGTGCGCGGCTACGTCGACATGCACACCCCGAAACACTCCAGAAGCGCCGGCATGGTCCTGAACAAGAGAAAGACGGCTCGATGCAACACGTGACCCCAGCGACCAACCTGGGCCGCCGGGACAGAACGCTCCGGCTAGCGTTCGTTTCCGCGGTGGTCTCCCTGGTGGCTGTGTTTGCCGCAGTGGGCTCGACGATCCCTCTTTTCAACATTTACCGAGCCGAGGACGGGTTCACCAACGCCGACATCTCACTGACCGTCGTCGTCTACTCCGCCGCTACTCTCAGCACACTGCTAGTGCTGGGACGACTGTCCAATCATGTGGGCCGACGGCCCACCGCGATCGCCAGCCTGGGACTGCTCGTACTGGGTTGTCTGCTGCTTTTGAACGTGCACGACATCGGCATCCTGATCGCCGGTCGGCTCCTGATGGGTCTTGGCGCCGGGCTGGCCAGCAGCAGCCTCACCGCCTACATCGTTGATGCCGCGCCGGCCAGGCCGACCTCGCTGGCCTCCGTCGCTTCCAGCCAGACAGTCATGCTCGGTCTTGCCGTCGGTGCCACCGCCTCCGGTGCCTTGGTCCAGTTCGGCCCCTGGCCACGTGACCTCATCTACCTGGTTGTCGTCGGTCTGCTCCTGCTGTCTGCCGCACTCGTCGCCATCAGCTCGGAGACCGTGACTCCGGCGCCGGGCAGTTGGCGATCACTGCGCCCCAGCGTTCGCGTACCGGTCCGAGTCAAGCATCTGCTCCCCGTCGCGGCCGCGGTGTTCCTAGCCACCTGGGCGACCGGGGCCTTCTACCAGGCCTTCGTGCCCGCACTGCTCGAAGATCAACTTCGCACCAACAGCTCGCTCGTCCTTGGACTGGTGTTCGCCGCTTATATGGGCCCCAGCGCTCTGGGCGCTCCCCTTGGCGGCCGGTTCTCACCGGCGGCAGCTCAACGCATCGGCATGATCGCCTTCCTGGCCGGATGGATCGGCATGATTTCAGCGATCACCACCGGCGCACTGCCGTTGTTCATCGCCGCAACTGTCGTCGCCGGGGCCGCTCAAGGCATCGCCATCAGCGCCGCCACCCGTGGCCTGCTCTACGGCAGTACTCTGACCGACCGGGCCCCGATCTTCGCCGTGGTCTATCTCCTCAGCTACAGCGGTGCGACCATTCCCAGCCTCATCTCCGCTCAACTCTCCAACGTCTTCTCAGTGCCGCACATCGCGCTCGGGTACGGCGTACTTGCCCTCATCGCCACCCTGTTCACCGTCATCGCCGCACGCAACCCGCACACCGACACGACCAGCCAGCCCGATGAGTAATCATGACAAATCTCACCGTCACTCACACGTCACTCGACGCCGAGCAGCGCGCCGCCCGCACTCGTCCACGTTCGTCGATCGTCGCGCGGATCGCATGCTCTGCTTCTTCCTCGACCCAGACGAGCTCCAGTGAAACTGTTCTCAGTAAGCGAAGATCACGTTATGTGATGACGAGATGGTCCAGTTGTGCTCGTGGTGGAGCAGGACGAGAGCAGCTTGGGTTATCTTCCCGATGAGCCATGGGTCGAGGCTGACCCGGCGCAGAGCTTTGAAGGTGACGGTGAGCAGGGCGTTTGCGCGTTCACCGACACCTCGCAGGCCTCGGAGCAGCTTGTTGTAGGTGTGCTGGTCGGCGCTGAGTTTGCGGCCGTTGGATTTCTTTACCGGCACCCGGATGATGTTGGCGGCGCCTTCGTAGCCCAGGTCGGCCAGGGTCGGAAGGTCGGTGCGGATCGTGGCCAGGGCGGGGACGATGTCGTGTGTGCGGGCGCAGGTCATGTCGTGTTCGCGGCCGGGACGTACGTCGGAGACCCATAGGGGCCGGCCGTCCGGAGCGGACAGGATCTGGTTGTTCCCGCCGTGATGCTTGTGTTTGCCGCAACGCCGGTAAGTTAACCTGCCCGAGTCGTCGGTGAGGCGCGCATTGTGAGCTTGTAGACCACGTTTGAGGGTGGGTGGCGTTCACACGCGCGGGCATAGGCGGCGGTGCCTTTGCGTTCACGTGGTTTGGAGCGGGGCCGTCGAGTCAGGAGTGGCTGGTTCCACACCTCGTGGGAGACCTCCCGGAGGAGGCCGTGGCGGGGTGGCTCGCTGATCGTTCGGGCCAGGGCTCGTAAGACGACGGTGAAGGAGATTCGGTCGGGATCGATGGGCTGATCGGGGTGTGCGTGTGCGGCTCGTGCACGAGCGATTTGCACCACCTGATAGACGATGAGCAGGGCATACAGCTCTTGAGCGACGCCGTTGGGGTCCTTGGATCGCAAGATCTTCTGAGGTCCGCGCAGATAGGTCTTGGCGTCCGCGTACCCGGTTTCCGATTCCCACCGCTCGGCATACAGCTGCGCGATCTGGGTGGCGGGGGCCGTCGCCGGATCCAGCAGAGTCGTGATCAGTCGGTAGTTCTCGGTCCGAGCCTCGCCGATCTCGGGGATGACGGTGACGGCGTATTCCACGACTCTGACCCGTATGCCCAGCGCCTGGCGGGCGCGCAGGCCGCGACGCGGCAGCGGCCGCCCAGCTGCCCGATCGCGTTCGGCCTTGGAGGGTTGGTCGCTGTGGGGCAAGACGCTCAGGTAGGAGCCGTCGGCCAGTTCGGTCAGTACCGGTAGACGGCGGTGGTATTGCACTCGGACGATCACATCGGCACCGGTCGCGGCGATCCGGGCGGCCTGGGGATAGCCGGAGAAGTAGCGGTCGATCAGCACCAGCATGCCGGGGCCGAAGGCCCCTGTCCACACGAGCTTGTCCAGCAGACGCGGCTCACCGACGCGTAAGGTTCCCCAGACCGCGTCGAGTAGGGCGCGTGTGCCGCAGGCGATCAGCATCAGCAGGCGTACCTGCGGATAGCGGCCTGGGCCGATGCGCCCGTGCGGAGGGTCACCGAAGGCGGCGCGGTTGGCAGGGGTGTCGGCGACGTCCAGGCGCGTGCCATCGGCCGCGACCTTCAACAGCGCCAGCTCGCGATCGAAGGCCCGCATGCCGGGTGTGTGCGGTTTCTCGGCCGACCCCAGTAAGCGACGCAACAGCGCTTTGAGCGGCGCTCGTCCCAGCCGGCGTCGGGCTTGAACTGCGGCCGACACGGAGGGAATAGGCCGCCGTCTACTGCTCAAGTGCCGCGTGAGCTGGTGAAACAGCACCCGCAAGACCTCGCCGTAGCCGAATCCGGGGCATAACCACATGGTCAGCACGAAGTACAAGGTCACTCTCGCGGGCAGGGCGCGCTTACGCGCTTCCCGGGATCCGCAGGCGTCAATCACCTGGTCCACCAGGTCCGGTGGCACGATCTCCATGATGGCTCCGAGCCCGAGCTGATCCAGCGGATGAGTCGGTGATTCGCGGGCCCGGACACTCGCGCCAGACGGCGCATCGGTGGCAGCATGACCAGACAACGGGGCCTCCCGCGCTTGTGGTCCTCTTCGTCGAGACCAGTCGCGCAGGAGACCCCGCTCTGCGTCAAGACGACAAAGTTCGTTAACTTACCGGCGTTGGTGTTTGCCGGACCACCACACGTCAGCGCCGTTCGGGCCGGGTGTGGCGACGCGGTCGGTGGTGATGACGATGCCGTCGAGGTTGATGTGTGTCAGGCCCGCCGCCTTGGCCTCGTCGAGCGTTTGATGCAGGTCGGGTGCGTGTGCGGCGAGCAGGTCGATGCCCTCGTGCAGGTAGCGGTAGGCGGTCTTGCGGCTGATGGCGTGGTCGGTGGCCAGTTGCCGGAGACGGGTGCCGTCGCTGGCTCGTCCTTGAGCCTGAGCTCGGTGCCGTGTTTGGTGGGCGGCCACCGGCGGGGTGGGCCAGGCAATGTTCACGGCGTGAAGGCGCTGGACGGCGCAGCACTCGATCGGAGCACAACCTGCCGAGGACCTCGACGGGCAGGTCGCCGAGCAGGAAGGCCACGCCCCGGCGACGTCGGCAAACGTCACGACGGCCCGCCCACGATCAGCCTCGCGAACCTCCCCGAACTTGCTCTCGTCTCATGATCCACTTTGGCTGAGAGTGGTATTGGCCCCGGATGCCGGGTCTGTATGCGGCCGTACGCGGCCGCCTCCTTGAACGATGATCCAATCGGTCTTCGAAACTGGTCGAAAACGTCCATTTTCCTCCCAGAAGCGGTACGATGCTTGAGCGAATTTGGCTCTCCCGCAGGAAGCACACGTACCCGACGGCGGCATGATTTTCGAGGACAGCCGCTGGGGACACGTTGCCTGGCCTGGCCAACCAGGCAACCAGGCAACCAGACTCAGAGGAGCATTATGGACGACTACGTCCCGGGACTGCTGCCACCAGATGAGAGTCTCGATGACGAGGAACTCGGCGAGGACGGCGACGGCCCGGGTTACCTGCCGGTGGATCGCCCGATCGGAAGCCTGGCCTGGGGGTTGACTGCTGAAGAAGCTCGCACCCACGAGCCCTTCAGCCAGAGACTTACCCGTGAGGTTCCCGACATCGCGGCTGAAGAGGCCAGTGACGGGATCGGTGATGCATCCGATACTGACGGCGAAATCATCGACGACCAAGTCGGATACCTGAGGGCGGGTCGGCTCGTCTGGGCCACCCAAGATGCCGACGACCCGTCGTCGGATCTTCGAGCCGAGGACATTGGCATCGATCGTGCGGGCGCTTCCGCGGAGGAGGCTGCGATTCATATCGTCCCCGACGACCCGTTCGAAGTGTAGGGGCCCAGTGAGCCTTTTTCGTGCGCCCAGCAGAGCAGGAGGTGAAGCCGTGACGTAGCGGTGGATCTTGCTTTTCGTAAGCTCGTCGTCGCTTGCCGGTGGAAGTCCGGTCCGGGTAGCTGCCAGGAGGCCCGGTAGCAGGCTGGCGGTTTCGTCTGGAAACGGGCGGGGTCGAAGCCCAGCGTCAAAGGCCCTGTTCATGGGGGAGCGACGATGCGGTCCGTAGCATGAAGCGAAGCCTGCGACGTCGTTACTCAGCCCGCCTCCGGGTGGGACGAGGGAGTGCCGAGCCTCTCGAAACCGGGGCGAAGGCCATGGACGCGGTGAAGAGCCTGGAAGCAGCCGTCAAGGACTCCTCGGCGTATGGGGTGCGGAACGCATCGATAGTGGCGGCGGGAACTGGGGAGGCCCTCCCCGGCCCGGCAACCTGCGGAAGCTTGTCTTCGTTGCCGGAGCGTCGCGCCCTATAACGGGTCGGAACCGGGAAGTGGGTGGCGAGCCGGGTGGGCGTCGGAGGCGGCCGTAGTACCGCTTGAGCCGACCGGACAGCACAACCGGCGGCGATGGGAAGGGCCGCTGCTTCGTCGATGCGCAGCGACTGTCGAGGAGGGGTCCGGTGAGTGCCGGTCAGGCTAGTCCCGCCGCTTCGGGATCGCGGGAACCACGGGTTCCGCGGGATCCGGTCCGTGCCCTGCAGCATGCGCTTTACCGGGCGGCCAAGGCCGATCCCGGACGGAGGTTCCACGCGCTGTTCGACAAGGTCTGCCGCAGAGACGTGCTGCAGCGCGCGTGGGTGGCGGTGCGCGACAACAATGGCGCACCGGGCATCGACAAGACCACTGTGGCCCAGGTCGAGGAGTACGGAGTCGACCGGCTCCTGGACGAGGTGGCCGCCGAACTGCGGGAGCGGCGGTATCGGCCGCTGCCGGCGCGGAGAGTTCTGATCCCCAAGCCGGGGCTGAAGGATCAGTATCGCCCGTTGTCGATTCCCCCGCTGTTCGCGATCGGATCGTGCAGGCGGCTGTGAAGATCGTGCTCGAGCCGGTCTTCGAGGCCGACATGGTCGACTACTCCTTCGGGTTTCGCCCGAAGCGGTCGGCGCACGACGCCCTGCAGGTGCTCGTGGATGAGTGCGCGCGGGGTCGCCGGTGGGTGGTTGAGACGGACATCGCCGATTGCTTTTCGGCGATCCCGCACGAGAAGTTGATGCAAGCGATCGAGGAACGAGTCTGTGACCAGAGTGTTCTCACGCTGCTGCGCGCGATCTTGCGTGCGGGAGTGATGCAGGACGGGCAGGTGCGGCGGCCGGTCACCGGGACTCCGCAAGGCGGTCCGGTCTCACCTTTGCTCTGCAACGTCTATCTGCACCGAGTGGATCGGGTGTGGGATGACGGGGATGGGGCGATGGTGCCGTTCGCCGACGACGTGGTCGTGATGTGCTGGTCGCGCAGCCAGGCCGAACGGGCGCTGGCCCGGCTGGCCGAGCTGCTGGCCGGGCTCGGCTTGGCGCCGAAGGCGGCCAAGACTCGCATCATTCACCTGGAAGTCGGTGGTGATGGCTTCGATTTTCTGGGCTTTCATCATCGCCTGGTGCGCTCCCGGGGAGACCGGGGCAAGCCGAAGGTGACGTTCCTGGCTCGCTGGCCCGCGGACAAGGCCATGCAGCATGCTCGCGAGGGGGTTCGGGAGATTACCTCCCGGCGCTGGATGTTGCTGTGGCCGGAGGCGATCGTGGACAGGCTGAACGCCTTCCTTCGCGGATGGGCCGCCTATTTCCGATACGGACATTCGGCCCAGCGCCTCAGCAAGATCAGACGGTATGCGCAGTGGCGGCTGGCGCACTTCATGCGCGGACGTCACCGCCGCAGCATGGCGTTCGGCTGGCAGGTACTGCTCAACTCCCGGCCGCCGGACCTCGGGCTGATCAGCTGGTCGGAAATTAAGACGGTTTGGTAGGCGCGCGTCAGTAACCCGTCGTTGCTCCAGCGCGGGTGATGCTCTTGAGCTGCAAGAATGTGAGGTGTTGACCTGCCAGTGGGGTGCCGGAGACGAGCGAGCTGGGTTTAAGCGGCAGGGACATCGATCGGGGTCAGGGTGACCTTCATGCCGGGGTTGAGCCGCTCCAGCTCCCGGATCTTGCTGCGGGTACGTTTCTCCGGGTTGAGCGTGTCGTAGTAGTCGGCGCCCAGGTCGTGGAAGCGGAGCGTGGATCGGCGATCAGCCGGTAGGCGATCTCCAGGATGGTGCGGGCATTCGCGACCAGGGCTTTCTGCTTGCCGCGGCGGCGCCGGATGCGCCGATAGCGCTCGCCGAGGAAGGTGCCCTTACTGTTGGCGGCGGCCATCGCGGCGGTGCCCAGCGCGCTGCGTAACCAGCGGTTGCCCTTGCCGGTCGGGCCGGAACGGGAGATGCGGCCGGACTGGTGGGTGAGGGGGACCAGCTTGGCCCAGGCGGCGGCGTGCCCCGGGGTCGGGAACTGGGTGGTCACGTCGGTGCCGAGCTCGGCGATGAGGACCTGAGCGCACGACAGACCGACGCCGGTGATCTCATCGAGGCGCTCGGCCAGGCCTGGCAGCAGCACATCGGCGTCGGGGCAGGTGGGGGAGTGCTCGCCGCCGACCAGAGCGCACCGGTCGCACGCGGGTGCCGCGCCGGGCAGGGCGGCGACCATCGCGACGATCTTCTCGTCCAGTTCGGTGACCTTGGCCTCCAGCAGATCGATCACCTGCAGCAGCATCCTGATCTCGACCGCGTGTACCTCGCGGAAGCGGCCGGTCAGCGCCGCGCGCAACTCGGCCGTGCTCGCCCGCACCCGCGAACTGGCCAGTTCCGCCAGCCGAACCGGATCGCTCTGGCCGGCCACCAGCGCCTCCAGGATGCGCCGCCCGCTGGGCCCGAACAGGTCCGACAACACCGAGGAGATCTTCAGCAGCGCGTCTTCGAGGATCTTCTCGATCCGATTGCGGTGCCGGGTGGCGTCTTGGCCGAGCTTGGCCCGCAACCGGGTGAGCTGCCGCAGATCACGGATCGGCGCGGGAGGGACGAACGACGGGCGCAGCATGCCCCGCTCGTTCAGTTTGCACAGCCACACCGCATCCAGCTTGTCGCTCTTCGGCCGGCCGGGCACGTTCTTGACGTCGCGGGCGTTGACCAGCCACACCGCCAACCTGGCCGCTTCGAGCAGGTAGAACCAGATCCGCCAGTCGGGTAGCGGCGGCGCATTGCTGCGCCGCCGCCCCCTAGGAACCGGCCATGCCCGCTTTCCAGGCAACCGGCTCGGGCAAGCCCCATGGGCTTCAAGACTGGGACTGCGGAAGTGCTGGTGCATCGCCGGTGCCGTCTGGCAGGCGGCGTCGGCAGTGAGTGTGGATGAGGCTGAACACCGCGGGTCCACCTCGGGTTCCGGGCAGCGCATCGAGTCTGATCGCCTGATGGCGGGTCGCCGTGCGGACGGCGGCGATCCACCGCTCCCATTCGTCAGGGTGCTGTGGTTCCCGATCAGCGTGCAGGAGCAGTTGCCCGCACAGCGGGCAGCGTCCACGCTGGCGCTGAAGGAGCCGCAGCCGGGGTGGATCGAGCGGGGGTGTCCCGCGTCGCCGCCGGGCTGCCCAGTAGCTGGTCAGGGTGGGGTCGTCGGGTGAGGCCCAGCCCTTGACCAGCGTATGCCGGGTGATCTTCGTCCAGGCGAACTTGAGCAGGTAGGCGCCGCTGTCACGGTCGCCGAACACCCACCGGTCGCGTCTGGAGGGGACGAACCTGCCGAAGTACCTGCGGACGATCCAGCGTTTCCCCTTGTGGGGGTGGGTCCATTTCGCCCACTTGTAGGTCAGCTTCCACAGGTGGTCGTCCAACGCGTCGAACACCTTGGAGGACACGCAGTGCCGATAGTAGGCCGACCAGCCCCGGATGATCGGGTTCAGCCGCATGAGGACCATCTGCGCGTTGTGCCCGCGCAGGGCCCTCATCTCGGTGGTCAGCCTCGCCTTGATCCGTTTCACGGCCGCCTTACTCGGCTTGATCAGCAGCTTGCCGCGATAGCGTCTGACCGAGAACCCCAGGAAATCCACGCCGTCGTCGAGACGGACGATGGCGGTCTTGTCCTCGTTGAAGACCAGACCCCTGGGTTCCAGCCACGCGGCCAACCTGGCCTTGACCTGCTCGGCCTGCTCACGCGAGTGACACATGGCGAGCGCGTCGTCGGCGTAGCGGATCAAAACGGGTGAGCCCGGCCTCGCCGTCCCGGCATTGCTGCCGGTGGTGATGTACCGGACTCCGGCGGCCTCTTCCATCCCATGCAGGACCACGTTCATCAGCACGGGACTGATCACCCCGCCCTGCGGGCTGCCCTGCTCGGTGGGGGCGAACCGGCCTTGATCGATCACGCCCGCCTTCAGCCACTGCTCGATCCGTCCCCGCGCGGGGAAGGTGCCAAGCCGGTCGAGAAGATAGGAATGATCGATGCGGTCGAACGCGGCGGCCAGGTCGGCATCCAACGCCCACAGCCGCTTGCAGGTCTTGCCTCGTGCGGTCACGAAGACGGCCTGCATCGCGTCCTGACAGGAGCGGCCCGGCCGGAACCCATACGATCGGGACTCGAACCGGGCCTCCCACTCGGGCTCCAACGCGGCCGCCGTCAGAGCCTGTAACGCCCTGTCGGCGATCACGGGAATGCCGAGCCCGCGCCGTTTTCCCCCGCTCTTGGGAATGAACACCCGCTTGACCGGCCTGGGCCTCCACGCGGTCGCGCCGTGCTGGAGCCAGGAGGCCAACTCTGCCTTCTCCCAGTTTCCGAGCACGATGCGTCCATCGACCCCAGCCGTCTTGCGGCCAGCGTTGATCTCCGTCACCCGCCGCACGCTCAGCAGAGCGTTCGATCGGGAGCGGAGTAACAGTTTCTGCAGATTGCGGACCTTCTTCAGGTCCCCCGCCTTGCTCGCCGTGAAGATCCGCTGCCGCAGCCGCCATACGTCATCCTCGACCTGCCGCCAATCCACGGCACCCCAGTCCAGAACGTCGCCCTCAGGTCCGTTCACCACCACGGTGGCGTCCAACTTGCCCATCGGTTCCAGCGTCTTCCGTTCACCAGTTCGTCACAGGCTCACCTGACCCACGTCAGCTGGGGTGCCCCGATCTTTCCGGACACGGACCCAAGTAGGGTTTACGTGACACCCGGAAGGCAAGGTAGTGGCGAAGAAGCCGAGGCATTACTCTCCCGAATTGCGGGCCGAAGTCGTTAAGTACGTCCTGGATGACGGACACACATGCGCTCAGGCAGCCCGTGCTTTCAACCTGGTCGCCGAAACGATCCGCAACTGGGTGAACGCCGAAAAAGAGAAGCGCAAGGGAAAC
>NZ_JADOGI010000006.1 GCF_015645445.1 Nonomuraea cypriaca | reverse complement strand
AGCACGCCGCCAGCGTTCGTCCTGAGCCAGGATCAAACTCTCCAAAAAATGCCTGGAGGGAATGAAAATCCCAACCTTCAAAAGGAATCCGTCAAACCAATGACGGGGTCATACATGTAAAACATGCACTGGCTTTTAACACACTGTTGAGTTCTCAAGAAACGGCCGCGTACACCCTCACAGGAACTTTCACATTCCCGCTCAGGGGCGTTCATTTCGTTGTGTCTTAATCTTCTCAGCCGTTCAAGTCTCTGTCAAATTCACTCGACTTGAACAATGAAGACACGGAGACAGCACACTCCGACATCACCTGGGTGAAGGAGGAGGATTGCGCCGCACTGCCGCGTCGACTTCTAAAGATTAGCAGCGCTCCCGACCACTCGGGACGCGTTCGTCGTCTTCTCCGGCCACAGAACGATCACGGCCGAACATAGACTCCCCACGTGAGCAGCAACACGCCGCCAGTGGCGAAGAAGATCCCGACTGAGCGCATCCATCACGGCGACACCGTCATCGACGAGTACGCCTGGCTGAGCAACAAGGAAGATCCCGATACGACCGCCTATCTGGAGGCCGAGAACGACTTTCTGAAACAGGAGACCGCTCACCTCTCCGAGCTCCAGGAGCAGGTGTTCCAGGAGATCAAGGGCCGCACACAGGAGACGGACCTGTCGGTGCCCAGCCGCAAGGGCTCGTGGTGGTACTTCAGCCGTACCGAGGAAGGCAAGCAGTACGGCGTGTCCTGCCGCGTCCCCGCGAACGGCGACGCGCCCCCGGAGATCACCCCTGACGTCCGGCTGGAGCGGGAGCAGGTGATCCTCGACGGCAACGAGCTCGCCGGCGACAGCCCGTTCTTCTCGATCGGCACCAGCGCCGTCACCCCGGACGGCACGATGGTGGCGTACTCCACCGACTACAAGGGCGACGAGCGCTTCACCCTCCGGTTCAAGAACCTCGAGACCGGCGAGGTACTGTCCGACGAGATCAAGGACATCTTCTACGGCGGCGCCTGGTCGGCCGACGGCTCGGCGTTCTTCTACACGCGCGTCGACGACGCCTGGCGGCCGTACCAGGTCTACCGGCACACCCTGGGCACCCAGGAGGACGTGCTGGTCTACGAGGAGCACGACGAGCGTTACTGGGTCGGCGTCGGGCTGACGCGCAGCGAGAAGTACCTGGTGCTGGGCGCGGGCAGCAAGATCACCAGTGAGGTACGCATCCTCGACGCGACGAACCCCGCGGGCGAGTTCCAGGTCGTGCGTCCCAGGAAGACCGGCGTCGAGTACGGCGTCGAGCACGCGGGCGACTTCTTCTACATCCACCACAACGAGAACGCCGAGAACTTCGAGCTGGCCACGGCCCCGCTCGACGCCCCCGGCGACTGGACCCCCCTGATCGCCCACCGGGAGGACACCAGGCTCCTGGAGGTCGACGCGTTCTCGGACCACGCCGTCGTCCACTTCCGCCGCGACGGGCTGACCGGCCTGCGCGTGCTGCCCTACCCGGGCGGCCGCGAGCAGTGGCGGGAGCGGATCGAGGCCGCCGAGCGGAACGCGTACGAGATCGACTTTCCCGAGCCGCTCTACGACGTCGGGCCGGCCGGCAACCCCGAGTTCACGACGAGGAGGCTGCGGCTGGCGTACACCAGCATGGTGACGCCGCCCAGCGTGTACGACTACCAGCTCGACACCCACGAGCTGATCCTGCTCAAGCGGCGCCCGGTCCTGGGCGGCTACGACCCGGCGGACTACGAGCAGTTCCGCGAGTGGGCCACGGCCGAGGACGGCACGAAGATCCCCGTCTCCCTCGTGAAGCGCAAGGACACCGGCAGGCCCGCCCCCACCGTGCTGTACGGGTACGGCAGCTACGAGACCTCCATCGACCCGAGTTTCTCCGTCCCCAGGCTGTCGCTGCTCGACCGCGGGTTCGTCTTCGCGGTCGCGCACGTGCGGGGCGGCGGCGAGATGGGCCGCCGCTGGTACGAGGACGGCAAGCTGACCAGGAAGCGCAACACGTTCACCGACTTCGTGGCCGTGGCCGGGCATCTGAAGGCGACCGGCTGGAGCGAGCGGATCATCGCCAGGGGCGGCTCAGCGGGCGGCCTGCTGATGGGCGCGGCGGCGAACCTGGCGCCCGGGGAGTTCGCGGGCGTGGTGGCCGAGGTGCCGTTCGTGGACGCGCTGAACACCATCCTGGATCCGTCGCTCCCGCTTACCGTGATCGAATGGGATGAATGGGGCGACCCGCTGCACAACCCGGACGTCTACGCATATATGAAGAGCTACACACCGTACGAGAACGTCGACGGCGGGCCATACCCGCCGATTCTGGCGATCACCAGCCTGAACGACACGCGCGTCCTCTACCACGAGCCCGCGAAGTGGATCGCCAGGCTGCGGGCGTCGGCGAGCGGCGGGCCGTTCCTGCTCAAGACGGAGATGGGCGCGGGGCACGGCGGGCGCAGTGGGCGTTACGACGCCTGGCGTGAGGAGGCCTTCGCGCTCTCATGGATCATCGAGAAAGGCACGTCATGACATTTCAGGCCGACGACCGGCGTTACGAGCGCCAGCCGTACAACCGCAGCGGGCGCAGCGGGCTCAAGCTGCCCGCGGTCTCGCTGGGCCTGTGGCACAACTTCGGCGACAACCGGCCGATCGAGAACTCGCGGGCGATCCTGCGGCGGGCGTTCGACCTCGGGGTCACGCACTTCGATCTGGCCAACAATTACGGCGTCCCGTACGGCTCCGCAGAGCGGAACTTCGGCCGGATCTTCCACGAGGATTTCGCGAAATATCGGGATGAGCTGATCATCTCCACCAAGGCCGGGTACGACATGTGGCCCGGCCCGTACGGCGAGTGGGGCTCGCGCAAGTACGTCCTGGCCAGCCTCGACCAGTCGCTCACCCGCATGGGCCTGGACTACGTCGACGTCTTCTACAGCCATCGTCCCGACCCGGAGACGCCGCTTGAGGAGACCATGGGGGCGCTGGACCGGGCGGTGCGCTCGGGCAAGGCGCTCTACGCCGGCATCTCCAACTACTCGGCCGAGCAGACCACCCAGGCCGCCCGGATCATGCGGGAGCTGGGCACGCCGCTGCTCATCCACCAGCCGTCCTACTCCATGATCAACCGGTGGATCGAAGGCGGGCTGCTGGACGCGCTGGAGGAAGCAGGCATGGGCTGCATCGCGTTCTCACCGCTCGCGCAGGGCCTGCTGACCGACCGTTACCTGGAGGGCGTGCCCGCCGACTCGCGGGCGGCGACGAGCCGGTTCCTCAGCGCCGACCAGATCGATCGGGAGCTGGCGCGCGACCTCAACGAGATCGCCGGGGCGAGGGGGCAGACCCTGGCTCAGATGGCGCTGTCGTGGACGCTCAGGGACCCGAGGGTGACGAGCGTGCTGATCGGGGCGAGCAGCGTCGGGCAGCTGGAGGACAACGTGGCCTGCGTGGACGGCCCGGCCTTCACCGCGGACGAGCTCGCCGCCATCGACAAGATCACCGAACCGAGAACGGCGGCCCGCTGATCACGGTCCCTCGTGCCGTTGGAGGTCGGCTGAGCGTCGTTCACAGGGCTTCGTGCCGTTGGAGGTACGTGAAGGAGGCCCAGCCGGGCAGCACCGGCAGCCAGAACGTGAGCAGCCGGTGCAGCAGCACGGCCGACGTGGCCAGCTCGGGCGACAGCCCGGCCAGGCTCAGGCCGACCGTGAGAGCGCCTTCGACCGCGCCCAGACCGCCGGGTGTGGGCGCGGCCGAGCCGATCGCGTTCGCCGTGAGGTAGACGACGGCGACGGCGGTGAAGCTGATCTCGCCGCCGAACGCCGCCACGCAGGCGTTCAGGCAGGCCACGAACGCGAGGGTGATCATCAACGTGCCCACGCACGCCTCGATCATCTTGCGCGGCGACTGCAGCACGTCGAGCAGCCTGGGCAGCACGTTGGAGAACAACCTGCGCATCCGCACGGTGATCAGCCTGCGCAGCGGCGGCACGCCCAGCACCACCACGACCAGCACCGCCACCGCGAGCAACGCCAGGACGAGCCCCCGCGACGGCGTGAACGCGGTGTTGGTGCTGGAGCCCGTGATGTAGGCGAACATCAGCAGCAACCCGATGTGGAAGACCAGCATGATGAGCTGCGAGGCGCCCACGCTGGCCACCGCGAGCGCCGGTGAGATGCCGCGTTTTTGCAGGTAGCGGGTGTTGATCGCGACTCCGCCCACCGCGGCGGGCGCGACGAGCTTGACGAACGACGCGGCGAACTGCACGAGCACCGTACGCCACAGCGGCAGGCGTTCCGGCACGAATCCGCGCAGCATCAGCGCGGCGGCGACGAAGCTGACGAACGAGGCGACCAGCGCCAGCCCCGACCAGGCCCAGTTGGCCGTGGTGAACACGTGGTAGACGTCGACCCGGCTGAGCTGGGAAAGCACGATGTACGCGGCCAGCGCGCTGGCGATGATCGTGACCAGGGTGCGCGGCCTGAACCGCTCGAGGCGTACCTCCTCGACCTTCCCCTGGGGTTTGAGCGCGACGATGTGGTCGCGGATGCCGGGCAGGACGTTCTTGGCCTTGGCCAGGGCCGCGCGGGTCTCCCTGGTGAGGGCGATGCGCTGGAGCAGCGGCAGGGCCGCGGCCAGCGCCTCGGGGCCCATCACCGCGGCCGCGGCACGGACCGAGCGTTCCGGGCCGACGCGCAGCGACAGGTAGGTGAGGAGCTGGGCGACGTCGAGCCTGAGCAGGAGGTCTCCGGCGGCGATCTCGCCGCTGCGCGCGTCGGTGAGCACGACGCGGCCGGCCCGGTCGAGGTGGATGCTGTCGCCGGTCAGCCGCCGGTGCGCCAGGCGCTGGATCTGCAGCAGCTCGACCTGCTCCCAGATCTGGGCGAGCAGGGCGTCGTCGATCTCCGCGTCCGGCACCTCCTCGAGCGGACGCGTCTCCAGGTGCTCGTAGGCGAGCAGGGCGGCCTCGGTGCCGATCTCGCTGGTGCCGAGCAGCCTGGGCGTGCTCGCGCCCGCGGCCTGGGCGGCGTACGCCATGAGCGCCTCGCGTTCGAGCTCGGCCCTGAGCGACCTGATCGCGCGGCGCCTGGTCTCGGAGTGGAGCCTGAAGCGCCGCCACAGCCGGTACGGCAGCCCTGCCACCTGCCGGTCACGGTCGAGCACCGTGACGTCGAGGCCGCTGCCGTCGTGGAGCCCGACGGCGTAGCGGCGGCTGCCCTGGTGGTCGTCCTCGATGCGGCGGGCCGAGACCACCGAGAACGACAGCTTGCGCAGCGCGGCCACCACGGCGGAGCCCGCCGGCCTGGTGTTGGGGCTGCCGACGCTGTAGAGGGTGGCGTAGCCGATGGCCATGCCGACCAGCACCGTGACGATGGCGCTCGGGATCGTGATCTGCCGGCCGGAGAAGAACGCCAGGATGTAGAGGGCGACGGTGGCCCACATCAGCATCCGCCACGTGGGCCGGCGCGAGATGCGGACCGCGGTGGAGTAGGCGATGACCGAGGTGAGCAGCGTGTTCAGCGGCTCGATCGCCCGGTCGCCGGTCAGCAGCACGCGCAGGTCGTGCAGGTTGCCCCCGACCAGCCACTGCCCGAGCAGGAACGACCCGGCCATGCCGACGATCGCGGCGATCAGCCCTTCCGCGACCCGCAGCCCGTCGCGGTGGAAGACCCGCTCGACGGCGAAGGCCGCGGGCACGACGAGCACGGCCGCGCCGCCGAGGAACGCCGCGATCCTGCTCAGCAGTGGTACGAGCTCCGCCCCCTCCTTGACGTCGGCCTCCAGACCGATGAGCGTCTGCTTGGCGACCAGGGCGAGCAGGATGACCGCGCCGAGCACGACGAGCGTGGCGATGAAGCGCAGCAGGTCGGAGGGACGGCGAAGACGCTGGGGCAGGAGCGGCTCTACGACGTAGATTTCGTTGTCAGCGCGCGACTCGGCCACGGCTGGATCCCCCTCCGCGAGGTCCGCCGCGTCATCTCGTTCCGTGATTTCGGCCACCGATAGTGATTCTGCACCTTCCCGGCCGGACCGTACGATCTCTACATTCCAGTGTGCTCAATGGTGCCGCAGTCGTCGCACCGGGCCCGCCGACAGCCTGCGGAGGCAGGCTACACGGTGGGGCTCAGGCCGTTCACCCCTGATTTTCCGCCAGGTGCTCCGACGGACGCGGGACGTAGGCTATGTCCCATGTCGGGCGAATTGAGGGTTTTGGGGGCATGTCCGCTGGACTGCCCGGACACATGCTCCTGGATCGTCACCGTCGAGAACGGCAAGGCGGTCAAACTACGCGGCAACCCGGACCAGCCCTACACCAGGGGCGCGCTCTGCGTGAAGGTCAACCGCTACCTGGAGCACACCCAGGCCGAGGACCGCATCCTGTACCCGCTGCGGCGTACCGGGCCGAAGGGCTCGGGACAGTTCGAGCGGATCACGTGGGACGAGGCGCTGGAGGAGATCTCGGTACGCCTGCGCGGCATCGCCGCCGAGCACGGCGGCGAGGCGATCTGGCCCTACCTGGGCACCGGCACGCTCGGCTACCTTCAGGGCTGCGAGGGCGTGGCCGGTCGGCGGTTCTGGAACGTGCTCGGCGCCTCCAAGCACTGGCTCAACATCTGCTCGTCCGCCGGCGGCAGCGGCCTGCGGCGGACGAACGGCACCGCGGCCGGCATGGACCCGGAGAACTTCGCCCTGTCCAAGCTCATCCTGCTCTGGGGCACGAACCCGCTGACCACCGGCCACCACCTGTGGAAGTTCGTCCAGGACGCGAAGGCGAACGGCGCGTACGTCGTCGCCATCGACCCCATCCGCACCAGGACCGCCGACCAGGCCGACGAGCACCTGGCGATCCGGCCTGGCACCGACGCCGCGCTCGCGCTCGGGCTGCTCAACGTCGTGCTGGCGGAGAACGCGCAGGACGAGGAGTTCCTGGCCGCGCACACCGAGGGCTGGGCGGAGTTCCGTCAGGAGATCCTGAGCCATCCCATCCAGAAGGTGGCCGAGATCACCGGCATCCCCGCCGCCGCCGTCCACAGCCTGGGGATGCGGCTGGCCCACACCCGCCCGACCGCCATCCGCGCCACCCAGGGCCTCCAGCGGCACGCGGGGGGCGGCACGGCGCTGCGGACGATCGCCGCCATCCCCGGCGTCACCGGCGACTGGCGGCACCCTGGCGGCGGCATGGCGTACTCCACCAGCGACCACGTCCACTTCGACATCGACACCCGCGACGACCTGCTGGACAAGCCGGTCCGCACTCTGGTCATGACCAAGGCGGCCTCCCAGCTCGACGACGTGAAGTGCCTGTGGGTGTACGCGGCCAACCCGGTGGGCTCCTCCCCCGACGCGAACGCCATCAGGCGGCAACTCGCCCGCGAGGACCTGTTCACGGTCGTGATGGAGCAGTTCCCGACCGACACCGTGGACTACGCCGACATCGTGCTGCCCGCGACCATGCAGACCGAGCACCACGACCTGCACGCCGGCTACGGCCACCTCTACCTGCTGTGGAACGAGCCCGCCGTCGAGCCGCCCGGCGAGTGCCTCTCGACGACCGAGACATTCCGGCGGCTGGCGGCGCACATGGGGATGACCGAGCCTTCGCTGTACGACTCGGACCTGGAGCTGGCCGAGCAGTTGCTGTCCAGCGGGCATCCGTCCCTGGACGGCGTCACGCTCGACCGGCTGCGCAAGGAGGGCTGGGTGCGGATGAACTATCCGGTGCCCTTTGCGCCGTTCGCCGAGGGCTTCCCGACGCCGTCAGGACGGTTGCGCTTCCCGCCGTCCGGCCAGGCGTACACGCCGCCCCACACGGCCCGGACGGCCGGGCGTTCCGCGTACCCGCTGGCTCTGGTCACGCCCGCGTCTCACACGTTCCTCAACACGACCTTCGGCAACAACCCCGAGCTGCGCCGGCGGGCCAAGGACCCGGTGGTGCTGGTCAACCCGGCCGACGCGGCGGCCCGCGGCCTGACGGACGGCCAGCGGGTACGCGTGCACAACGACGGCGGCGAGTTCCTGGCCGACGTCGAGATCAGCGACCGGGTGGCGCCCGGCGTGGTGGCCTCGCCGAAGGGACGCTGGCCGAAGCTCACTCCTGGCGGCGCCAACCCCAACTCCGTCGTCGCCGAGCGGGACGGCGACATGGGCAGGGGCCCCGGCTTTCACGACAATTTGGTGGAGCTCAGTGTCAGCTTGTAGCCCACGTGTGAGGCCGTGAAGCCGAGCGAGTCGTAGAAGCGGTGCGCGTCGGTGCGGGACTTGTCGGAGGTGAGCTGCACCATCGCGCAGCCGCGCGCCCGCGCCCGGTCGATCGCCCACCTGATCATCCTGCGGCCGAGCCCCTGGCCGCGGGTGGAGGCGGCGACCCTGACGGCCTCGATCTGACACCGCTCCGCGCCCAGCCGCGACAATCCCGCCAGGTAGGTGAGCTGCATCGTCCCCACCACCTTGCCGTCGCGCTCGGCCACGACCAACTCGTCGTACGGATCGGCGTCGATCCGGTCGAACGCCGCCAGGTAGCGCTCGTCGGCCGGGTCACCCTCGCGGGTCGCGCCGAGCGGGTCGTCGCCCAGCATCGCCACGATCGCGGGCACGTCCTCGCGCCTGGCGAGCCGGAACAACAGGGACAACACGTAGTGGGACTCCATGAGGGCGGGGTTGGACGGCAACGCCATGGTCCTGCCGCTCGGGGTGAATCCCTTGCGGGTGTAGAGGGCGCGGGCGGCGTGGTTCTGGTCGACGGCCCAGAGGCCGACCTCGTCGGCGCCCGCGCGCCGCGCCCAGGCCACGGACTCGTCGACCAGCCGCGCGGCCACTCCCATGCCCCTGGCCTCCGGTGCGACCCACATGGACAGCAGATGGGCGCCGCCGTCCTCCAGCATCATGCACACCAGGCCCACGTCGGCCCCTCCGGCCACGGCCACCCACCACCGCGAATCCGGATTTTTCAGTCTTTCCGACCATTTTTCGGGAGAAAAGGCGATCTCGCGGTCGTACGAGGACCCGAACGCGTCCGGCGAGTCCTGGAGCGCCCGCAACCGGATCTCCCGCAACCGCGCGCCGCCACCCTCGCCGAGTCGAACAATGTCGAATTCCATGCCCCGAATCATGTCAGGGACAGCTCAGGGTCCGTCCCCGATGCCCCCGGGGGCCGCCAGAAGGCACCATTACCACATGAACGAAATCAGTCGACGCGATGAGGTATCGCTTTCTGGCGCCGCCCTGCGTGGCGCCCCGTGGAAGGCCGCCGCCGTCGGCGGTGGCGTCGTCACCGCGGCCAGTTTCGGGATGGGACTGCTCACGGGCGGCGGCGACCTGGTGTGGGCGCTGGGCCTCGGCATCAGTCTGTTCGCGCTGATCGCCGCCATCGGGGCGGTCTCCAAGCCGAACGAGGGCGACCGGGTGACCCGTCAGGCCCGTGTGTGGTCGTTGAAGCACCCGTGGAAGTTCGCGCTCGTGCCCGCGGGCATCACGGCGGTGCTGGACTATCCGGTGCAGCTGGTGCTCGACGGCGAGGGCGTGTTCGGGTCCGGGGTGCAGGCCCTGTGGCACGGCGCGCTGGTCTATCTGATCGCCGGCATCCTGACCCTCACGATGCAGGGCCGGGCGCGATCGTCCCAGTGATCGGCCCAGTGATCGGCCCAGTGAGCCGAGTGGCCGGCCGCGTCAGCCCTGTGCCTGCGCCTGTTTCTCGGCCTGGCTCCGGCAGACGCAGAACTCGTTCCCCTCGGGGTCGAGCATCGTCACCCAGCCGGTGCCGTCGGGCCGGCGCAGGTCGTCGAAGACGGTCGCGCCCAGCCCGATCAGCCGCTCGACCTCCTCGTCCCGGGTCCTGCCCTCGGTGCCGTTGACATCGAGGTGGACCCGGTTCTTTCCGGTCTTGCCCTCAGAAACGCGGATGAACAGCACGAACGGGTCCTGCTTGGTCCGCAGCATGACCTCGTCGTCACCCGGCTCGTCCCCCTCGCCCAAAGGCAGCCCGGTGGCCTGGCTCCACCAGCTGGCGATCTCGTACGGGTCGGCGGCGTCGATGGTGACGGCATGGATTTCGATCATTCCGTCACCCAATCCGACACCACTCGCGACCGTCAAGCGAGTATTCGCAGTCCGATGACCCCCGCCAGGATCAGGGCGATCGAGATCAGGCGGGGCAGCGAGACCTCGTCGCCCATGGCGATCATGCCGAGCACCGCGGTGCCCGCCGCGCCGACGCCGGTCCAGACGGCGTACGCCGTGCCGACCTCCAGGCTCTTCAGCGCGTACGACAGCAGGCCGAAGCTGAGCAGGGCCGTGACCACGAACGACAGGCTCCACCGCAGATCGGTGAAGCCGTCGCTGAGCTTGAGCGAGAGGGCCATGGCGACCTCGAAGACACCGGCCAGCACGAGCACGATCCACGCCATGATTCGCGATTCCTCCGGGCATGAGACTGCAGATGCGTGCGTCGTCTTGGCGTACCGGGTACGGCGCATCTCGTCCGGGAGCTGTCGCTCAATCGGGTGAACGCGGAGTGTTACCGGATCATTCCCACCAGATGGTGACCCACCGGTCCCGGGGCACCGGCCACATGCCGAGCTCCACCGCCGTCCGCCCGACCTCCTCCGCCCTGGACGGATCGAGGCAGACCCGCCGGCACACGCTGGCGGCCAGCTCCTCCAGAGAGCTGAATCGTTCCAGCGGGGCCTCACGTTCCTCCACGTGCACCGGGAAGCCCAGCGCCGCCGCCAGGGCCACGCAGTCCTCCGCGATGGGCCGCACGGGCCGGTCAACGCCGTGGAAGTGCTGCCACAGCGGCGTCATCCAGCTCATCGGATGGGTGTGCGACAACTCCAGCACCACCCGCCCGTTCGTACGGCCGTCCAGCGCGCGCAAAAACTCGGCCAGGTCAGGGACGTTGTAGACGACGTGCGCGGCGATCGCCGCGTCGGCCACCGGCACCTGGTCCGCCACGTCGGGCCAGCGGCCCTCGACTGTCGTGACCGGCACCCCGAGCTTCTCCGCCCTGCTCCGCAGCCCTTCCAGCATGGGAGCCGAGCTGTCGACGGCGTACAGGTGGCCGATGCGCTCGCGCAGCGGCAGAGACGCGGCACCGGGGCCGGAGCCCACGTCGAGCAGCGTGCCCTTGGCGGGCAGCCCCTCGGCCAGGCGCGTCATGGTCGGCCCGTCGTCCGGGTCGGCCAGCGCCCGGTCCGTACGGGTGCCGAACCGCTCCGGTGAGTGACCCCACGGATCCACAGGTGCCTTGGCCATGATCTCGTCGGGGATGGCCCAGGATCCCAGTCGCTCTCGCCACCTGGCGGCGAGTTCATCGGCGTCCATGGAGACGAGCATGCCATGCATGGCCCGGGTTACCCGCGGGTAGCATTTCAGAGTAAGGTTACTCACCAGTACCTAAAGCCTCGGTTCAAGGAGATCGACACCCATGGGCCACTACAAGAGCAACGTGCGCGACCTGGAGTTCAACCTCTTCGAGGTGTTCGGGCGACGCGAGATCCTCGGCACAGGGCCCTTTGCGGACGTGGACGAGGATGTCGCGCGCAGCCTCCTCGAAGAGGTCGACAGGCTGGCGACCGGTGTACTCGCGGACTCCTTCGAGGAAGGGGACAGGCACCCGCCGGTGTTCGACCCGGAGACCCGTACGGTGAGCATGCCCGAGGGCTTCAAGAAGTCGTTCAAGGCGCTCGTCGACGGCGGCTGGGCGCACCTCGACCTCCCGCCCGACCTGGGCGGGCCCGGCATCCCGAGGAGCCTGGCCTGGGCGACCGCCGAGATGGTGCTCGGAGCGAACCCCGCGCTCTACATGTACGCCGCCGGCCCGAACTTCGCCTACACCCTGTGGAAGCTGGGCACCCAGGAGCAGAAGCGCTTCGCGGAGCTCGCCATCGAGCGCGACTGGGGCGCCACCATGGTGCTCACCGAGCCCGACGCCGGCTCCGACGTGGGCGCCGGGCGCGCGAAGGCCGTCCGCCAGCCCGACGGGACCTGGCACATCGAGGGCGTCAAGCGCTTCATCACCAGCGCCGAGCAGGACATGACCGACAACATCTTCCACCTCGTGCTGGCCCGCCCCGAGGGCCACGGTCCAGGCACCAAGGGACTGTCGATGTTCCTGGTGCCGAAATACCACGTGGACCTGGAGACCGGCGAGCTGGGCGAGCGCAACGGCGTCTACGTCACGAATGTCGAGAAGAAGATGGGCCTGAAGGTCTCCACGACCTGCGAGCTCACCTTCGGCGACCGGCACCCTGCGGTCGGCTGGCTGGTCGGCGAGGTGCACGAGGGCATCAAGCAGATGTTCATGGTGATCGAGCACGCCCGGATGATGGTCGGCACCAAGGCCATCGCCACGCTCTCCACCGGCTACCTCAACGCCCTCGACTACGCCAAGTCCCGCGTGCAGGGCGCGGACCTGACGCGGATGACCGACAAGACCGCCCCGCGGGTGACCGTGACACACCACCCGGACGTGCGGCGCGAGCTGATGCTGCAGAAGGCCTACACGGAGGGCATGCGCGCCTTGGTGCTCTACACGGCCACGTTCCAGGACACCGTCCTGCTCGACCCCGCCGATCGGCACGCGTACGAGATGAACGAGCTGCTGCTGCCCGTGGTCAAGGGCGTCGGGTCCGAGCGGTCGTACGAGCTGCTCTCGCGCTCGCTGCAGACCCTCGGCGGCTCCGGCTACCTGCAGGACTACCCCATCGAGCAGTACATCCGCGACGCCAAGATCGACTCCCTGTACGAGGGCACGACCGCGATCCAGGGTCTCGACCTGTTCTTCAGGAAGATCCTGCGCAACCAGGGCGCGGCACTCGGCTCGCTGCTGGGCGAGATCGCCGAGTTCGCCGGCGGCGAGGCGGGCAACGGCCGGCTGAAGGAGGAGCGCAAGCTGCTCGCCGAGGCCGCCGCCGAGGTCAAGGCTATGGGCGAGACCATGGCGGGCTGGGCGATCGGCTCGCTCGAGGTGCCCCAGGAGGTGTACAAGGTCGGCCTCAACACCACCAGGTTCCTGCTCGCGCTGGGCGACCTGGTGATCGGCTGGCTGCTGCTGCGCCAGGCCGAGGTGGCCCTGGCCAAGCTGGCCACCGACGACGACCCGTTCTACCTGGGCAAGGTCGGCGCCGCGGCGTTCTTCGCCAAGACCGTGCTGCCCCGGCTGACCGCCGAGCGGCGCGTGCTCGCCGCCACCGGCCAGGAGCTCATGGAGCTTCCAGAAGAAGCCTTTTAACCCCCAGCGCCGCCCGCGGCGGTCACCGGCGAGCGCCCGCCTACCTCCCCAGGCGGGCGTTCTGTCATCACAGGAGGTCATCACAGGCAGTAATCAAGGACACAGCCGACGTGACCGGCGAACGATATCTTCGCCGGCATGAGCGCGTCCTCCCACGATCATCCGCTGCCGCCGCCACGCGTCGAAGAGGTGTCCGACGGCGTCTACGCCTACGTCCAGCCCGACGGCAGCTGGTGGATCAACAACACCGGCTTCCTGGCCGGGCGGCGCGGCGTCATCTGCGTCGACGCCTGCGCGACCGAGCGCCGCACCCGCGACCTCCGTGAGGCCATCGGCAAGGTCAGCGACCGGCCGATCACCACGCTCGTCAACACCCACCACCACGGCGACCACACGTTCGGCAACTGGCTGTTCCCCGAGGCCACGATCGTGGGGCACGAGGGCGTGCGCGAGCAGATCCTGGACGACGGCATCCCCGCCTACCGGGCCGCCTGGTCATCCGAGGTGGTGTGGGGTGCCGTGGAGCTCGCGCCGCCGTTCCTCACCTTCACCGACCGGATCACCCTGCACTCCGACGACCTGCGGTGCGAGGTCAGGCACGTCGGCGGCGCCGCGCACACGACCAACGACTCGTTCGTGTGGATCCCGGAGCGGCGGCTGCTGTTCTCCGGCGACCTCGTCTTCAACGGCGGCACGCCGTTCGTGCTGATGGGCTCGGTGGCCGGGGCGCTGGAGGCGATCGGCCTGCTCAGGGAGCTGGGGGCGGAGACGATCGTCCCTGGACACGGCGAGGTGTGCGGTCCCGAGGTGTACGACCGGGTCGAGGGCTATCTCCGGTTCGTCCAGGAGACCGCCAGGCGGGGCAGGGCGGCCGGGTTGCCGCCGCTGGAGGCGGCCAAGGAGACCGACCTGGGCGAGTGGGGCGCGCTGCTGGACCCCGAACGCCTCGTGGGCAACCTGCACCGCGCCTACGCCGAACTCGACGGGCATCCGCTCGGCGCCCCGATCGACCTGGTCGCGGCGGTGCTGGACATGATCACCTACAACGGCGGCGAACCGTTGTCGTGCCTTGCGTGATCGCACGGGTGTGATCGTGGTTACCCGGGTATGACCGTGGGCGTACTCGCCATTTGCCTGGAGGTCGTCATGGGTGTCGGGGTCAGCATCTTCTTCCTCACGCTTGGCGCCATCCTGCGGTTCGCGATCGAACCCGACGTGTTCGGCCAGAGCGTGCACATGGACGTGGTCGGCGTCATCTTCATGATCGTCGGCGGTGTGGGCGTGGTGCTGAGCATCGTGCTGGCCCCCAGGCGGGGCCGCACCTCCGACGACAGGCTGATGCACCGGGAGAACAACCCGCCGGACGTCTAGAGGCTCAGCTGCACGGCGGTGCGGGTGGCCAGGATGGGCTTGATGCGCTCCGCGATCACCGCCTGGTGCTGGGGGTGGTCGCGGTAGACCAGGTAGTCCTCGACGTTGTCGAAGTCGGCCACCACCGCGTAGTCGTGGTTGCCCTGGTTGATGCCCGCGTCGGGGCCCACCGTGTAGGCGCGCATCTGCGGGATGGCGCCGGGCAGCTTGCGCAGCTCGGCCGTCACCGTGGCCTTCTGCTCGTCGGTCGCGTCCTCGGCCCAGGTGAACAGCACGATGTGGCGAATCATGTCGGTCACCTTATCGATGTATCAGATCGGGGTGGTGCCGGCTCTTATGTGTCGGGTGCGGGGTCCCGGGGCCATGGGCCACCGGGCCTACGGTGATCGCCGGGGGAGGGGTCCTCCCGGCGATCACCGTATTCCGTCAGCTCCAGGCCAGCATGCGGAGCGGGTCCTCCAGCATGGCGCCGATGTCGCGCAGGAACAGCGAGCCCAGCTCGCCGTCCACGATGCGGTGGTCGAAGGAGAGGGACAGGGTCGTCACCTTGCGTACGGCGAGCTCGCCGTCCACCACCCACGGCATGTCCCTGACCTGACCGAAGGCCAGGATGGCCGCCTCACCCGGGTTGAGTATGGGAGTGCCGGTGTCCACGCCGAACACGCCCACGTTCGTGATCGTGATCGTGCCCCCCGCCATCTCGGCCGGTTGGGTGCGACCGGCCCTGGCGGTCTCCGTCAGGCTCGCCAGCTCCTTGGCGAGCTCGGGAAGTGACAGCTGGTCGGCTGCCTTGACGTTGGGCACGACCAGCCCGCGCGGGGTGGCGGCCGCTATCCCGAGGTTGACGTAGTGCTTGACCACGATCTCCTGCGCCGCCTCGTCCCACGACGAGTTGATCACCGGGTGGCGGCGGACGGCGGTCAGCACCGCCTTGGCCACCAGGAGCAGCGGGGAGACCTTGACCTCGGCGAAGTCGCGCAGGGTGCGCAGGCGCTGGACCGCCTCCATGGTCCCGGTCACGTCCACCTGGAGGAACTCGGTGACATGCGGGGCCGTGAAGGCGCTGGTGACCATGGCCTGGGCGGTCATCCTGCGTACGCCCTTGACGGCGATCCGCTCTTCCCCGCCGCGCGGCCGGCGTGCGGCGGCCGGCTCAGGAACGGCGCCCGGCTCAGGGACGGCGGCCCGTGCCGCCGCCTGGACATCCTCCCGGGTGATCGAGCCCTCGGGGCCCGACCCGGCGATGCCCGTCAGGTCCACGCCCAGGTCCTTGGCCAGCTTCCGCACCGGCGGCTTGGCGAGCACGGACACCCGGCCGGGCCCTGGCGTGCCCGCCGCCGGAGCCGCCGCGGGTCGCGCACCCGGCTCGCCCGGCGCGGGAGCCGCGCCCGGCTCGCGGGCCGTCGTGGGTGGCCCGGGGACCGCCGCACCCGGCTCAGGGGCCGTCGTGGGCGGGCCCTCGACCTCGATCCGGGACTGGTTGGCCACCGGGCCTGCTGGGATGGCGCCCGGCTGCTTGCGGGGGCGGCGCTTGGTGGCGCCGGCCTTGACTCCGTAGCCGACCAGGACCGCCAGGCGTTCCTCCTTGGGGGCCTCCTTGGGAGCCTGCTTGGGAGCGGGGCTGCCGTGCGCGCCGGGCTCGACGGCGCCCTCCTCAGGTGGCTTGGGCACCATGTCGTCGGCCAGCGCCTGCAACCGGTCGGGGGCGGCGGGCTCCGCGCCCGTCGTCGCGGCCGGTCGCGGGGCCTCCGGCGCGGGCGCCCCGGCCTCGGCCGTGTCGACGGCGATGACGGGTACGCCCACCTCGACCGTCTGCCCCTCCTCGGCCAGCAGCTCCGTCACCACCCCGTCCCACGGGATGGGCAGCTCGACGATGGACTTGGCGGTCTCGATCTCCACGACGATCTGGTTGACCTTGACGTCGTCGCCCGCCTGGACGTGCCAGCGGACGATCTCCGCCTCCGTCAGGCCCTCGCCGACGTCCGGGAGTTTGAACTCGCGTCGCATGAACGACCCTCCTCAGTACCCGAAGGTCCGGTCGACGGCGTCGAGCACCCTGTCCAGGTCGGGCAGGTAGTGCTCCTCCAGCTTCGACGGAGGGTAGGGGGTGGAGAAGCCGCCGACCCGCAGGACGGGCGCCTCCAGGTGGTAGAAGCACCGCTCCGTGATCCTGGCCGCCAGCTCGGCGCCGAAACCGCTGTTGACCGGCGCCTCGTGGACGACCACGACCCGCCCGGTCCTGCGTACGGACTCCATGACCAGCGGCTCGTCCAGGGGGTTGAGCGAGCGCAGGTCCACGACCTCCAGCGAGCGGCCCTCCTCCTCGGCCGCCGCGGCCGCCTCCAGGCACGTCTTGACCATGGGCCCGTACGCCAGCAGCGTCACGTCCGCGCCTGACCGTACGACCTTGGCCGTGTGCAGGGGCGTCCACCAGTCGGCCGACGTGGTGTCGATGTCGGCCTTCTCCCAGTAGCGGCGCTTGGGCTCGAAGAAGATCACCGGGTCGTCGCTGCGGATGGCCTGCTGGATCATGGTGTAGGCGTCGGCCGGGTTGGAGCAGGCGACGACGCGCAGACCGGCCGTGTGGGTGAAGTACGCCTCGGGGGACTCGCTGTGGTGCTCGACCGCGCCGATGCCGCCACCGCACGGAATGCGTACGACCACGGGCAGCCTGATCGCCCCCAGCGAGCGCATCGGCATCTTGGCGAGCTGCGTGATGATCTGGTCGGCGGCGGGGAACACGAAGCCGTCGAACTGGATCTCGCACACCGGGCGGTAGCCGCGCAGCGCCAGGCCGATCGCGGTGCCGACGATGCCCGACTCGGCCAGCGGCGTGTCGATGACGCGGTCCTCGCCGAAGTCCTTCTGCAGGCCGTCGGTGACCCGGAAGACGCCGCCCAGCTTGCCGACGTCCTCGCCCATGATGAGGACCTTGGGGTCGTCCTCCATGGCCTTGCGCATGCCCTCGTTTAGCGCCTTGGACAGGCTCAGAACGGTCATTTCTCGAACCCCTCCAGATAGCCGGCGAACTGGCTGCGCTCCTGGTCCATCAGGGCGTGGGGCTCGCTGTAGACGTGGTCGAAGATGTCGAGCGGCTGGGGGTCGGGCAGGGCCAGGCAGCGGGTACGCAGGTCGGCGCCGAGCTGCTCGGCCTCGGCGGTCACGGAGTCGAAGAACTCCTGGCCGGCGTACTCGTTCTTGAACAGATAGGCCTTGACCCGCTCGATCGGGTCCTTGAGCTTCCACGCCTCCAGCTCACTGGCCACCCGGTAGCGCGTCGGGTCGTCGGTGGTGGTGTGCGCGCCCATCCGGTACGTGAACGCCTCGATGAGCGTCGGCCCCTGCCCTGTGCGCGCCGCCTCAAGCGCCTTGCGCGTCACGGCGAGGCAGGCGAACACGTCGTTGCCGTCGACCCTGATCCCGGGGAAGCCGAAGCCGGAGGCCCGGCGGTAGAGCGGGATGCGCGTCTGCTTCTCCAGCGGCTCGGAGATGGCCCACTGGTTGTTCTGGCAGAAGAACACGATCGGCGCGTTGAACACGCTCGCCCAGATGAACGACTCGTTGACGTCGCCCTGCGAGGTGGCGCCGTCGCCGAAGTAGACGATGGTGGCGGCGCTCGCGTCGTCGCGCTGGATGCCCATCGCGTAGCCGACCGCGTGCAGCGTCTGGCTGCCGATCACGATCGTGTAGAGGTGGAAGTTGTGCTCCTTGGGGTCCCACCCGCCGTGGTTGACGCCCCTGAACAGGCCGAGCAGCTTCACCGGGTCCACGCCGCGGCACCAGGCGACGCCGTGCTCGCGGTAGGTGGGGAAGGCCATGTCGGTGTCGGTCAACGCGCGGCCCGAGCCGATCTGGGCCGCCTCCTGGCCCAGCAGCGAGGCCCAGATGCCCAGCTCGCCCTGACGCTGCAGGGCCACGGCCTCCAGGTCGACGCGCCGGACGAGCACCAGGTCGCGATAGAGCGACCGGACCTCCTCCGGCGTCAGGTCGATGTCGTAGTCGGGGTGCTCGACCCGCTCGCCCTCGGGGGTGAGCAGCTGGACGAGCTCTGGGGGTGCCTCTGCACCACGAGAGGCGCCGACGGTCACGATGCCTCCTTGGTGACACAAGTGCTGCGTCTGTCGATGACCTCGACACGCTCGGTCATGGCCACTCCTGTGCGGTCCGGGCCGGTCACGATGGGGTTGCCACCCTAGACCGGCCTTCCTGGCGACAAACCATCTGGTGGTGGTTTGTACGCGTTTGGGGACATCGTGGCAGACGTCACAGCCCTCCGCGCAAGCCCCTAGCCCTCCCCGTTCCCGTTGTATCGGTCACCACACGCGCCGGTAGGCTGTGCTTCCCAACCACCCACCGCTCCCAGGAGGAACGCAGTGGCCCGCGTCATCGTGGACGTCATGCTGAAGCCCGAGATCCTCGACCCGCAGGGCCAGGCGATCGCCAGAGCGCTGCCCAGGCTCGGCTTCTCCGGCGTCCCAGCCGTACGGCAGGGCAAGCGTTTCGAGGTCGAACTCGACGGGCCCGCCGACGAGGCGGCGCTCAAGGAAGTGCGCAAGATGGCCGAGACGCTGCTCGCCAACACGGTGATCGAGGACTACACCGTCCGGGTTGAGGAGTAGACGGCACATTTGGTGGCTGGATTTCCCCCTGGCCGCTTAAAGTGGGGTTCTGACGTGCCACAATGCCACGGGCGAGCCAACAGTAAATAACAACAACGTGATTTTGCGGTTAGCCCCGATTTCTCAGGGAAACCTACTCCAGGTGACATTCTGGAGCCCGGAGGAGTCCGGTGGATATTGAGTTCTCGCTGGCACTGCCTCGGGATGCGATCGGCATACCGATGGTCAGGCGAGTGCTTGGCGATGCCATGCGATCACTCAACGTGAGTGAGACCTGCATCGCCGACATGCTGCTCGCTGTCTCCGAGGCGTGCTCCAACGCGGTGCGGCACGGGGGTCCCGCCAACCGCTACGAGGTGACGGCGTCGATCGGCTACGGCCACTGCGACGTACGCGTCGTGGACAACGGCGACGGGATGCCGTCGATGCCGCTGAACTTCCCCCCGCCCGACACCGAGAACGGCCGCGGCCTGCTGATCATGCGCTCCGTGGTCGACGAAATGTCCTTCGGCATGACGCCCGGCCGTGGCACCACGGTCCACCTGCGCAAGCTGCTCCACTGGGACGACGAGGCCGATGCCCGTCCCCGGGCGCTCGCGGCTGTCTGACCTGCGCTTCCGCCGGACCCATGAGCCGATGCGGAACATTCGGCAGCACCCGATAACCTGGATTGACCGCCGTAGACCGCCGTCCACCCGACGAGACGGTGGCGCGTGCGTGCGCATCCTCGGAGGGGACGACTGTCATGAGCGCTGCCCGTGTGGGCGTAGTCACGTTTCCAGGAACTCTCGACGACCAGGACGCCGCCAGAGCCGTACGCCTCGTGGGCGCGGAGGCGGTTCCGCTGTGGCACGCCGACCACGACCTGAAGGGAGTCGACGCCGTGTTCCTGCCCGGCGGCTTCTCCTATGGCGACTACCTGCGCTGCGGCGCCATCTCGCGGTTCGCGCCGCTCATGGACGAGCTGATCCCGGCCGCCAGGGCGGGGCTGCCCGTGATCGGCACCTGCAACGGGTTCCAGATCCTGTGCGAGGCGCACCTGCTGCCCGGCGCGCTCGTACGCAACGGCTCGCTGCACTACGTCTGCCGTGACCAGAAGGTCAGGATCGAGCAGACGGACACCGCGTGGACCAACTCCTTCGCGCCCGGCCAGGAGATCGTGCTGCCGGTCAAGCACGGCGAGGGCCGCTACGTCGCCGCCGCCGGCACGCTGGCCGCGCTCGAGGCGGGCGGCCACGTGGTCGTGCGCTACGTCGAGGGCAACCCCAACGGCGCGCTCAACGACATCGCGGGCATCCGCAACGAGGCGGGCAACGTGGTGGGCCTCATGCCGCACCCCGAGCACGCGGTCGAAGAGCTGGTCGGCGCGCCGAGCACCGACGGGCTCGGCTTCTTCACCTCGATACTCAAGAAGCTGGTGAACGCATGACCGACAGTGTGCGGCGGGCCGCCGAGACCCCCGACGAGGCGATGCCCTTCGGCGAGCTGGGGATGAAGCAGGACGAGTACGACCGGGTCAAGAAGATCCTTGGCCGTCGTCCCACCGGCTCCGAGCTGGCCATCTACAGCGTCATGTGGTCCGAGCACTGCTCGTACAAATCGTCCAAGGTGCACCTCAGGCAGTTCGCCACCAAGGCGCCCAAGTCCGAGGCACTGCTGGTGGGCATGGGCGAGAACGCCGGCGTGGTGGACATCGGCGACGGCTGGGCGGCCACGTTCAAGATCGAGTCGCACAACCACCCGTCCTACGTCGAGCCCCACCAGGGCGCGGCCACCGGCGTCGGCGGGATCGTGCGCGACATCATGTCGATGGGCGCGCGCCCGATCGCGGTCATGGACGCGCTGCGCTTCGGCGGCGCGGACGCCGTGGACACGCGCAGGGTGCTGCCCGGCGTGGTCGAGGGCATCAGCCACTACGGCAACTGCCTGGGCCTGCCCAACATCGGCGGCGAGGTCGTCTTCGACCCGTGCTACATCGGCAACCCGCTGGTCAACGCCCTGTGCGTGGGCCTGCTCCGCAAGGACCAGATCAAGCTGGCCACCGCGCCTGGGCCGGGCAACCAGGTGGTGCTGTTCGGCGCCTCCACCGGTCCCGACGGCATCGGCGGCGCCTCCGTGCTGGCCTCCGCGACCTTCGAGGACGAGTCCCACGCCAAGCGACCTGCCGTGCAGGTGGGCGACCCGTTCATGGAGAAGCTGCTCATCGAGTGCTGCCTGGAGCTCTACGCGGCCGACGTGGTCGTGGGCATCCAGGACCTCGGTGCGGCGGGCGTCTCGTGCGCCACGACCGAGCTGGCCGCCAAGGGCACCGGCGGCATGCGCGTCGACCTCAACCGCGTCCCGCTCCGCGACCCCTCGCTCAGGCCCGAGGAGATCCTCATGAGCGAGTCGCAGGAGCGCATGATGGCCGTGGTCCGGCCGGACGACATCCCGGCGTTCATGGCGATCTGCGACAGGTGGGACGTTCCCGCGACCGTCATCGGCGAGGTCACCGACACCGGCCGCCTGGTCATGACCTGGGACGGCGAGGTCATCGTGGACATCCCGCCGGGCACGGCGGCCGACGACGGGCCCGTCTACGAACGGCCGTACCACGAGCCGGCCGGGCAGGCCGCGCTCAACGCCGACACTCCCGACCACCTGGAGCGGCCCGCCGACCTGCGGGCCACGCTGTTCCAGTTGCTCGGCTCGCCCAACCTGGCCTCCAAGGAGTGGGTGACCTCCCAGTACGACCGCTACGTCCGCTCCAACACCGTCCTGGCCCAGCCCGCCGACGCGGGGATGCTGCGTATTTCCGAGGTCATGGCCCCGGAGCGCAGGAGCTCGGCAGGAGAGAGCGGGCCTGCGATGCCAACGAGTGCCGAAGCGGGCGCGACCATCAAGCACGCTGAGCCGACGACGCGTGGCATCGCGCTGTCCACCGACGGCAACGGCCGTTACGCCAAGCTCGACCCGTACGCGGGGGCGCAGCTCGCGCTGTCCGAGGCGTACCGCAACGTGGCCGTCACCGGCGCCAAGCCGCTGGCCGTGACCAACTGCCTCAACTTCGGCTCCCCGGAGGACCCGGAGGTCATGTGGCAGTTCGCGGAGGCCGTACGCGGGCTCGCGGACGCCTGCAAGGCCCTGGGCGTGCCGGTGACCGGCGGCAACGTCTCCTTCTACAACCAGACCGGTTCGACGGCCATCCACCCCACGCCCGTCGTGGGCGTGCTCGGCGTCATCGAGGACGTCGCCAAGCGCGTGCCGTCCGGGTTCGTGGCCGAGGGGCTGCGGGTGGTGCTGCTCGGGGACACGCGCGAGGAGTTCGGCGGGTCCGAGTGGGCGCACGTCGCCCACCGGCACCTGGGCGGGCTGCCGCCGCAGGTCGACCTGGAGGCCGACCAGGCGCTCGCGACGGTGCTGGTCGAGGCGGCCCGCCGGGGGCTGCTCGAAGGCTCGCACGACCTGTCGGACGGCGGCCTCGCCGTGGCGCTGGCCGAGTCGTGCCTGGCGCGCGGCGTCGGGGCCAGGGTGACCCTGAGCGGTGACGCCTTCACCGACCTGTTCAGCGAGTCGGCCTCGCGGGCGCTCGTCGCGGTGCGTCCGGAGGCTTACGACGAGTTCGCCTCGCTGTGCGGGCGGCACGATGTCCCGTGCTACGGGCTCGGGATGACCGGTGGGGCCGCGCTGGTGGTCGAGGACGTGTTCGAGGTCGCCGTCGAGGAGTTGCGGGAAACGCACTCGGCCGCGCTTCCCGCCCTGTTCGGCTGAGGGTTCTCACGAGGGCCGGCACGAAACCTCGTGCCGGCCCTTCGCTTTTGTGTTGGTCCGTAAAACGACGCATTGGGATGGACAGACCGCGGTGGATAATCGGGGCTGTGCCAACCCCCGAGCGTGCCTCTTACCTGCCTCCTGCCACCCAGCCCGTACGTGGCGTGGTGTGGAGCATCCACCTGCTCCTGCCGCTGCTCGGCCTCTGGTTGCTGCTGAGCCAGCCGGACGTCAACATCACCTGGCAGCACAACGCCAGCCACTTCTGGATGATCCTCACAGTGGCGGGGATCAACGTGGTGCTCGGCACCCTGATCAGCGAGGCGTCGCGGCGGCGGCAGGACGCGCGGCTGTTCCTGGTGTCCATGGTCTTCCTGAGCAGCGCCGGGTTCTTCTTCCTGCACGGGCTGGCGACGCCGCAGTTCCTGCTGCCGACCGGCTCGATCGGGTTCGACGTGGGGCAGCAGTTCGGGCTCACGATCGCGGCCGTGTTCGCGTTCGTCTCGGCGCTGCCGCTGGGCGAGCGGGCGGCCAAGGCTGTGCTGAGTGCACAGCACCTCATCCGCGCGGCGCTCGCCGGCGTGATGGTGGTCTGGGGGGTCGTGTCGCTGGTCCCGGGGCTGACGACGCTCAGCGAGCCGCCGGCGGTCACCCCGGTCGACTGGCTGGCCTGGGCCTCCCTGCCCGGCCTCGTGCTGTACGGCGCGGCCAGCGTGATGATGTTCCTGCTGCACCGGCGGCGCCCGTCGGCGATGTTGATCAGCCTGATCACCGCCTACGCGCTGCTGGCCGAGACCATGGTCGCCGGGATGTCCCAGCTCAACTGGCACCTGTCGTGGTGGGAGTGGCATCTCCTGCTGACGCTGGCCTTCGTCTTCGTGGCCTACAGCGCGTACCTGCAGTTCAGGCGTGAGGGGTCGAGCGCGGGGCTGTTCGACTCGGTGGCGCTGGCGGCGACCGTGGCCCGCATCAGGCAGGACTACGACCGCGCGCTGGAGGAGCTGGTCGAGCACGTACGCCGGGGCGAGCCGCTGGCCGCGACCCGGCTGTCCGGCAAGTTCCGGCTCAACGAGGGCCAGGCCGCGGTGCTCGACCGGGCCGGGGAGGCGCTGGCCAACGAACGTGAGCTGTCGGAGCGGCTGGCCGCCCTGGTGGCGGTGAGCGCCCAGACCCGCGTCGGCCTGCCGGAGAACCAGCTCCTGGCCACCGCGCTCGAACGGGTGCGGCAGGCGTACGGCGACGTCCGTATCGGCCTGGTCGCGGACGGCAAGGCGCAGGTCGGCTCCCGCGAGTACGAGTTCGCCGGCGACCAGCCACTCAGGCACGACCACCTGCTGGCGTTCCCGCTGACCGTCAAGGGCCACCTGGCGGGCGTGCTCGAGGTGCCCGTCGGCCGCACCTCGCAGGACGAGGCCCTGGCCGCCACGCTGGCCGGGCAGCTGTCCATCTCCCTGGAGAACGCCCGGCTCTACCAGGAGCTGCACACGCTGTTCCACCAGTACATGTCGCCCGACGTGGCGCACGCGCTGCTCGCCGACCCCGGCCAGGCGGCACTCGGCGGCGAGCTGAAGGAGCTGACCGCGCTCTTCGCCGACCTCAAGGGCTTCACGACGTTCTCCGAGCGGGTCACGCCCGGCGAGATCGTCGAGATGCTCAACCGCTACCACACGGCCGCCGTCCCCTGCATCCTGAACAACGGCGGCACCATCGTGCAGTTCGTCGGCGACGCGCTGCTGGCCCTGTTCAACGCGCCCGCCACGCAGACCGGGCACGCCAGGGCCGCCTGCCAGGCCGCGCTGGAGATGCAGCGGGCCGCCGCCGAGGTGGCCGAGGAGATGGCGTGGAAGCGGGTGGACGCCGTCGAGTGGCCGACGTTCCGGGTGGGCGTCAACACCGGGCCTGCCCTGGTCGGCAACATCGGCAGCCCGGAGCTGCGCGGCTTCAACGCGATGGGCGACTGCGTCAACGTGGCCGCCAGGCTCCAGGGCGTCGCCGAGCCGGGCACGGTGGTGATCGGCGAGACGACGCTCAGGCTGCTGGGCGATGGCGTGACGGCGAACTCTCTGGGCCGGCTGAGCCTCAAGGGCAAGGAGGAGCTCGTCCCGGCGTACGTTCTGACCGATCTGGGATAGTACGTCGGGTGCCCGTACCGACATAATCGGGCGCATGGATGTTGAGCCCGGCGAGTTCCTGTCCCTGCTCACCGACGAGGAGGTCGAGGCCCTTCGCATGGCCGGCCGGCCCAGGCGGTGGGATCGGGGCACGGTGGTGATGACCGAGGGCGACACGTCCGACTGGGTGCTCGTGCTGACGCAGGGCCGCGTCAAGGCGTCGTCCCACACGAGCAGCGGCACCGAGGTGGTGCTGGCGGTGCGCGGGCCCGGCGCGCTGCTCGGCGAGTTCTCCGCCGTCGACGGCTCGCCCCGCTCGGCCACGGTGACCGCGTTGGAGCCGATCTCGGGCATCATCGTGCGCGACTTCGCCTCGTTTTTAGAGTCGCACGGGCGCGTGGCCGTACTGCTGATGCAGCTGATCACCGGGAAGGTCCGCGACGCCGACCGCAAGCGGATCGAGTACGGCGCGTACGACACCACTGGCCGGGTCGCGACGCGACTGATCGAGCTGGCCGAACGCTACGGCGAGAAGACCAACAGCGGCGTACGCGTGGCGCTCCCCCTGTCCCAGGACGAGCTGGCGGGCTGGACCGGCTCCTCCCGCGAGGCGGTCAGCAAGGCGTTGCGCACCCTGCGCGACCGCGGGCTGATCGAGACCGGCCGCCGCCGCGTGGTGATCCACGACCTGGAGGGGTTGCGCAAGCGCGCCAGGTGACCCCTGGGACAAATCGTACGTACGCCGTACGTCATAGTGGACGGCATGGTCGCGGTCACCCCCCACGATGACAGCCGCCTCCGCTATGCCTGGCGCGTGTGCTCGGTCACCAGCCTGGGGCTCATCCTCATCGGCATCGCCGGCAGCACGCTGTCCGCGGCAGCCGGTGGACGCGCTGGGCAACGTGCTGCTGTTCGCGGCGCTGTCGGCGCTGCTGCTCGCGGTGTCGGAGGCGGGCTCAGGCGGGTTGTCGAGCCCGGTGGTGCTGACCGGGGCGGCAGTCTTCGTGGTGCTGCTGCCGTTGATCGTGCCGGCCGCGCGCCGCTCCTCGAACCCGGTGCTTGACCTGCGGCTGTTCGCGAACCGGCTGCTGACCTACGCCAACCTGGCGTCGTTCTGCAACGCGCTGGCGCGCTCGGCGCTGATCCTGGTGGTGGCGCTCTATTTCCAGGCGGCCAGGGGGCTCGACGTGTTCGAGGCGGGGGTCAGCGTGTTACCCGTGCCGGTCGGGATCGGCCTGGCCTCGCCGATCACCGGCCTGCTGGGGCGGTGGGTCTCGCCGTACGTGCTGTCCATCGGCGGCGCGACCCTGAGCGCGGCGGGGCTCGGGACCCTGATGTTCACGACCGATCCTGGAACGCCGTACTGGGTGACCGCGATCGGCCTGTTCGTGACCGGCTGCGGCAGCGGAACGTTCCTGACCGGCAACACCACACAGGTCATGCGCGCCCTGCCGAGCGACAGCCTGGGGGTGATCAACGGCTTCCGCGTCATGATCATGAACGTCGGCATCGTGATCAGCGTCGGCCTGTCACTCAGCGTCCTGACCAGCTCGGTGGGACCCGGACTGCGCACCCAGGTCTACGCCGGCACCCTCTCCGACCTCTCCCCGATCGCCGTGGGCCAACTCATGAACGGCTTCCAGCACACGTACGCCTTCCTCTTCGCCGTCGCCTTGGCCGGCGCCGCCCTCGCGGCCCTGGCCCGGCCTCAGAGGGCGGTGGCGAGGCGGGATTCGACGTCGCGGTAGCGGGTGACGGGGATGAGGTGGACGCCGGCGAAGGCGCCTGAGTCGCGGAGGGCGAGGACCTGCTCGCAGGCCGCCTCCACGCCCGCCATGCGGTCCCCGGCCACCCGCGCGACCAGGTCGCCTGGCAGGTCGATGTCCGGGATGGCGGCGGCCAGGAGGCGGGCGTGGCGCTCGCTGGCCAGGACCATGACCCCGGCGTAGACCGGCACGTCCACCGGGTTGGCCTCGCGCCAGCGCAACTGCGCCTCCAGTGAGAAGCTGACCTGGGTGAACAGGAAGTCGGCCGCGCGTTTCCAGGCCGGCACCGCACGCAGGCCGGCCGCGGCGCCCACGCGGAGGTCCGGGGAGAACTGCCGCGCCTCCTCGATCATCGAGCGCACCGTGAGGTCGCTCGTCCGGTTGCCGCTCGTCGGCTTGTCGCCGTAGACGAACAGGAACTGGTCCACGCCGTACGCCGCCGCTGTCAGCAGGTCGCGGCGGAAGCCGAGCAGGTTGCGGTCACGGGAGTTGAGGCAGGCGATGCCGCGCCCGCCCATGGCCTCGACCTCGTGCGCCACGGCCACACTCGACACCGTCGCGCGGCCGATGTGGTTGTCGGGGATGAGGAACGAGTGGGCGATCTTGCTCATCGTGCCGATCTGGTGGCGTACGTGCTTCAAATCCGGCTTGGTGGGGGGTTCGATCTCGCAGATCAGCTCGAAGGACATGATCAGGACTCTAGCGCCTGGCCGCCAGGGCCTCTATGCCGCCCAGGACCAGGTCGACGCCGAACGTGTCGTAGAGGGCAGGGTCCATTCCCCCGGCCATCGGGCCGGCCATCTCCACCAGGTGTGGATACTGCTCGACGGGCAGTGACTGCAGCGCCAGCCGTTTGCCCCTGGCCGCCTGGGCTGCGTCCGCGTCCGCAGGGAGGCGGCCAGGGGCGTCGGCGATGGCGATGGCGCTCTGCAGCAGGTATTTCGTGATCAGGCAGCACTCCTCGACCCCGAACCCGGCCGTGCGGGCCAGTCGCAGCGCCTGGTCCCAGACGACCAGGAAGTGCGGGACCGCGACGGGGTCGATCTGCTCGAGGACGTCCTTGGCGCAGGGGTGGCTGCGCAGCGTCCTGATCAGGCCCTCGGTCAGGTCGCGGAGTTGCTCCTGCCACGGGCGGTCGTCGGCCGGCTTGGGCGCGAAGCCGGCGATCAGGTGGTCGGCCATGCCGATGAGCAGTTGCTCCTTGTTCTTGTAGTGCCAGTAGAGAGCCATCGGGGTCACGCCCAGGTCCGTGGCCAGGCGGCGGATCGTGAGCGCGTCGAGCCCTTCGGCGTCGCCGATCTCCAGGGCCCGCTCCGCGATCGCCCGCGCGGTCAGTTTTCCCATCACGGTTGACAACTATACGACGTACGAGTTGAACTATACGCCGTACAAGTACAGCGTATAGGAGGAAATGTCGTGCGATGGTGGGCGCTGGGTGCGGTGACCTTGGGCACCTTCATGACCTATTTGGATAACAACGTGGGGAACGTCGCATTGCCCACGATCCAGCGGGAGCTCGGACTGACGATCTCCGGGCTGGAGTGGATCGTGAGCTCGTACATCCTGGTCTTCGCCGGGCTGATGCTGGCCGGCGGCAGGCTCGCGGACGTCTACGGCGCCCGCCGGGTGTTCCTGACCGGCCTGACGATCTTCACGCTCTCCTCGCTCGCGGCCGGGCTGGCCACGACCGGTGGGGCGCTGATCGCGGCGCGCGCCACTCAGGGGGTGGGCGCGGCGCTGCTCACGCCCACCGCGCTGGCGCTGATCGGCCAGATCTTCCCCGACCCCGGCGAGCGCGGCCGGGCCGTGGGCATCTGGAGCGCCACGGGGGCGCTCTCCATGGCGCTCGGCCCGGCCGCGGGCGGGTTCATCAGCGAGAACCTGCACTGGGGGTGGATCTACCTGATCAACGTGCCGGTCGGGCTGGTGACGTTCGGGCTCGCGCTGTGGGCGGTCAGGCCCGCCTTCGAGCGCGTACGCCACAGCCTCGACCTGCCCGGCCTGGCCACCTCCGCCCTGTTCGCCCTGACCTACGGGCTCATCGAAGGCGAGGCCGCCGGATGGACCTCACCGGAGATCCTGGCCGCCTTCGGCGTGTTCGCGGCGGCGGCCGTCGCGTTCGTGCTGGCCGAGTCGCGGGCCGCCGAGCCGATGATCGTGATGTCGCTGTTCAGGTCCAGGACGTTCACCGGCGGACTGATCACCAGCGGCATCTGGTCGTTCGGCGTGTTCGGCATCTACTTCTTCAGCGCCCTCTGGCTGCAGAATGTGCTCGGCTTCTCCCCCACCGAGGCCGGCGCCGCGTTCGTGCCGATGGCCCTGGTCATGGCCGTGGTCGCGGTCCAGTCGCAGCGGATCAGCGCGGCGCTCGGCATCGGCCGCACGGTGGCGCTCGGGATGGCGCTGATGGCCGCGGCGATCTACCTCATCTCCCGCGTCGGCGCCGGCGGCGACTACGCGGACGTGGCGCCCTGGCTCCTCCTGTACGGCCTCGGCGGCGGCATGCTGGTCCCCCTGACGGCCGCGGTGCTCAGCGGCATGCCGAAGGACCGGTCAGGCGTGGCCTCGGGCGTGCTGAACGTCTCGCGTGAGGTGTTCGGCCTGCTCGGCATCACCGTGCTGGGCGCGCTGCTGACCTCCAGGCAGAGCGCCAGCACCCAGCCGCCGCTCCTCGCCTTCCTCGACGGCTACCAGTTCACACTGGTCGTCGTGGCGTTCGTGGTACTCGCCGGAATCCCGGTCGCCCTCTACTCCCTGCGAGGAAGCGCCGTCATCTGGAGGAGCGGCGGGAGCGAAGCGACCGAGCCCGCCTCGCGAAGCGAGGCATACTTTTGACCTGCGAGGGAGCGCCGTCGTCTGGAGGAGCGGCGGGAGCGAAGCGACCAGAGCGGGGGAAGACGGCGGCATAGGGCGGACGAGCCCGCCTCACGAAGTGAGGCCATAAACACGGTCTTCGAACTGAGTGCGGTACAGCTCCTCGTAGCGGCCGCCGGCGGCGAGGAGGCCGGCGTGCGTGCCGCGCTCGGCCACCACGCCGTCCTCGATCACCAGGATCAGGTCGGCCGCCCGGATCGTGGACAGGCGATGCGCGATCACCACGGCGGTCCTGCCTTCGAGCGCCTCGCCGAGCGCCGCCTGCACGGCCGCCTCGGAGGTCGAGTCGAGCGCCGCCGTGGCCTCGTCCAGGATCACCACCCTGGGCCTGGCCAGCAGCAGCCTGGCGATGGTGAGCCGCTGGCGCTCGCCGCCTGAGAGCCGGTAGC
The DNA here is from genome assembly GCF_015645445.1 of Nonomuraea cypriaca. Classification (GTDB taxonomy): domain Bacteria; phylum Actinomycetota; class Actinomycetes; order Streptosporangiales; family Streptosporangiaceae; genus Nonomuraea; species Nonomuraea cypriaca. Next base: position 76,738 of record NZ_JADOGI010000006.1, on the reverse strand, counting down.
CGCGTTCGCCGACCACGGTGTCGAGCCCGTCGGGCAGCGACTCGATCAGGACCGCCAGCCTGGCCCTGGTGAGCGCGTCCCAGATCTCCTCCTCGGTCGCCTCCGGCCTGGCCAGCAGCAGGTTGGCCCGGATCGTGTCGTGGAACAGGTGGCCGTCCTGGGTGACCATGCCGAGCGTGTCGCGGATGGAGTCGGCGGTCAGGTCGCGTACGTCGACGCCGCCGAGGCGTACCGCGCCTGAGTCGACGTCGTACAGCCTGGGCAGGAGCTGCGCGATCGTGGACTTGCCGGCGCCGGACGAGCCCACCAGCGCCACCATCTGGCCGGGCTCGGCACGGAACGAGACGCCGTGCAGCACCTCGACGCCGCCGCGCGAGTCGAGCGTGGCGACCTCCTCCAGCGAGGCGAGTGAGACCTTGTCGGCCGACGGGTAGGCGAAGCGCACGTCGTCGAACTCGACCGTCACCGGCCCGTCGGGCACCTCGCGGGCGTCGGGCTTCTCCTGGATGAGCGGCTTGAGGTCGAGCACCTCGAAGACGCGCTCGAAGCTGACGACCGCGCTCATCACGTCCACGCGGGCGCTGGCCAGCGCGGTCAGAGGGGCGTACAGGCGGGTGAGGAGCATGGCCATCGACACCAGCGCGCCGGGGGCGAGTTGGCCGCGCAGGGCGTAGAAGCCGCCGAGGCCGTACACGAGCGCCAGGGCCAGCGCGGACACCAGGGTCAGCGCGGTGACGAAGGCCGACTGGGTCATGGCGGAGCGTACGCCGATGTCACGCACCCGCCTGGCCCGGCTCGCGAACTCTGCCGACTCCCGCGCGGGCCGGCCGAACAGCTTCACCAGCGTCGCGCCCGGCGCCGAGAAGCGCTCGGTCATCTGCGTTCCCATGGCCGCGTTGTGGTCGGCGGCCTCCCGGCGCAGCCTGGCGATCCTGGTGCCCATCCGCCGCGCGGGCAGCATGAACACCGGCAACAGCAGCAGCGCGAGCAGCGTGATCTGCCACGAGATGCCGATCATCGCGGTGAGCGTCAGCAGGAGTGTCACGATGTTGCCGACCACGCCGGACAACGTGTCGGTGAAGGCCCGCTGCGCACCGATCACGTCGTTGTTCAGCCGGCTGACGAGCGCGCCCGTGCGCGTCCTGGTGAAGAACGCGATCGGCATCCGCTGTACGTGGTCGAAGACGGCCGTACGCAGGTCCAGGATCAGGCTCTCCCCGAGCCCGGCGGACAACCACCTGTTGACCAGCCCGAGCCCAGCCTCCGCGACGGCCAGCCCCGCGATCGTCAGCGCCACCGTGACCACCACGTCCAGCGGCTCCGCGTTGAAGATCGCGTCGACCACCCGGCCCGCGAGCAGCGGAGACGCCACGGCCAAGCCCGCCATCACCACGCCGAGCAGCATGAACAGCGTCAGCCTGCGGCGGTGCGGCCGCGCGAAGGCACCGATACGGCGGAGCGTCGCCCTGGTGAGAGGGCGACGCTCCGGCCGGTTGTTCATCGAATACAGCTGATGCCAGGCGGTCATTTCCATGCTCATGGCATGGAAGGCTAGATCCTCAAGTTAACTTTAGGTCAACTGCCGATCTTCTTGCCCTTCTCGTGCCACACCACCGCGACCGCAGGGCGCGGCTGGTCGCCGTCGGGCCAGCGGCTGGCCGGGTTCTCCGGGGAGGCGCCGTCGACCTCGCCGGGGTGCTGCACCGCCACGAACACGCTGAGCTGGTCCTCGGCCACCAGCGGCCCGCAGGTCTCGGCGCCGGTGGGGACGGTGAGGAACTGGCGCAGGTGGCCGCGATCCTTGCCGCGCACGGGCATCACGAACAGGCCGTCGTGGCTGCCGAGCTGGTTGCCGTCCGTGGAGATCCACAGGTTGCCGTCGCGGTCGAACGTCACGTTGTCCGGGCACGAGATCGGCGAGACCTTGGTCTTGTCGAAGCCGGCGAAGTAGGTGGCGGGGTCCTTCGGGTCGCCGCAGACCAGCGGGATCGACCAGGCGAACGTCTTCGCGGCCGCGTCGTTCTTGCGCTCGACGATCTCCAGCACGTGGCCGTGCTTGTTACCGGTCCGCGGGTTGGCCTCGTCGACCTGGGCCTTGGTGCGGTTGGTGTTGTTGGTCAGTGCCACGTACACGCCGCCGGTGACCGGATTGCGTTCCATGTCCTCCGGGCGGTCCATCTTGGTCGCGCCCACCTTGTCGGCCGCCACCCGCGTGTAGACCAGGACCTCCTCGGCGGTCATGCCCTTCACGTACGACTTGTCGCCCGAGACCAGCGGGATCCACTCGCCCGAGCCGTCGAACATGCGGTCGGAGGGAAGCTTGCCCGACCCGTCGATCTGGCCCTTCGGGCTGTCGCCGGTGAACTTGGCGACGTACAGGGTGCCCTCGTCCAGCAGGTCACGGTTGTGCCGGTCGAATCCCCGGACGTAGCGCTCCTTCGAGACGAACTTGTAGATGTACTCGAACTGCGCGTCGTCCCCCATGTACACCACCAGGTGGCCGTCGCGGGACAGCGTCGTGTTGGCGGCCTCGTGCTTGAAGCGGCCCAGCGCGGTGCGCTTGACCGGCGTCGAGTCGGGATCGAACGGGTCGATCTCCACGATCCACCCGAACCTGTTGGCCTCCTGGGGGTGCTTGGCCAGGTCGAAGCGCTCCTCGACGCGGTCGAACCTACGGCTGTCCTCCGGGGTGCCGGTGGTGATCGTGTAGCGGGTGATGTACGGCCGCTGCGCCTCAGGCACCTTGTCGCCGTTGACGAAGTACTGGTCGATGTTCTCCTCGGCGGTCAGCACCGTGCCCCACGGCGTGGTGCCGCCCGCGCAGTTGTTCAGCATGCCGACCGGCTTGAGCCCCTGGCGGTCGGCGTCTGTCTTGAGCAGATCGCTGCCTGCGGCCGGACCGGTGAACTTCATGGGGGTCTGAGCGGTGATGCGCCGGTTGTAGCGGCGGCGCCCATGAGTGACCAGCTTCCACTCGCCGGTGCCGCGCTCCCGCTCGACCTCCACGACCGAGCCGCCGTGCGCGGCCAGCGCGATCTGGATCTGCTCCTCGGTCGCGTCCGCCCCGCCCGTGTAGCCGCGGAACATCAGGCTCTCGTCGGTGTACTCGTGGTTCACCCACAGCAGCCCGCGGTCGCGGCCCATCGGGAACAGGGTCACGAAGTCACAGTTGTAGCCGAACTGCTTGTTCTGGGCGTCGGCGGTCTGGTTGTCGAAGTCGAACGCCGGTGCGTCGGACAGCACCGGGTCCCCCCAGCGCACGACCACGGAGGAGCGGTATCCGTCCGGGATGCTCAACTTGTCGTCGGTGTTCGGCGGCACGGGGGTGAAACGGAGGTCGCCACCGCCGCCGTGCCCGCCGCGAGCGGCGGCCTTGGGCTCGTCGGCCAGCGCGGGCACCGCTCCCGCCACGCCGGCGCCAACCACGACGGCCCCGAGCGCACCGGCCCGCAGCACGCCGCGGCGCGACAGCGCCTCCTTCACCACGTCGCCGAAGTAGGCGTTGGCGGTGGTGTTGCCCACGTCGTGCGAGCACGCGTTGCCGCAGCGGAACTGACAGGTCAGCGCGGAACGGCCGCCTTTGTGCGGGGTGGAAAGCAACGGCAGCAGCCGCCGGCTGGCGTCGGGGTTCGCCACGGGTCCTCCATGAAAGTGCGCGGTTGTACGGCCGGGACGCTACGGTCATCAGCGAAACCTGAGGTGAACGAAGACCTCCGTCTCGATGAACGCTCCCCGGGAGACAATGGTGGGGTGTCGCCACGCAAGCTGGACCAGGAAAAGCTGAAATCGGCTCTCGACGGCCAACTCGTCGCCCTTGACGAGCCCTCCTATGACGGGCCGTCCGCCGCGCTGCCGGACGCGCTGGTCTCGGCCGTGCTGGCCGCCTACGACCGCGGGCTGAGCCCGGAGCGCGACGCGGCCAGGCAGGCCGTGCGCTACCTGCTCGGCAAACTCGCCACCGCCGCGCCCGGCAGGACCGTCGAGGTACGCGTTCCGCCGTACGCCGCCGTCCAGGCCGTGGCCGGCCCCCGGCACACCCGCGGCACGCCGCCCAACGTCATCGAGACCGATGCCCGCACCTGGATAGAGCTTGCGCTCGGCCGCCTCACCTGGGCCGAGGCGATGGCCAAGGGCGCGGTTTCCGCCAGCGGCTCCCGCGCCGACCTGTCAGCGCACCTGCCGCTCTAGCTGCCCGCCCTCATCCAGGGAAACTGCTGCTCGAAGCACTGGTCGGCGAGCTGGGGAGGAAGGTGGCCGCATGCCTGGACCACGTTCCAGAACCAGACGGCCACGATCGCGAACAGGATCAGCGACAGGACGCTGATCACGATGCCGGCGATGGCGCGGCCCTTGCCCGCGCGCTTGGCGAGCGCCACGCAGCCGAAGACGATCGACAGGATGGCGGTGATCAGGCCCGTGAAGCAGACGAACACCAGGAACGGGCTGGCCACGCCGAGAACCAGCGAGGCCGTGGCCAGGCCGCTGCCTGGCCGCTCCGCGCCGTAGGGGGCGCCTGGTCCGCCGTATCCGTATCCGGGGGGCGGCGGGCCGTAGCCGGGCGGACCGCCGTACGGGCTGGACGGGGTGGTGCCCGGCACGGTGGGCTGCTCCTGGGAAGGACGCCCGTACGGAGGGCCTTCAGGACGCCCGTACGGAGGGCCTTCAGGACGCCCGTACGGAGGGCCTTCAGGACGCCCGTACGGAGGGCCTTCAGGACGCCCGTACGGAGGGCCTTCAGGACGCCCGTACGGGGGGCCTTCAGGACGCCCGTACGGGGGGCCTTCGGGTTCGCGGGGCGGGCCGCCCTGGCCCGGCGGCGTGAAGAAGGGCTGGTCGCCCTGGTCGTACCGGGACGGCTGCCGCGGCGGCGGCTCCTCCTCTGCCGGGGCCCCCGCCCACCCCGGATACGACGGTGTGGCACCCGGGATCGGAAAGGCCTGCGTCGCCTCCGCATCCTCACCCTCCGGCTCCGCCCTCTCAGGCGTTCTTGCCGGGTCCGGTGGCTCGGGGCCCTCCGCCGGCTCCGGGACCTCGGGGGCGGTGGGCAGGTCCGGGTGCCTGGGCTCGGCCGCCGGTCTGGGCTCGTGCGTCGGAGGCACGTCGGGGCGCGGGGCCACGGGCGGCGCGGGCGCGATCGGCTCCTCGCCCTCGGACTCCCCCTCGCCCTCGGACTCTCCCCCGCCCCGAGGCTCTCCCTGACCTCGATACTCCCCCTGGAAATCACCTCGGGACCCGTCATGGGGCTCGCCTTGGGACCCGCCCTGGAACTCACCCCGGGGCCCGCCGTGGGGCCCGTGGGGCTCACCCTGGGGCTCTCCTGCGCCGGTGGGAGGGGCCGTGCCGCCGGTGGGGCCGGCGCCGGGCGGGCCGCCCGCGGACCACTCCTCCGGTGTCTGGTCGCCGCCCGTCGGCCCGCTCTCGTACGGGCGGATCTCGGGCCTGCGCTCCTCTTCAGCCTGATCCGGCACACCCTCGCCAGGCCGCTCGGGCGCATGCCGCGGCGACCCCCCGGGCCGGTCCTCTTCAGAGCGGCGTTCCTGCCCCGGGCGGGGCTCGTTCGGGTCCCCAGGTGTGGTCACGTCTGCGTCTCCCGACTGTCTGCATGCCGGATACTTCACCCTTACGCGGAAGGCGACCGTTAAACCACAGGACACGGTAAGAGGTGGTCGATCCTTGGGTCATCTTGCGCCAAAGCGGCAGGCTGAGGGCAAGATACGGCCATGCTGGACAAGACCGCTCTCCTCCGGGCAACCCCGTGTTCTCCTGCGCGCAACCCCGAGTGTGCGAGCACGGAAGCGCTCAACCTAGACTGAGACATGTGCTGAAGGGCGACGGCCGGCTCGGCCATGACCTGGACCCCAACGACCGCGCACCTCAAGACGCCTGTGGCGTCTTCGGCGTATGGGCTCCAGGCGAGGAAGTTTCCAAACTCACCTACTACGGGCTGTACGCGTTGCAGCACCGCGGCCAGGAGTCCGCGGGCATCGCGGTCAGCGAGGGGAGCCGCATTCTCGTCTACAAGGACATGGGCCTGGTCGCCCAGGTCTTCGACGAGTCGGTGCTGGGCACCCTGCGCGGCCACCTGGCCATCGGCCACTGCCGCTATTCCACGACCGGATCGAGTGTGTGGGAGAACGCGCAGCCCACGCTGAGTTCCACCGAGATCGGCGGGCTGGCGCTCGCCCACAACGGCAACCTCATCAACACCCCTGAGCTGGCCCAGCGCCTGGCCCCTGGCTCCACCCGGGCGACGACGGACACCGAGGTGCTGACCACGCTGCTCGCCCAGGACCGCACCCGTTCCGTCGAGGACTCGGCCGCCGAGCTGCTCCCGCAGGTCAAGGGCGCCTACTCGCTCGTCTTCATGGACGAGACGACCCTCTACGCGGCCCGCGACCCGCAGGGCGTCCGCCCGATGGTCCTGGGCCGGCTGGAGCGGGGCTGGGTGGTGGCCTCGGAGACGGCGGCGCTCGACATCGTGGGCGCCACGTTCGTCCGCGAGATCGAGCCGGGGGAGCTGCTCACCATCGACGAGCGCGGCGTCAGGTCGCGCCGCTTCGCGCTGGCCGAGCCCAAGGGCTGCCTCTTCGAGTACGTCTACCTCGCCCGCCCCGACACCACCATCGCCGGGCGAGGCGTACAGGTCACCAGGGTCGAGGTCGGCCGCGTGCTGGCCCGCGAGCACCCCGTCGAGGCCGACCTGGTCATCCCCACGCCCGAGTCCGGCACCCCGGCCGCCGTCGGCTACGCCCAGGAGAGCGGGATCCCGTACGGCCAGGGCCTGGTGAAGAACTCCTACGTCGGCCGCACGTTCATCCAGCCGTCCCAGACCATCCGCCAGCTCGGCATCCGGCTGAAGCTCAACCCGCTGCGCGAGGTCGTCGAGGGCAAGCGGCTGGTGGTCGTGGACGACTCGATCGTGCGCGGCAACACCCAGCGCGCCATCGTCAAGATGCTGCGCGAGGCCGGCGCCAAAGAGGTGCACGTACGCATCTCCTCGCCGCCCGTGGCCTGGCCGTGCTTCTACGGCATCGACTTCGCCACCCGGGCCGAGCTGATCGCCGGCTCGCTGACCATCGAGCAGATCCGCGCCTCGCTCGGCGCCGACTCGCTCGGCTACATCTCCCTGGAGGGCCTCACCCAGGCCACCACCATCCCCGCCGACCGCCTCTGCATGGCCTGCTTCACCGGCTCCTACCCCATCCCCATCGACCAGGACAACGTCGGCAAGTTCGTGTTGGAGAGCAAGGCATGAGCGAGCGAACCAATAGACACAGCACCACGGTGGGCGCGCTGCCGACGAAGGAGGTAGCGTGAACGAGCGGAGCGAGCGAACCAATAGACACAGCACCACGGTGGGCGCGCTGCCGACGAAGGAGGTAGCGTGAACGAGCGGAGCGAGCGAACCAATAGACACAGCACCAAGGTGGGCGCGCTGCCGACGAAGGAGGTAGCGTGACCACCTACGAGGCCGCAGGGGTCGACATCGAGGCGGGTGAGCGGGCCGTCACCCTGATGAAGGACAAGGTGGCGCGGTCGCGACGGGCCGAGGTGGTCGACGACGCGAGCGGGTTCGCGGGGCTGTTCGACGCCTCCGCCCTGCTCCGCTACCGGCGGCCGCTGCTGGCCACCTCCACCGACGGCGTGGGCACCAAGGTCATGATCGCCCAGCAGTACGACAAGCACGACACCATCGGCATCGACCTGGTCGGCATGGTCCTCGACGACCTGGTGGTGTGCGGGGCCGAGCCGCTGTTCATGACCGACTACATCGCCTGCGGCAAGGTGGTGCCCGAGCGCGTCGCCGACATCGTCGGCGGGGTCGCCGAGGGCTGCCGCCTGGCCGGGGCCGCGCTGGTCGGCGGCGAGACGGCCGAGCACCCCGGGGCGATGGAGGCCGGCGAATACGACCTCGCGGGCGCAGGCACGGGCGTCGTGGAGGCCGCCGCCATGCTGGGTCCCGCGCGGGTGGAGGCCGGCGACGTGGTGCTGGGGCTGGCGTCCTCAGGGGTTCACTCCAACGGCTACTCGCTCGTACGGCACGTGCTGCGCGAGGCCGCGCTGTCCCTCGACGCCGTGCTGCCCGAGCTGGGCCGGCCGTTGGGGGAAGAGCTACTGGAGCCGACGCGGATCTACTCGCTGGACTGCCTGGAGCTGGCCCGATCCGTCGACGTCCACGCCTACGCGCACATCACCGGCGGCGGCATCGAGAGCAACCTGTCACGGTCGTTGCCCGGACATCTGGACGCCCTGCTGGACCGGTCGTCCTGGACACCGCCTGCCGTCTTCGGCGTGCTGGCCGGCCACGGCCGGATCGCGCAGCGGGACATGGACCGCACGTTCAACCTCGGGGTCGGGATGGCGGCCGTGGTCGCCGCCGACGCGGCGGACGAGGCGATCAGGGTGCTGCGCGAGCGCGGGATGGACGCCTGGGTGCTGGGCGAGATCGTCCCAGGATCCGGCCAGGCCGGCTACCGCTAGGCCCTCACCGGCTCGTCCTCGCGACGAGCCCAAGACATCTCCAGAAACCACATCCCGGGCGTGTCCCCCGGCCCTGGGTGGTCAGACGTGACGAAAGCCCCACGGTTCCCCGTGGGGCCCGACGAGCGTGAGAGAGGAGCCCCGCGCCCGGGGCCCTCGGCTCACGTCAACCAGAAGTGCGGCTATCGACGGCCGGACGTGCGGCCATCGTCGTCGTCTCCGGCGCCATAGTCATCGGCGTAATCGGCATAGCGATCCGCCAGCTCATCGTTGAGGTCGTCGGCGTCGTCATTGCTGGAGTCTCCGACCCCGAGTTCGTCGCGAAGACGGTCAAGATCCGTGCCACCGCTGTTGTACTTCAGCTGGCGAGCAACCTTGACCTGCTTGGCCTTTGCTCGGCCGCGCCCCATTGGCTCGACCCCCTCGTGTGGGGTCGTCCCCGACCCCTCGTCGCTAACGCACCACACACTGACGCCGCCTGACTCCGGGCGTCAGCCTATCGTTCGCCTATTACCGTACCTGTTTTGTGCCCAGCTCGGTACGTCGTATGGGCGTGGGGCGTCAGTGGCCTAGCCAAATGGCCCGAATACGCCCGACTTCCGACATTCTGCGCTCGGCCAGCCTATCTGCTGCGACCGCCGGAGGAACGCCCTCGTCGGCCGCTATCCGGAAGATCTTCAGAGTCGTTTCGTAGATCTGGGCCGCCTTGGATCTGGCGCGATCCATGTCGAAGCCCTCGATCTCATCGGCGACCTGGATCACGCCTCCCGAATTGACCACGTAGTCGGGCGCGTACAGGATCCCACGCTCGGCGAGCTGCTTCTCGACGCCGGGATGGGCGAGCTGGTTGTTGGCCGCGCCGCAGACGATCTTCGCCCGCAGGTCGGCCGCCGTCGTGTCGTCCAGCACGCCGCCCAGCGCGCAGGGCGCGAAGACGTCGATGTCGGACGTCGTCAGCGCGCGGGCGTCGGCCACCACGTCCACCTCCGGGTGGCGCAGGCGTACGCGCTCGACGGCCTTGGGGTCGACGTCGCAGATCACGACCTCGGCGCCGTCCTCGCGCAGGAGCTCCACCAGGCGGTTGCCCACCTTGCCGACCCCTTCGACGCCGACCCGCCTGCCGTGCAGCGAAGGGGTGCCGTAGACGCGCTCAGCCGAGGCGCGCATGCCCTGGAACACGCCGAACGCCGTCAGGATGGACGAGTCGCCCGCCCCGCCGTGGGCGCGCGTGCGGCCGGTCACGAAGCGGCACTCGCGGGCCACGATGTCCATGTCCTCGCTGTAGGTGCCCACGTCGCAGGCCGTGATGTAACGCCCTCCGAGCGACTGCACGAACCTCCCGTACGCGCGCAGCAGCGACTCGCTCTTGTCCCTGGCAGGGTCGCCGATGACGACGGCCTTGCCGCCGCCGAGGTCGAGGCCGGCCAGCGCGTTCTTGTAGGCCATGCCCTTGGCGAGGTTGAGCACGTCGGCCAGGGCCGCCTGCTCGCTCTCGTACGGATAGAAACGGGTGCCACCCAGGGCTGGGCCCAGCGCCGTGTTGTGGATGGCGATGATGGCACGCAGGCCGCTCTGCTCGTCGGCGCAGAACACGACCTGCTCGTGGACGTCCTTGTGGGACGTGCCGAAGACGTCGGTCACGGTAGTGACTCCCTGTCCGGTCCGCCGCACCGTCGCGGCGGAGATCACCCACAGCGTAGTAAGCCGCGACGATGCATGCCGGTGCGCTTCGTGACACGATGCCTCCGTGCTGCCCTATGCCGCCTACCTCCGCGTCTATGAGCCACTGACCGCGTTCGCCGAGTCCGAGCGCAAGGTGTGGGCCGACTACGCCGACTCACGTGACCGCCCGCGACGCGCGAACGCGCTCAATGCGGAGCACGGCGAGTCGGTGATGCGCCTGCTCGGCATGCCCCCTCAACCCGTTCCCGCCCAGGAGAGCCCCAACGCCTATCTACGGCGCGTTGAGGACCGCCTGTACGTCTGTCCCTGGCAATCGCGGTTGCGGTCGTGGCTGGCGTTCTCAAGGCTGCGTGGCACCACTCCTGTGAAGGTCATGGACCGCCTCGTGCCCAAGACCGTCGCGGAGCAGACCGCAGACGACTTCGACCGGTTCAAGCGGAAGGCCGGTTCGTCCGCGTTGCGCACCCACATCCGGACCACGGCGTGGCATGTGCCGCCATCGTGGTTCGTGCCGTTTGATGGGAACGAGCGCTGGCTGGTGCTCGGCTCCGCCACCCCGGGGCAGGACGTGACGACCACTACGGGCCGTAATCTGATCTACGTCACCTCCATGGCCCAGGCGAGGAGACGGGCGGCCCGCGCGCTCAACGTGCTGCGCAGGCACCTGGGCGACGTGGCGGCCAACTTCGACGTGGAGGACATCGCGAGGTGGCTGGAGGAGTTCCACCCGCACTCGCTGGTGGAGCTCGACTACGGCGGGCTGGTGCACCTCATGGACGACGACGCGCTGCAGGCCGACCAGTCGGTCGCGGAGCTCTCGGCCGCCCTGACGGGCCTGGACACGGGTCAAGAAGAACTTGCCTATGCCATGTATCAGAGGGTGATCCTACGGTGGAAGTCAATGCAACTGCTGGAATCTGCCAACTGAACCCCAATACGGCCGTCTGACCTGCATGAGTAGGTCACGTCTCGCGGCTGCTCTCTTCTGCGAACTGAGTAGTTTGCCGTTTTCACTGCGATACCACGAAACGTGTCGCTAGAATCACCGAGCGTGACATGGCCACGGGGGCGGGCAGTTGGGTCAAAGAAGGGCTCGCCAATCGCTCTGCGTGGCGGTATGGTCACATCGGGTGATGCCGCATATGGCTCAGAAAAGCCGCACGCTCTGTGCCATAAGGGGACATCCGTGACACGCGCAAAGGCAGTCACAGGATCGCGAAGCCGGTCCACACGGAGGAGAGGCCGCACAAATGTCAGCTCGTACACCCGAGGCCGAGCCACTGCTCACGCCCGCTGAGGTCGCGACCATGTTCAGGGTCGACCCCAAGACCGTTACGCGGTGGGCCAAGGCGGGCAAGTTGACGTCGATTCGTACCCTCGGCGGTCATCGGCGTTACCGGGAGACCGAGGTTCGCGCGCTGCTCGCGGGGATTCCGCAGCAGCGCTCGGAGTAGCTCCACGAGTAGCTCCACAAGGGGTCGTCACGAACCCAGGGGGGTTGAGGGGGTGGACCGGGCGCACTGAGGCCGGGTCCACCACTGTGACGTCGCAGGAGAAGCTGGCGCCGCCCGCCCGGCGCCATCCTTCTCTCCCCTGCGTCAGCCGGTCCAGCAGCCCGGCGACGTCGTCGTCATAGGCGGCGGCGACACCGAGCAGCGCGACCATGTGGTCGACCATCATGCTCTCGAGTGTCAGCCGCTCCACGTCCCGGTGCTCCAGCCAGTCGAGGCCGGCCGTCTCCACGGAGGCGATCCACGACCGCAGGGTCGTACGCAGCACGGGGCTCGGCTTCTCGACGCCCATCTGCCTCTGGACGAGGCGGAACAACCGACGGCGCACGCCGTCGACGATCTCCCCGACCTCGCCCGTCCCGTTGGCCGGGCAGCCGCGCAGCATCGCGGCGAAGCCGGCCGCGTGCTCCTCGACGAAGTCGAGATAGCGCCCGAGCCCGGAGGCCAGCTCGTCGAGCGGCCCGCCGTCCCCCTGCGACCGCAGCCGGGACTCCAGCTGGTCCGCCGCGCTCCGCAGCGCGGCCACGTAGAGCTCCTGCTTGCTGCCGAAGTAGTGGTAGACGAGGGCCCGCGAAGCTCCTGCCGCCGAGGCCACGTCGTCGATCGAGACGTCTTCCGCGTCGCGGATGCTGAACAACTCCAGTGCGGCCGCCATGAGCTCTTCCCGGCGGCGGTCCACGCTCAGCCGGCGCCGCGGCCGTGCCGTCTGGGCTGACTTCCCGGGTGTCACATCTGCACAGTAGCCGAAGCCTTATCCGGCGCTGCACCAGTGGCTGGGCGTCTCACTGACCGGTCAATATCGGCATCCCGACGTCAATCCGTGACTGAAGCCGTACCCTGCGGCGAACTCGATCGTTTGGTCAGACAGGTGCCCATTTCCGCATCGCGGGGGAGACACATGTCAGGACCGCCCGTCAACACTTCGATCATCACCGACCTAAGAGAGGTAGACGCACTGCCTCGGCCCAGACCGACCATCCGCAACGTCGCCGAGCTAGCCGGCGTCTCGAAATCGCTGGTCTCTCTCGTGCTGCGCGGATCCCCGCACGTGAGCGAGCACCGGCGCCAGGCCGTGCTACAGGCCGCCCGCGAGCTCGGCTACCGGCCGAACGCGGTCGCGCGCAGCCTGGTCGAAGGGCGTACGCATCTGGTGGGCGCGCTCGTCGCCGACCTGCACAATCCGTTCTACGCCGAGTTCCTCGACGGCCTGCAGGAGAGCCTGCACGGCGACGGCCTGCGCATGCTGATCGGGAACAGCCAGTGGGACCCGGCGTTCGAGGACGAGGCCGTCGAGGCCTTCCTCGAGCTGCGGGTCGACGGGCTCGTTCTCTTAGGCATCGCGCCGACCAGCGAGACGCTGATCGAGGCCACCGCCTACACCCCGACCGTCGTCGTAGGGGAACGTGACATCGAGCTCGACGGCGTCGACATCGTGGTCGACGACGACCAGCTCGGCGCCCGCCTGGCCATCGACCATCTGGTCGAGCTCGGGCACAAACGCATCGCGCACATCGAGGGGCCACGCTCATCGCGTTGCGAGGGCTATCTCGTGGCCATGCGCAGGCACTCGCTGGCGCCGTACATCATGGTGGAGGCCGCGGAGGCGACCGAGGACGGCGGCAGGGAGGCGGCGCTGGCGCTGCTCAGCCGCGACCCCAGGCCCACCGCGATCTTCGCGGCCAATGACGTGGTGGCGCTCGGCGTGCTCGCGGCCGCGGGCGAACTGGGCCTGAGCGTGCCCGGGGACCTATCGATCATCGGGTACGACAACACCCACCTGTCGGCGTCCAGGCACGTCTCGCTGACCTCGGTCGACCAGCCCCGCCGGGCCATGGGCAGATCGGCGGCGGCGCTGCTGAGCGACCGGATCGGCGACCCCGCCAAGCGGGCGCGCCTGCGCGAGATCCACCCCCAGCTGATCGTGCGACGGAGCACGGGACCGGCCTAAGAGCAGCCCAAACCTGGGTCAAGACGCAAGGAGGCGGGGCCGCACGGCGGTTAACTCGGCAGGGTCATGCTATTGGTGACCGGATTCGGTTCGGTCACGATCTGATCCGGGGGGAACAGTCATGCGTGATCCAGAACTGGTGTCCTGCGCCCAGCGCGCGGCGGCCGAGCTCGAGCGCGCCTGGGGACAGTGGCGGGCGGGGAGAGGGCGTGGCACCGACGCCGGCGCGGAGTCGGTCGCCAGCTACGTCGCCCACTCCCTCGACCACCCGTGGGGCCGCCCCCGCGTCGTCCTCGGGCTCGACGCCGAGGACGCGCGGGAGCTGGCCGCCCTGCTCGAGCGGCAGGAGGTCGGCGAGCACGTCTGGTGAGTCCCGTCTGGGGAGTACGTCTCGCGGGCGTCACGCGCCCTGCTTCTCACATGACGCTTCTCACAAGACGGGGTCCGGGAACGGGGGCCTGCCGTAGGTTGGAGTGCATGCGTGCTCTTCCAGCCTTAGTGCTCGCCGTCTGCGGCCTGATCGCCTCGGCGTGCGGTGCCGCCGTCCCCGGTGACGCCGCGGCAGGCCGGGAGCCCGTGGTGACGCAGGCTCCGGCGAGCGAGCCTTCGGTGAGTGATCCTCCGGTGAGCGAGGACTCGCCGGAGGCCAAGCCGCTCGACGGCAAGGTCGTCGTCATCGACCCGGGCCACAACGGGGGCAACTACCGCGCTCCTGCCGCCATCAACAGGAAGGTCAACGTTCTGACCCACTGGAAGGCGTGCGACACGACCGGCACCGACACGGCCGGCGGCTACAGCGAGGCCGCCTTCACCTGGGACGTCTCCAACCGGCTCCGCAAGATACTCAAGAGCCGCGGCGCGACGGTCAAGCTCACCAGGAAGAGCAACGACGGCGTGGGCCCGTGCATCACCGAGCGGGCCGCGATCGGCAACCAGGCCGGGGCGGACGCGGCGATCTCCGTGCACGCCGACGGCTCGGCACCCGGCAACCGCGGGTTCCACGTCATCATGCCGAAGAAGATCAACGGGCCGGTGGACAAGGTCGTGCGCGCCTCCGACAGGCTGGGCCTGGCCGTACGCGCCGCCTTGACCGAGGGGACGCGCCTGCCGTACTCCACCTACATCGGCGCCAAGGCCCTCGACTACCGCGACGACCTGGGCGGTCTCAACCTCTCGACCGTGCCGAAGGTCCTCGTGGAGTGCGGCAACATGAAGAACCCCGGCGAGGCGGCCAAGTTCCTGGATCCGAAATTCCGGCAGCGGATCGCGGTGGCGCTGGCGAACGGATTGCAGCACTATCTCAAAGCATGATTCCTCGCCCACAGCTGCTCAACGAGCTTTCCGCCTCCTGCGAGCTGACGGCCGGCTCGATCGTGTCCGGCGATCTCGCCGACGCCGTACGCCACGCGCTCCCCTTGCTCGACCTGCGCCCCGGCGACTCGGGTGAGATCGACGTCCGGCTGGATCCCGGGCTCGGCGAGGAGGCGTACCGGCTGACCACCGGGTCGCGCGGGGTGGAGATCGCAGCCGGCGGGCGGGCCGGGGCCTTCTACGCTGCGCAGTCGCTGCACCAGCTGCTGCCCGACGCGTCCTACCGGTTCTCCACCCGGGCGTCGTGGCCGGTGCCCGGGGTGCGGATCGAGGACGCGCCGCGGTTCGCGTGGCGGGGGGTCCACCTGGACGTGGCCCGGCATTTCCTGCCCAAGCGGGAGATCCTCCGGCTCATCGACCTGCTGGCGGTGCACAAGCTGAACCGGCTTCATCTGCACCTGGTGGACGACCAGGGGTGGCGAGTGGAGAGCAGGGCGTACCCGCTGTTGCAGGAGGTGGCCTCGCACCGGCCGCGTACGGCGGTCAACCATCACGGGGAGCCTGCGGCGTACGACGAGGTCCCGCACGGGGGCTACTACACGCTCGACGACCTGGCGGAGATGGGCGCGTACGCACGGGCGCGGTGCGTGACGATCGTGCCCGAGATCGACGTGCCGGGACACGCTTCGGCGGTCCTGGCGGCGTACCCGGCGCTCGGGGCCACCGGGGAGCGGCACGACGTGCTGGACCGGTGGGGCATCTCGCCCGCGATCCTGGCGCCGCTGCCGCCGACCGTCGAGTTCCTGACCACGATCTTCGACGAGCTGATCGGCGCCCTGGGCGAGACTCCCTACGTGCACATCGGCGGTGACGAGGTGGTGCTCGACCACTGGGCCGCCTCGGCGGAGATCACGGCGTACCGCGACTCGCTCGGGCTGGCCACCGCCAACGACCTGCAGGCGTGGTTCCTGCGGCAACTGGCGGACGCGCTGGCCGAGCGGGGCGCCCGCGCGGTGGTGTGGGACGAGGCGTTCGTCAGCGGCGGGCTGCGGCAGGACACGATCGTCATGCCCTGGCGCGGCATGGGCGTGGGCAGGCGCGCCGCGGCGGCGGGGCACGACGTGGTGGCGACGCCGGTGTTCCCGCTGTACCTCGACTACGCCGAGGCCGGCTCGCCCGACGAGCCGATGGCCATCGGCGACGCGATCACGGTCGAGGACGTCGCCGCGTTCGAGCCGGCGCCCGGGGACTGGACGCCGGAGGAGCGCGCACGGGTCCTGGGGGCGCAGGCGCAGCTCTGGACCGAGCGCGTGCCCGACGCCCGTACTGTGGACTACCGCCTGTGGCCGAGGGCCTGCGCGCTCGCGGAGGTGGCCTGGTCGGGCGGCGCGCAAGCGGACTTCGACGGCCGGCTGGCCGAGCACCTCGGCCGGCTGGACGCCATCGGCGTGGAGTACCGCCCTCTCGCCGGCCCGCACCCGTGGCAGCGGCGGCGGCCGCACCGGGCGGGCAGGACGCAGGTCAGGGCGGTGATGGAGCGCATCGACGAGATGACGCACGACGCGGAGTCCACCAGGCCCAGCGTGTGAGCCCGATCAGAAGGCCGGGCGGTCGTTCAGAATGCGCTGGAACAGGTGGTGGTCCTGCCACCTGCCGTCGATCTCCAGGTAGCGCGGGGCGGTGCCGAACCGTTCGAAGCCGGCCTTGCGCAGGACGCTCTGGGAGGCCACGTTGTCGAGCAGCGTGCCCGCCGCGATCCTGTGCAGGCCGAGGTCCTGGTCGGCCATCCTGCACACCTCCAGCGCGGCCTGGGTGGCCAGGCCGCGCCCGGTGTAGTCGGCGTCGATCCAGTAGCCCATTTGGGCGTTGAGGAACGGGCCGCGGACGATGTCGTTGAGCGTCACGCGGCCCACGATTCGCTCACCGTCGGTGAGCGCCCACGGCATCGCCTGGTCCCTGGCCTGCTGCTGCAGCAGGCCCTTGAGCCGGATGGCCTGGCCCGCCAGGGTGTAGAAGTCCTCGGGCCTGCGCGGCTCCCAGCGCCGCAGGTGCTCGCGGTTGCGGATGCAGGCGGCCAGCAGGGCCTCGGCGTCCTGCTCGGTCATCTGGCGCAGGACCACGCCCCCGGCGAGGGTCACATCTTCGATCATCGCCCCACAATAGGAGATATATCCGGCGGGCTTCCGCGACGCGGGCGAGTGTCAGGCGGTGCGGCCGATCGCCTCGGTGATGGATTTCATGCCGTGGCGGCGGACCCGGCGGGAGAGTTGCCGGTGGATGCGGGAAGCCCACAGCGGGCCGCCGTAGATCCAGCCGGTGTAGCCCTGGACCAGGGTGGCCCCGGCCAGGAGGCGTTCCCAGACGTCGTCCACGTCCTCGACCCCGCCCACCGACACCAGCGTGAGGCGGTCGCCCACCTTGGCGCGCAGGCGGCGCAGGACCTCCAGGGAGCGCGCCTTGAGCGGGCGTCCTGACAGGCCACCCGTCTCGCCGCCGTGCCTGATCGTGGTGTTGGTCGCGATGATGCCGTCCAGGCCGAGCTCCACGGCCAGGTCGGCGACCGCGTCGACGTCCTCGTCCGCGAGGTCGGGTGCGATCTTGACCAGCAGCGGAGTACGGCGCGGCGTGGCGTCGGCGACCTCCTTGACCGCCGCGAGGAGCGGTCGCAGCAGGGAGACGGCCTGGAGGTTGCGCAGCCCTGGCGTGTTGGGCGAGCTGACGTTGACCACCAGGTAGTCGGCCGGCGGGGCGAGCCGCCTGGCGCTGGCGACGTAGTCGGCGACGGCCTCGGCCTCGGGCACCACCTTGGTCTTGCCGATGTTCACCCCGATCACGACGGGAACGCCTCGGGTGCGGCTCAGGCGGCGGGCGGCGGCCGCCGCGCCGGCGTTGTTGAAGCCCATCCTGTTGATCACGGCGTACTCCCGCACCAGCCTGAACAGGCGGGGGCGTGGATTGCCCGGCTGGGCGCGGGCGGTGATCGTGCCGACCTCGACGTGGCCGAAGCCGAGCGCGGCGATGCCCTCGGCGCAGGCGGCGTCCTTGTCGAAGCCGGCGGCCAGCCCGAGCGGGCCGGGGAAGTGCACGCCGAACGCGGTCACCCGCAGCGCCGGGTCGTGCGGTGCGAGTGCCCGGTGGAGCAGCCGCTTGAGCATGGGGGCGCGCGCGAGGAGCGCGAGGGCCCGGACGGTCAGATGGTGCACGGCCTCGGCGTCGAAACGCCGCAAGACCTGCGCGAACACGAGGCGATACATCACGGGTCAGGCTACCAATCCCGCCTCGTGGGCGATGATCGCGGCCTGTACGCGGTTGCGTACGTCGAGCCGGGTGAGGATGGCGCTCACGTACGCCTTGACCGTGCCCTCCACGATGTGCAGCCTGCGGGCGATCTCCGCGTTGGACAGACCGGCGCCGAGCAGGGCGAGCACCTCGCGCTCGCGCTCCGTGAGGCTCTCGATGCGGTCGCGGGCCGCCGCCCCCCTGGTCATCCGGCCGCCCGCGAGCTGGGCGATGACGCGCTGCGCGACCTTCGGCGACAGGTACGCCGCCCCCTCCGCGACCGCGTGGATCCCGGCGATCAGCTCGCGTGGGTCGCCGGACTTGAGCAGGAACCCGCCCGCCCCGAAGTCGAGCGCCTTGGCGATGTAGTCGTCCTCCCCGAACGTGGTCAGCATCACCACCGCCGTCTCCGGCGCGACCCGGCGGATCTCGGCCGCCGCGGCCAGGCCGTCGAGCCTGGGCATGCGGATGTCGAGCAGCGCCACGTCGGGGCGGTGGCTGATGGCCAGGTCGACGGCCTGCCTGCCGTCGCCAGCCTCGGCCACCACCTCCAGGGCGGGGTCCGAGCCGAGGATGGCCCGGAGCCCGGCACGCATCATGGCTTCGTCGTCGGCCAGCAGTATGCGGATCACGCCCTCTATATTGGCCGACATGGCTCAGGTGAAGGTGTACGGGCGCCGCGACGTGTGGGCGGGACGCCGGCGGGAGGTCTCCGACCTCATCCAGTCGTGCCTGGTCAGCGCGTGGGGTCTGCCGGAGGAGAAGCGGTTCCATCGGTTCCTGTTGCTGGACGCCGACGATTTCGTCTGCCCGCAGCGCGGTGACGCCTATCTGATCATCGAGATCGTCTGCTTCACGGGGCGCAGCGACGACGCCAAGCGGGCGCTGATCCGGGAGATCTACGACAAGTTCGGATACTATGCCGAGGACGTGGAGATCACGATCATCGAGATGCCCAAGGTGAACTGGGGCATCCGCGGGGTCCCGGCGGATGAGCTCGCGCTGCCGTACGAGGTGGAGGTCTAGCGTCGGGTGTGCGCGGCCGGACGGTATGGTCCGACTCATGAGCACTCACTATGACGTCGTCGTTCTCGGCGCGGGTCCGGGAGGATATACGGCCGCGGTCCGCGCCGCCCAGCTCGGACTGCGCACCGCAGTCGTCGAGGAGAAGTACTGGGGTGGCGTCTGCCTGAACGTGGGCTGCATCCCGTCCAAGGCGCTGCTGCGCAATGCCGAGCTCGCCCACATCTTCCACAACGAGGCCAAGACCTTCGGCATCAGCGGCGAGGTCAGCTTCGACTACGGCGCGGCCTTCCAGCGCAGCCGCAAGGTGGCCGACGGGCGGGTCAAGGGCGTTCACTACCTGATGAAGAAGAACGCCATCACCGAGTACGACGGCCGCGGCACGTTCCTGGACGCCAACACGCTCCAGGTGAACGGCGAGACGATCACGTTCTCCCACTGCATCATCGCGGCCGGGGCCACCACCAGGCTCATCCCCGGCACGCAGCTGTCGGAGCGGGTGGTGACGTACGAGGAGCAGATCCTCACCGAGGAGCTGCCGCGCAGCATCGTCATCGCGGGCGCGGGCGCGATCGGCGTTGAGTTCGCGTACGTGCTGCACAACTACGGCGTCAAGGTGACGATCGTGGAGTTCCTCGACCGGGTGGTCCCGCTGGAGGACGAGGAGGTGTCGGCCGAGCTGGCCAAGCGCTACAAGCGGCTCGGCATCGAGGTGCTGACCTCGACCCGCGTGGACGCCATCGAGGACAGCGGCGCCTCCGTCAAGGTCACCGTCACCAAGGGCGGCCAGACGCAGGTCATCGAGGCGGACAAAGTCCTGCAGGCCATCGGGTTCCAGCCGCGCGTCGACGGCTACGGCCTGGAGAAGACCGGCGTGGCGCTGACCGACCGGGGCGCGATCGCGGTGGACGGGCGCTGCCGGACGAACGTGCCGCACATCTACGCCATCGGCGACGTCACCGCCAAGCTGATGCTGGCGCACGCCGCGGAGTCCATGGGCGTCATCGCCGCCGAGACGATCGCTGACGCGGAGACCATGGAGCTCGACTACGTGATGATCCCGCGGGCGACCTACTGTCAGCCGCAGGTGGCGAGCTTCGGCTACACCGAGGCGCAGGCGCGTGACCTGGGCTACGACGTGAAGGTGGCGAAGTTCCCGTTCACGGCGAACGGCAAGGCGCACGGGCTCGGCGACACGGCCGGGTTCGTCAAGATCATCAGCGACGACACGCACGGCGAGCTGCTCGGCGCCCACCTGATCGGGCCCGAGGTGACGGAGCTGCTGCCGGAGCTGACCCTGGCGCAGCAGTGGGACCTGACCGTGCACGAGGTGGCGCGCAACGTGCACGCCCACCCGACGCTCGGCGAAGCGGTCAAGGAGGCCATCCACGGCCTCGCCGGGCACATGATCAACATGTGAGCCCTGGTGATCGGTACGGCCCCGGGCCGTACCGATCACTCCCATCCCGGCCTGGGCCTGAACCGGAGCTCGGGCCTGGACCCCGACTGGAGCTCGGGCCTGGACCCCGACTGGAGCTCGGGCCTGGACCCGGGCTGGAGCCTGGGCCTGGACCCGGGCTGGAGTGCCGCATTCTCACCGGATCTTCAGAATCCACTGAGAATTCTCTGAGAAGAGCCGGACAGGTTTGAGTCGACCCTGCAAATCTCACCTCCGGACGGTGGCCCGCCCATGACCTCGACCTCCGAGACCTCCGAGCAGCCCACCCGCCAACGACTCGCCGGGAGCAAACTCCTGACGCCACGCGTCGGCCTGCTGGCCCTCGTCGCGATCGGCATCGTGGGGGCCGGGCTGGAGCTCGCCTTCGAGCGCCACTGGCAGACCCCGGTGCAATTCATCCCCTGGTCCGCCCTCCTGCTCCTCGGGATCGCGCTGGTGCTCCTCGCCGCGGGCGGGTCCCCGCGTACGCTCACCGTGGTCCGCGTGCTGGCGCTGGTCGTCCTGCTCGCCTCGGCGTACGGCGTCTACATGCACGTGTCCGTCAATTACGGCGCGGGCGCGTTCGACCCCGCATGGGAGGGCCTCTCGCCGCTCACCCAGTGGTGGTACGCACTCACCAAGTCGGTCGGTTCCGCGCCGCCGCTCGCGCCCGGCATGCTCGCCCAGAGCGCGCTGCTGCTCCTGCTCGCCTCGACCATCAAGCGGCCCGGCCACTGACCCTGGAACCGCCGGCCCAGCAGTCGTGGGCGATACTGCTCAGCAATTCGCGCAGGTGGAACAGCGGCATGCGGTCCTGCCGACCGACCATCACCGCACACCGAACCATATGGGGTTATGTTGGTCAGATGACTTGGTCGCTTGACCAACTTCTCGAAACGGAGACCCCATGCGCATCCAGGTGAACGGCACGTCGTTATTCGCGGACGTCGAAGGCCCCGGCCTGGTCCCCGACGGGGACACGATGCGGGAGAAGCCCACCCTCCTGCTGCTCCACGGCGGCCCGGGGCACGACCACTCGATCTTCAAGCCCGCGTACGGACGCCTCGCCGACCTCGCCCAGATCGTGTACGTCGACCAGCGCGGCAACGGCCGCAGCCAGGACTCCGACCCGGCGACCTGGAATCTCGACCAGTGGGCCGACGACATCCCCGCCCTGTGCGACGCCCTCGGCATCACCAAGCCGATCGTCCTCGGCTGGTCGTTCGGGGGCATCGTCGCGATGCACTACGCCGGCCGGCATCCCGATCACCCCGCCAGGCTGATCCTGCAGAGCACGATGGCGCGCATGGACGTCGATCTGGTCGTCGAGGGATTCCGTACGGAGGCGGGCGAGGCGGCGGCGCTGGCCGCCAAGGCGTTCCTCACGGAGGGTACGCCGGAGACGTTCGCGGCTTTCGGGCGGTTGTGTGCGCCCGCGTACAGTCCGGACCCGGCCTTTCCCTCGACCGAGGACGTTCACGCCATGCTGCGGATGGTCCCCAACCCCGAGCTGACCATGAGGTTCCTCTCGCAGGAGCGGTTCGACCTGCGGCCCGGTCTCGCGGCGATCCGGTGTCCGACGCTGGTCGTCGCGGGCTCCCGTGACCCGATCACGCCGCTGACCATGGCCGACGAGATCATGGCGGCGCTGCCCGTGGGGTCGCGACTGGAGGTATTCGACAAGTCCGGACATTTCATACCTGACACCGAAGGGGAGCGGTTCTTCGCCCTCCTGCGTTCCTTCATCGTGTGATGTCATGTGACATCGTGTAGCTCTCATGACCTACTTGTCCGCCGATGAGCGGCGACGCCTCATCGTCGACGCCGCCGTACACGTGATCGCCACCGAGGGCCTGGCCCGCGCGACCACCCGCCGCATCGCGGAGCAGGCGCAGGTGCCGCTCGGCAGCCTCCACTACTGCTTCCGCAACAAGGACGAGCTCAACCTGCTGATCCTCGAACGCGGCCAGGCCACCATGCGGACCGCGTTCGAGGATCTGCGCGAAGGCGGGTTCGAGGCGACCCTGCGCGAGATCGTCGCCATGTACTGGCGGTGGATCCGGGACCACCTCGGGCTCCATCTGGCGCTGGTGGAGCTGCTCATGTGGGCGATCCGCAACAAGGAGACCCTGATCCCGAAGGAGGCCGACCTCTGGGCCGCGGTGAACGCCCCGTTCGGCGGCGATCTCATCGAAGCCCGCCTCACCGCCGCCGCCGAGGCGGACGGCCTCCGGACGGCCGTTCCCGTCCGCGAGCTCACCCGCTTCCTCATCCACCGGATGGACGGACTGGTCTTCGAGTACGCGGAGACGGCGGACGAGGCGGGTTGCGAGCGGCAGACCCTTCTCCTGGCCGACGCCCTCCTCCATCTCGCCCTGCGCCCAGGATGAAACGGAACCCCTCATCCCCGAGGGCCGATGTCCTCTGTCCCTGAACTCAGCGTCCTCTGTCCCGGAGATCGACGCCCTCAGCCCGGGGCCCCTCATTCCCGGAGGCCGACGCCCTCAGCCTCCGGACCCGCGTTCTCTGCTCTGGGGGCGGCGCCCTCAGCCCTGGGGTCCGGCGTCGCGCAGTAGGAGGGCTGCCTGCACCCGGTTGGCGCAGCCCAGCTTGGTCAGGATGCGGCTCACGTACGTCTTGACGGTGGCCTCGCTCATGTGGAGCCGCCTGCCCACCTCGACGTTGGACAGCCCTTCGGCCACCTCGCGGAGAACGTCGAGTTCGCGAGGGGTGAGCGCGGCCAGCCGCCGAGCGGCGTCACGGCCGCGCTCGCCCGTGTCGAACGAGACCATGCCCAGCACGTGCCGCGTCACGGCGGGCGACAGGTACGCCTGGCCCGCGTGCGCTGCGCGGACCGCCCGGATCAGCTCGTCAGGTTCACAGCTCTTCAGGACGAATCCGGAAACGCCCTGCTGGAGCGCCAGCCGTACGTTCTCCTCGTCGCCGAACGCCGTGAGCATCACCACCGGTGTGCCCGCCAGCTCCGCGGCCGCGCAAGTTGCCGCCGATGCTGGGCGCCGGGACATGGCTGGACTTCGCGGCCACGTCGCGGGTCATCGCCCAGGTACCGGGCAGCCGGACCATCGAGCATGACAGCCCGGGGCACAATCTCTTCGCCGCGATGGCCAACCCCTGCGTCATCGACCACGTCAGCAGGTACGTCACCACCCGCGAGCTACCGCCCCGCGGCACGAAGTGCGCCTGAGGGCCTACGATCACTCCACCCAGAGCGGCGGAAGTGATGTCATATTCGCGACATGTCGCCGTTTGGCCAGGCCAATACGTCCCGAGTGCTCGGATGATCCCTCATCCTCATGAACGAGTAAAGCGCATCTAAAGCACAACAGATCGGTTCGTTCATGCGATGGATCACCCGCCTCGCCGTCGCCGGCGTGGGCCTGGCCATGCTCGCCGTACCGGCGCCCGCACAGGCCGCGGAACCCGAGCCCTCGATACCCGGAGACCTGCACCGGGTCACGCTGATCACCGGTGACGTGGTGACGGTCCAGGAGTTCGCCGGCGGGAAGCGCGCCGCGACCGTGGCACCCGGCAAGGGCAGGGAGGACATCAGGTTCTTCACCAGGGAGGAGGACGGCGACCTCGTCGTCACCCCCGCCGACATGGTGCCCTACCTGTCCAGGAAGCTCGTGGACGAGCGGTTGTTCTCCGTCGGCGACCTGATCGAGCAGGGCTATGACGACGCGAGCAGCGACGTACTGCCGCTCATCCTGTCGTACAAGGAGAGCGGCGCGAAGGCCGTCACGCTGCGCAGCGTCAACGCGCGGGCCATGAAGGCGGACAAGGACGACCTGCCCGTGCTGTGGGGCATCGCCCGCGCCGGTGACGAGCCGCAGTTACGCGACGGGCTGGCCAGGGTCTGGCTCGACGGCAAGGTGTCCGCGACGCTGGAGCACAGCGTCCCGCAGGTGGGCGCTCCGCAGGCATGGCAGGACGGCTACGACGGCAAGGGCGTCAAGGTCGCCGTCCTGGACACCGGGATCGACGAGGCCCACCCCGACGTCGCCGGCAAGATCACCGAGGTACGCAACTTCACCGACGAGGAGTCGGCCAAGGACGGGCACGGGCACGGCACCCACGTCGCCGCCACCGTGGCGGGCTCGGGCACCGCGTCGAACGGGCTGCGCAAGGGCGTCGCGCCCGGCGCGGAGCTGGCGATCGGCAAGGTGCTCGACTCGCGGGGCAACGGCACGGAGTCCGAGGTGCTCGCGGGCATGGAGTGGGCGGCCAGGGACTCAGGCGCCGACGTCGTCAACATGAGCCTCGGCGGCGGTCCCACGGACGGCACCGACCCGCTCAGCACCGCAGTCGACACGCTGACGGAGGAGACCGGCACCCTGTTCGTCATCGCGGCGGGCAACGACGGCGGCGAGTACACGGTCGGCTCGCCCGGAGCGGCCACCTCCGCGCTGACCGTCGGCGCGGTGGACGCGAACGACGCGCTCGCGCCCTTCTCCAGCCGCGGCCCCCGCCTGGACGAGGCGCCCAAGCCGGACATCACCGCGCCTGGCGTGAACATCACGGCCGCCCGCGCGGCGGGCACCGGCCTGGGCACGCCCGTCGACGACCTGCACACCAGGCTCTCCGGCACGTCCATGGCCACCCCGCACGTGGCCGGCGCGGCGGCGGTCCTGGCCCAGCGCCACCCCGAGTGGAAGGCCGGGCAGCTCAAGGACGCCCTGGTGTCCACCGCGAAGACGATCGACGGGCAGACGCCGTACGAGCAGGGCGGCGGGCGGCTGGACGTGGCGCGGGCCGTACGGCAGACCGTCACGGCCACCGCCTCGCTCGGCCTCGGCGTGCTGGAGGACGGCGACACGGAAACCCCCGGCGGGACCGTCACCTACACCAACACCGGCCAGGCGCCCGTCTCCCTGACCCTCACCCCCACCCTGAACAACCTGGACGGCGACGCCCCGGCAGAGGGAGCGGTGAGCCTGTCCACGACGACGCTCACGGTGGACGCGGGGGCGAGCGCGACCGTCCAGGTCGGCGTGGACGTCGCCAAGCTGACGCACGGCAGGCACGCCGGCTACCTCACCGCCGGCACGGCGGACGGCTCGGTCGTCGCGCACACCACGCTCGCGCTGACCAGGCGCGGCAAGACGCACAAGGTCCACTTCACCGGAATCGAGCGGGACGGCAGCCCCGCCCGCGTGCCGCTGATCTCCATGTACGGCGCCGCCAGCCGCGACGACGTCCACGGCTACATCATGCGGGAGCTCGAGGGCTGGACGGTGGAGGTGCCAGCGGGCACCTACCACACCCAGGCGATCATGGGTGAGACGTCGGACGAGCTGCCGATCGACTCCCTCGTCGTCATCCCGGAGCTGGCGGTCACCGGAGACATGGAGGTCGTGCTCGACGCCAGGACAGCCGTCCCCGTCGAGATCAGGACGTCGCAGCCGGTGATCCAGGAGGGCATCTCCACCTACTACACCCACCGCACGTACGGCTCGCGCAAGATCACCCTCACTGCGATGAACTTCCCGTCGGTCGAGGGGCTCGCGGTGACCCCGACCGCGCCGGTCGCCGACGGCACATTCGAGTTCGCCTCGCGCTGGCAGCTCGCCGCGCCGCGGGTGACGACCAGGCTGGGCCGCGAGGCGCTGGTGGTACGCCCCACCATCAGGAGCCCCGAGTTCACCGGCAGGAAGCGGTGGCCGCTGGTCGACGGCGGCTCCGGGGACGTGACCGGGCTCGACGTGACCGGCAAGGCGGTCGTCATCACCAGCAAGTCGTTCGGCGACTGGACGACGGCCAAGCTGAAGGCCATCGCAGAGGCAGGCGCGGCGGCGGTGGTCGTGGTCGGTCCTGACGGCCGGGCCATGTGGCAGCCGTGGACGCCGGTGGGCGCCCGTGACCCGCTCCCCACGCTGATGATCACGCATGACCGCGGCCAGGTGCTGCTGGAGAAGGCGCGGGCCGGCGGCGCGGTGCTGGAGGCGACCGGCGCGTTCGCGACGCCGTACCTGTACGAGGTCATGCAGGTCTCCTCCGGGCGGGTGCCCGAACGGGTCGTACACGACGTGAACTGGCGTAACACGGCGCTGGTCGACACGGGCTACCAGGAGTCCGGCGGCGGCTCGTACGGCAAGGACCAGCGGTTCGGCTGGCGGCCCTGGCAGCAGTACGACCTGGACCTGCAGATGGAGACCCAGCGGAACGTACGCACCCCGCTGCGCCGGGCCGAGTACGTCAGCTCGGGCGACACCCAGTGGCAGCACGTCGTCCAGCACATGCAGACCTGGGAGTCGCAGAGCCGGCTGCGCGGCGGCATCACCGACCAGCCAAGGACGTACCGGGCGGGCGAGATCGTCAAGGAGCGGTGGTTCGGCCCCGTCGTACGGCCGGCGGCGCAGACGGCCACGCGGACCGGTGACGTCATGTCGGTCCAGGTGCCCGAGTTCGTGGACGCCGACGGGCACTACGGCTACTCCGGCGGCAGCGGCGACAAGGACACCGCCTCGGCCCGGTTCTACCGTGACGGGCAACTGGTGGAGGAGCGGGCGAACCTGCGGGGCGCCTTCCCGGCCGTGCCGCAGGACGCCGAGTACCGGCTTGAGCTGTCCACGACGCGGACCTCGGCGGAGTGGCGCTACGCCACGGCCACCGAGAGCGCGTGGACCTTCAGATCCGCCCCCGCCGAGGGGACGCAACCGCTGGCGATGCTGGGCGTGGACTACGACGTGCCCGCTGACCTGGAAGGGAAGGTACGCAGGACGCTCCCGGTCAAGCTGGGTTTCACCGCCCCTGGTGCGCGGACGCTGACGGCGGAGATGTCGTACGACGACGGGGCCACCTGGCGACGACTGCCGCTGATCCCGCTGGGCCGCGGCAGGTACACCACGTTGGCCTCCCACCGGGCGACCGGCACCGGGGTGTCCATGCGGGTCACCGCGACCGGCGCGGCGGGCAACCGGTTCGAGCAGACGATCACCCGGGCGTACGGGGTGGGGTGATCCGGGGGCTCACAACCAGCGCTCGCGGGCCGCATGCCAGGCAAGTTGCATCCTGGTCTGCGCGCCCGCGAGCCGCATCAGGTGGTAGACGCGGCGCTGCACCGTACGCTGGCTCAGCCCGAGCTGGGTGGCGATCGACTTGTCCGGCACCCCGGCGACCAGCAGCGAGAGCAGGTAGAGCTCGTCCGCGTCCAGCGGGCAGGTCGGCGCGCCGTCGGTGACCTGCCCGTCCTCCAGGAACCTGATCGGCGTGGCCCGCTCCCACTGGGTCTCGAACAGCCCGATCAGCGCCTCCAGCAGGCTGCTCCCGCGCACCAGCGCGGCGGTGGGCTCGGTCGCCCGGCCCGCGTGCTGCACCAGCGGCAGCAGCGCGGTGGACCGGTCCGCGATCATCATCCGCACCGGCAGCACGCGTACGGCGCGCGCCCGCTCGCCCAGCTTGATGCCGAACGCCACGTTGGCCACCATCCCGGGCTCCTCCAGCAGGGCCCGCTCGTAGATGACCCGGTAGTCCACGCCGCGGCCGAGCGCCTCCAGCTCCTCGGTGTTGTCCGTGGACGGCATCACCACGTGCCCGGCCCGGCAGAAGTACATGACCTCCTCGCGGGCGCTGTCCTGGAGGTGGCGTACCTGCTCGCGCAGCGCCGCCCGGCTCGGCAGCACCTCGATCAGCCGGTCGGCGTCCCTGCGGCGCAGGCTCGAACGGTATTCCTCGGCGAGCTGCTCCACCGCCTGCCGCGCCCAGTCGATCGTCTCCTGCTGCCGCACCAGCCGTGGCCCGAGCGCCACCTCCGGCGCCACCGGCGCGAACCTGCTCTCCACCACCTCGCGCGCGAGGCCCTTGTCCAGCATGGCCGACAGGGCGGTGGTGGCGGCGTCCGGTGTGATGCCCAGCTCCTCGGCGAGATCGCGCACGTCCGCCTCGCCGGCGCGTACGAGTAACCGGTAGGCCCGTTCCTCCACCTCAGCCAATCCAGCGGCTTCCAGCATGACCCCATGATGTCACTCTGACCATTTCGTGAAAGTTTCAGCGCTGGTTGACGGGCATGAGGACACACCGCATGATCATGATGCCCTTCGTGAATCCCCTGCCCATGGCAAGGTGCGCCGATGCCGAAATCCCTCTTACGAGCCGCGTCCGCCGTCGTGCTGGCGCTGGCCGCGCTGAGCGTCCCCGCGGCGCACGCCGACGAGGTCGCCCCCGTCGCGGTGACCGTGAACGCCCGTGCCGCGCTGGCCTCCGTACCCGAGACAGGCATCGGCGCCAACCACGCGATCTGGGACAGCAATCTGGGCACCGACGAGACCGCCGGCCTGCTCAAGGACGCGGGCGTGAAGCTGCTGCGCTATCCCGGCGGGTCGTACTCCGACATCTACCACTGGGCCGACCACACCGCGCCCGGCGGTTACGTGGCACCCGACACCGACTTCGACACCTTCATGAGCGGGGCGCGGCGCACCGGGGCGCAGGTGATGGTGACCGCCAACTACGGCACCGGCACCGCCGAGGAAGCCGCCGCCTGGGTACGCCACGCCAACGTCACCAAGGGCTACGGCGTCAAGCTCTGGGAGATCGGCAACGAGAACTACGGCAACGGCCGCTACGGCTCGGCCTGGGAGGCCGACGACCACGCCGACAAGAGCCCGGCCGAGTACGCCCGCCACGTCGTCGCCTACGCCGACGCGATGAAGGCCGCCGACCCGACCATCAAGATCGGCGCGGTGCTCACCACGCCGGCCAACTGGCCCGACGGCATCACCGCCGAGGGCGACGAGGGAACCTGGAACCAGGTCGTCCTGTCGGCGGCCGGACCGAAGATCGACTTCGTCATCCTGCACTGGTACCCCGGCGCCCTCGACAGGACAGCCCACGTGCCCGACATGATCCACCTCACCCGTGAGCAGATCGCGAAGCACGCGGGGCCGGGCGCCGCCGAGCGGATCGGCATCGCGATGACCGAGTTCAACACCGGGTCGAGCAGCAACGGCACCAACACCCAGCCGGGCGCGCTGGCCGCCGCCGACGCGTACGCGACACTGCTGGCGAACGGGGTGTTCACCGTCAACTGGTGGAACGTCCACAACGGCATCGGCGCCGTCACCGAGGTCGAGGGGCACACCGACTACGGTGACTTCGGCCTGCTGTCGAGCGGGGGGTGCACCTCCGACGGCAGCGTCTGCGAGCCGCCGCTGAACACCCCCTTCGCGCCGTACCACGCGCTGCGGATGGTGAGTGAGTTCGCGCATCCCGGCGACCGGTTCATCCGGGCCGCGACCGACGAGGCGCAGGTCACCGCGCACGCCGTCCGCCGCGCCAACGGCGACCTGGCCGTCATGCTGATCAACAGGTCGTCCGGCACGTCGTACCCCGTCGCGATCGACTACGCCGGCTTCTCCCCCGCGTCCGGCGCGCCCACCGTCCTGACCCACACCAACGGCGCCACCGGCATCACCCGCTCGACCACGGGAACCGCCACCGGACAGACACTGCCGCCGCTCTCCCTCACCACGCTCGTCCTGCGTCCCTCCGCGCCCCAGACCGGCCTGCCCGGCGCGCCAGGCCGTCCCACCGTCTCCGGCCTGACGGACAAGACCGCCACGATCTCCTGGCCCGCCGCCTCCCCCGGCGCGCGTCCCATCGCCAAGTACGAGGTCCACCACCAGTACGGCGCCGTCAGCGAGCAACTCGGCGAGACCCCGGGCACCTCGCTCACCGTGAACAACCTCAAACCCGGCACCCGCTACACGATCAACGTGATCACCAGGGACACCGGAGGCGGCCTCTCCTGGTCCTCCCCGCCGCTGACGTTCACGACCGGCACACCCGCCGCCGCCTCCTGCACCGTACGAGTGACCGACCAGAACGACTGGGGGAACGGCTACGTCGGCGCCATCGACATCACCAACCAGGGCGCCCCGATCAACGGCTGGACCCTGAACTTCAGCTGGCCCAGGACCTGGCAGGGCTTCGACAGCGGCTGGAGCGCCGTCTGGACGCAGACCGGCTCGGACGTCAAGGCCGTCAACGACTCCTCCAACGCCTCGCTCGCCACGGGGGCGTCGACCACGATCGGCTTCGTCGGCACCTACAGCGGCCCGAACGTCCTGCCCACCACGTTCACCCTCAACGGCACCCTCTGCACCACCCGCTGAGGTTCAGGCGAGGGCGGCGGCCAGGATGGGAAGGTTGCCGATGGCGTGTGCGCCCATGCACAGCAGCAGGTTGCGGCGCACCCAGTAGAGGCCGACGAGAAGCAGCGCTCCCACGGCGACGACGGTCAGCGTGGTGGCCGCTCCCGAGCCGGGCAGATGCCCGCCGACGAACACCACATAGGACACGAGGGCGGCCAGCCAGGGCCGCCCGGTGAGGTCGATGAGCCGCTCCATGAGGAAGCCGCGGTAGAAGAGCTCCTCGACGACGGCGGCGTTGACGATCAGGTGGACCGCCCCGGCGACCGACATGCTCGCTATGATCTGCCCGGACTGCGCCTGCTGGTCGGGGCCGGGGCCCGCGACGAGCGCGTACAGGGAGAAGCCGACCACCGGTGCCAGGACGGCCAGCCCGACGGTGATCAGGACGTCCCGCCGGCGAGGGACCTGCAGGCCCACCGACGACAGCGGCCGCCGCTCCACGGCCAGTACGAAGCCCAGCAGCAGCGCGACGGCGATCCAGCGCGACAACAGGACGAGGTCGAAGTTCAGCGCGCGATCGTCGTCGCCCAGCAGCCGGGACGCGCGCTCCACGAGCGTGGGGAAGTACCACAGCGCCACGCCGACGGCCAGCGCCGCGAGAGGCGGGACACGGACGGCGGTCTTCACTTCGCCTCCCGAACGCTCACGACCTTGACCTCGGTCAGGCGGTCGAGCACCCTCCGGCGGTCGCCCCAGACGACGGGCAGCCAGTCCAGCCAGGCGAGCGGTCCCAGCAGCAGGCTGAGCCGCCGTACGACACCGGCGACCGGGTGGATGCGCAGCCCGGCCTCGGTCACGACGCACAACTTCATGAGGCGCTTGCCCGGAGTCGTTCCTGTCCATGCCTCCAGCAGTCCTAGTCCGGCGATCGACCAGAGCAGGGCCAGCGGAACGCCCAGGCTGTAGAGCAGCCCGGCGTCGTCGTAGGCGCCGCACTGCGGGGGCGGCCCGATGGCCACGCAGCCGTCACCGATCTTGGCGTAGACGAACGGCGGGAACGCCAGCGCGAAGCCGCTCCTCTCCACGGTCCCCACGATCCCCTGAACGAGCAGCGCGATCGTGACGCCGGCAAGCGGCAGATTGTCGATCACCACCGCGGTCAACCGGGCGTCCATGGGAGCGGGCGGTGCGGACCGTAACTCGGCGAAGGTGGCAGCCGCCTCGTGCGGGGCGCCGAGGCGGCTCAGGGCCTCGGTCAACTCCCCCGCCTCCGCCGCGTCCGACAGGTGCTCGCCGACCTCCGCTTTCGCCCTGTCCCTGGCCGGGCCCGTCAGATGGCGTCCGACCCTTTCCAGGTAATCGTCGATGATCTGCCGCTCGTTGCTCATTCCCGCACCTCACCAAGAGTGTCGAGTAGCTGTCGCATCCCGTCGACCAGGCCGCTCCACTCGGTGCGCAGCATGCCGAGGTAGGTGCGGCCATCCGGCGTGATGACGTAGTACTTGCGCGGCCTGGTGCGTCCTTCCGCCTCCCAGGTCGCAAGGATGTGTCCGGAATCCTCCAGCCGGTGCAGCAGCGGATAGAGCGTGCCCTCCTTGACCTCCAGGACACCCTCGCCCGTCTGCCGCAGCACTTTCAGCAGCTCGTAGCCGTATCGGCGGCGGACGCTGAGGACGGACAGCACGGCCAGCTCGGTCGTGCCACGTGCCAGCTCGCGACGCAGACGGGCGATGCTTCCCGATTCCGGCGTCGCCTCGGTGCCCTCAGACATAAGACCACAGTACGACCCGATACCTTGTGCGGCAAGGTATAAAGCTAAGCGAGGCTATCTTGGTGAGTTGTTGGCTTAAACCTCCGCGCCGGCCTGGACGATGGTCCGGTCCGCGGGAAGTAGGCGCGATGCTCAACTCAACGCCGGGATGGCCCAGACAATGAGCGGTGACGATGACTCCGCACTTGTCCGAGAACTGCTACAGCAAGCTGAGATCGCCTCTCAGCTTCCTCAGAACGCGAGGGTCAACTCGTGACAGGCCCGGCCGACCTCACCGGCTACGAGCACATCACCTGGCAGGAGTGGGATCCCCGCGCCGATCGAGTACGGGTCGGCGCGGCTTGGAGGACGGTGAGTCTGTGACCGAGTTCGGCGACCATCACGGCAAACACCCTGCCTCACCTCGCGCGGCGGCGGCGCAGGAAGGCCAGACCCGCGACGACGAGCCCGCAGACGACGACGAGGAGAAGCAGCAGAGCCCAGGGGATGGTCCAGGCGTGCGTCGTGGCCTCGGCGGCGGCGAGCGGGGCGATCGAGCCTGACGCGTCGGTGAGCAGCGGGACGAGGGTGACCGTCCCCGTCAGCCTCAGCGCGGGAGCCACTCCGTGGACCGGCACGGACACCTTCCAGGTGTCGCCGGGGAGCAGCTGGGGCGAGTCGCCGATCTGCCGACCGGCGCCCAGGCGGCCGAAGGGGCCCGACAGGGACACCGCCTGCCGACCCGTGAGGATGGCGTTGCCCGTGTTGTGGATCGTGTAGGTGACGGTGACGTCGCCCTTCCCGAACGGATTGGACGTGCCCGCGTACCGCACGCGCAGGTCCTCGACCGACAGGCTCGGCCTGAGCTCTCCGCCCACGCGCAGCCGGATCCGGATGCCGAGACGCCGCTCCGGCGTCAGCGAGGTGACGATGCCGCCCATGTACTCGCCGGGCGCGGCGTCCTTGGGAAGAGCGACCGTGAACGGCACCTCGGCCGACTCGCCGGGCCGGACCGTCACGTCAGGCCGGTCCGGGTGGACCCACGCGCCGACCCGGGCCGGCTTCGCCTCCTTGGTGACCAGGTCGAGCCGCCCCCTCTCGTCGGTGAACGCGTCGGCGGCGTACACGGCCAGGTGGAGCGGTGTGGTGCCCCGGTTGACGACCACGAGACCGTCCTCGAGCCGCCCGCCCGGGTTGAGCGTGTAGCTGTAGTTCGGCCGCCCGGAGCCGAAGTCGTCGGCGGCCGTGCTGACAGTCCAGGAGGCGTCGCCGTCCGCCGCCGCGGCGGGTCCGGCTCCCAGCCCGAGGAGGCCGAGCGCGGCGAGCAGCACCACGACGGTGGCCTGGGCGAGGGCTGTGGTCGTACGCGGGTGCATCTGTGGTCCTCGGGCGGTCTGGGAGTGGCGGGATGGTGAGGCGGGCACCGGCGGCGCCCACCTCACCAGGGAGTCGGCTACCGAAGCGGAGTCGGCTACTGAAGCCAGGCGGACTCGGCCGCGGCCGTCTTGACCTTGTCAGGCCGGTGGCCGTTGCCGCGGTAGGGGTTGATCACCACCTTGTCGACGGTGGAGCCGACCGGCTGGGCGGCGCCGGCGCCGCTGTCCGGGCCGCACCACGACTCCTGGCCCAGCTCGACCGCGGCGTTGGGTGCGGCGCAGGTGCCGCTGCGGACGTTCTCGACGGTGAGCTTGTTCTTGGTCACCTTGACCTTCACGTACGTACGGACGTGCTCCTGGTTCTCCACTGAGTTGGCCCAGTGGCTCTTGGGGTTGAGCGGGTCGGGGCCGTAGTTCGGGTCCTTGGCCGGGTCAGGAGCGGTGATGTCGTAGTACTTCGAGCCCGACGCGGAGTTCGCCGTCACGTAGATGACGCCACCCGGACCGGAGGCCACCTGGGCGGCACCCGGCTGCTCGTCCTCGTGCGCCTTCTTCCCGTTCTTGATCACGTAGCTGCGGGTGTAGCTGTGGTCGTGACCCTGCAGGACCAGGTCGACGCCGAGGTTCGAGAAGGCGGTCGGGAAGTCCTTGCGGCGCTGCTGGTTGTCGCCGTCGTTCGCGTGGCTGGCGGGCGAGTAGATCGAGTGGTGGTAGACGAGCACCGTGTACTTGGCGTCGGCGCCGTGGTTCTTGACCACGTCGGTGACGTAGCCGATGTGCGCCTCGTCCGAGCCGGAGGCGTAGGCGTTGCTGTTGAGGTCGATGAACAGGACGTCCTTGTAGACGTACCAGTAGTCACCGCCCGACCGGGTCGCCGCGCTGCCGTTGTAGTACGGCGCGGAGCGGTCGGTGTTCGGGGTCCAGAAGTGCTGTTCGTACGCCTTGCCGCCGACGTCGTGGTTGCCGATCGTGGCGGCCCACGGGTACTGGCGCAGCTTGTCGGGCGCGAGGAACGCGTCCCACTGCTTCTCGGTGTTGGCGCTTTCGACCTGGTCACCGCCCGAGACCAGCAGTTCGGTGTCCGGGTTGGCGGCGAGGGCGACGTTCAGCGTGTCCTGCCACCCGGCGCCGTCCTTCGCCACGTCGCCGGACGCGCCGATCTGCGGGTCGCCGAAGAACAGGAAGTCGAAGTCGCCCTCGAAGTCCTGGGTCTTGAAGGAGTACGCCGGGGACCAGCCGCCCTCGGCGCCGACGCGGTAGGAGTACGCGGTGTCCTCCTTCAGGCCGTCGATCGTGGTGTGGGCGTTGTAGCCGCCGTTGACGACGTTCGCGGTGACCGTGGCGGGAATGGTGACGGCGTCCTTGGGGAACTCGCCGTTGACGATCCGGGAGGTCGGCGCGACCTGGACCACCTGCGCGGTGTCCGCCGATGAGTACCAGGACACGACGCGCTGCGACTCGTTGGCGCCCACGCCGAGGACGATGCCGGTGAGCGTCGCGTCGTCGGCGGCGTGGGCGGCGACCGTCAGTCCGCTGCCGAGCGCCGCGGTGACGCTCATGACCGCCGCGGTGGCGCCCACAGCGACCCGGCGGAGAACCTCCCGGGACCCCTGTGGGCGATTGTCCAGCTTCATAGGTTTTTGTCCGTTCGAGAATGAGAGCACTGAAGAGCCTCGCCAAGGTTTCGGACATTGGTGTCTTAAAGGTGAATTTCGGGCGGGCGGACTGTTGCACTTGCCGGAAACTGTGACGTCGTCTCAGATTCCGAGCACTCGCTGCACGAACCACACCAGGCCCATCACGGACACCCCCGCCGCGATCGCCCCGGTCGTCCACAGCCCGGCGGCCGGCCGGCGGTGGCGCAGCAGGGCGAGCAGCGGGAACACGACCATGATGATCGCCAGCTGGACGGCTTCGATGCCCACGTTGAAGACGAGCAGCGACCACAGAAGCCGCCACGACAGGGCCTGGTCGATGCCCAGCGCCGCCGCGAAGCCGAGCCCGTGCACCAGACCGAAGCAGAACACCACCGCGAGCCGCGTCCAGCCCGCGCGGTCCAGGCTGAGGTGGCCGTGACCGACGTTCTCGAGATCTGTGGCGCGCGATCGGCGTTGCCGGATCCGCCACAGGTGCCAGCCCGCGACGACCGCGATCGAGAGGGCGATGACGGGCTCCACGAACGACGCGGGCACCTGCACGAGGCCGAGGGCGGCGAGGACGAAGGTCACCGAGTGTGCCAGCGTGAAGGTCGTCGCCGCCAGCACGATCTCGCGCAGGCGGCGTGACCCCGCGATGAGCGCCAGCAGGAACAGGATGTGGTCGAGCCCGGTGAGCAGGTGCTCGGCCCCGAGCCTGAAGAACTCCCAGAACCGCTCGGTCCAGGACTGCCGCGTGGAGAACGACGGATGCCCGGCGTCGAGGGCGGCGCTTCCCGACGTCAGGTCCAGGTCGTACGTGACCACCGTCTTGCTGTCGCGCACATAACCCTCGGAGCCCGGGAACAGCCCGCTGCGCACCTCGTGCGCTTCAGCCCGTTCCGGACACCGGTGGTCGAGGACCAGCAGCGCGTACGGGACGCCCTCGCGTTCCTCGATCGTGAAGTCGCCGTCCTGGACCGGGGTGCACGCGTCGCCCTCGGCCGTGACGCCGAAGCGCCTGGTCACGTACGCGAGGACCGAGGCGGCGTGGGCGTCGAGCGCGGCGGCCTGCTCCGCCGCGTCGCCGGCCTCGAACGCCGCGGTGCCGGCCAGGAAGAGCGGATCGTCCTTCTCGGAGTCGGCGGCCGAGACGACGAGCAGGTCGTACTCCAGCCCGAGTTCGGAGCGGACGTGCCCGGCCTCGGGCGAGGTGAGGTCGGCGTACACGGTCGAGGTGAACCCGTGGGCGAGAGCGGGCACAGCACCGAACAGCACGGCCACGGCTACCGCGGCGACGACGGCACAGGCACGACGCCGGGCGGCGCGGGACATGTGGCTCCTCTTCGGTTGACTCCTCTTCGGCTGGCGAACGCAATCTGCTCGGCTCAGATGAACGAACGGCGGCTCACGCGCAAACCGACGACGAACCCAATCAGGCGGAAACCTCCCACCACGTCGAAAAACATCTGCAATGGGATAAGAAGTAGGCGTCACGCGGGCCCGAAGACGCCGGTCCCGTGACCTCACGCCGGCCCGACCTCAGAAGGACGATCCTCATGCGCTCCCGACTCCTGCCCGCCGGCGCGCTGGCCGCGGCGGTGGTGGCCGCCGTACTGGCCGGCGGGTGCGGTCCGGGCGACGACTGGTCGCGGCCGCGCGTGAAGCCCACCGCCATCGGCGCCCTCGCCCCGGGGTTCTCCGACCCGGACACACCGCCCACCCCGGAGGCGACGATCACCCCGCGCCCCGGCTCCTGGAACGGGGTCCGCCCGCCGGAGGGCTACCGCGTCGTCCTGCTCACCGCGGGACAAGACCCCCAGACCAGAACGTTGGTGAACTCCGTGACGGAGTGGGCCGAGCAGAACGACGTCAGCCTCAAGACCGTCACGGCCGCGAAGCCGGACCAGTACATTCCACGCATCAGCCACGCGATGGACCTGGCGCCCGACCTCGTCATCAGCGCCGGCAACGACCTCGTCGACCCCCTGTCCATGGTCACTCCGAACCACCTCGGCCAGCAGTTCCTCGTGGTCGGCGCCGAACTGGCCGAGCCCACGGAGAACGTCACCGCCGCCGACTGGACCGGCGCCTCGTTCCGCGGCGAGGGACTGGGCATGTCCTCGACGTACGACCCCGCCACCTTCACCCCGGAACGCGCCGCCCGCGCCGTCCGTGCCGGCGTCGCCGCCGTGCTCACCGGCCTGACCGGCATCGTGATCTGGCTCGACTAGCCGCCCACTACCTCGGTCGCCTGGCACGCATCCCTGCTCTTGCCGTGCCAGTCGATGGTCGCGGAGGGTGAGATCGACTTCTCGACCATCCAGCCGGTGCGCCGGATCAACTGATCAAGCGGACCGACATGAGCCCGGCGCCGCGGCGTCACGTGTCCGGAAACGCCGCGGGCGCCCGACGATCACGGCTATTCGCTCACCTCGATGGCGGCCGCGGGGCAGACGGCGGCGGCCTCGCGGACGGCGACGTGCCGGTCCTGGGCGGGTTCGGGCTCGAGCAGGATGACGATGCCGTCCTCGTCGCGCTGGTCGAACACCTCCGGCGCGATCAGCACACACTGGCCGGCACCGCAGCACTTGACGTCGTCGACGGTGACTTTCATCGTGAGTTCCTCCTTGTTGATCGGCGGGTCACCAGCTGACCGGCACCGTACGCAGGCCGCCCACGGCGAGCCCCTCCACGCGCTCCAGCTCTTCCACGGGCACGGCCAGTTCCAGCGTCGGGAGCCTGCGCAGCAGCACCTCCAGCACGACCTGCAGCTCGGTGCGGGCCAGCGCCTGCCCCAGGCAGGAGTGGGCGCCGGCGCCGAAGGCCAGGTGCGGGTTCGGGCTGCGCGTCAGGTCCATCTCCGCGGCGGCAGCGAAGGCGTTCTCGTCGCGGTTGGCGGCGGCCATGCTGCACACCACGGTGGTGCCGCGGGGCAGGACGGTGCCGCTGACCTCGGTCTCCTCAGGCAGGTAGCGGGGCAGGCCGAAGCCGGAGTTGGCGTCGTACCGCAGCGACTCCTCCACCGTCGTACGGATCAGCGACGGGTCGGCCAGCAGCCGCTCCCACCGGCTGCGGTCGGCCAGCAGCATGGAGACCATCTTCCCGATCATGTTGGCGGTGGTCTCGTGTCCGGCGACCAGCAGCGCCATACCGGTGACCAGGATCTGGATGTCGGACAGGCCGCCGTCCTCGGGACCGCCGACCGCGATCAGCTCGCTCAGCAGGTCCTCACCGGGCTCCGCGCGCTTGGCGGCGACGAGGTCGGACATGTACTGGAAGAACTCGCCCTGGGCGGCTTCAATCTCGGCCTCGCTGTAGCGGGTGAGGTTGAGCAGGGCGTCCGACCAGTAGGAGAAGCGGTCGCGGTCGGAGGCCGGGACACCGAGCATGTCGCAGATGACGAACACCGGCAGCGGGAAGCCCAGGCCGGCCTTGAGGTCACCAGGGGCGCCGCGCTCGACCATGCCGTCGATCAGGTCTTCGGCGATCTGGGCCATCGCGGGCCGCATGGCGGCCATGCGCTTGGCGGTGAACCACTTGGCGACCAGGCGCCGCCAGTGCTGGTGTTCCTCACCTCCGTCAGGGATGATCGACGCCATCTCACTGCTGAACACCCCTCCGCCCTCGGCTGACAGCCGGGCCGCGTCGGGAGCGTTGAGCCGGCGGGTGAAGCGCGGGTCCGCCAGCACCTCCTTGACGTCGTCGTAGCGGGTCAGCAGGGTCGCCCGGTCGCCGCTGGGCAGCGTGACGTGGGCCACCGGGCACTTGCTGCGCAGTTCGGCCCATTCCGCGGGCGGGTCGATGGCCGCGTCGTTCGGGATGGGGTAGTTCAGAACCTGGTCGTTGACACTCATGCGGCATCTCCTTCAAAGGTTGGTTGATCGTCGGGTGCCGGTGCTGCTCCCCGCCGCTTCTTACGCGGGCGCGAGCGGCTGGGCTCCGTGCCGGGGAGCGAGGGCCTGTTGCCTCAGCAGGCGGGCCTGCTTGGGCATGTTCCAGCCGAGTACGCCGGTGACCTGGCCGCCCTCGCGGTAGACGGCGGTGAAGCGGTGCTGTGCCGGGTCGCCTTCGGCGATGCTCACCTCGGCCGCGGGCGCCGGGAGACCGTGCGCCTGGATCTTGACGTCGTACTGGTCGGTCCAGAAATACGGGATAGGCGTGTACGGGTGATCGGCGCCGAGGATGTTGGCCGCCACGACCTGCGCCTGTTCGGTGGCGTTGGTGCGATTCTCCAGGCGCAGCCGCCTGCCGAGCCCTTCGTGTTCGAAGGAGGCCACGTCGCCGACGGCGTAGACGCCCGCGGCGGCGCGGCAGCGCGAGTCGCACTCCACCCCGTCGCCCAAGGCGAGCCCGCTGCCCGCCAGCCAGCCGGTCGCCGGGCGGGATCCGATGGCCACCACGACGGCGTCGGCGGGCAGGAGCTCGCCGGTGGCCAGCCGCACCGCCGTGACGCGTCCCTCGGTGCCGGTCAGTCCGTCGACGGCGACGCCGAGCCGCAGCCGTACCCCGCGCTCGACGTGCAGCCGACCGAGCATCGCGCCGACCACGTCGCCGAGCTGGTCCCCCAGAAGGGCATGCCCCATCCCGGCGAGCGTGACGTCACGCCCCATGGTGCGGGCGGTGGCGGCGATCTCCGCGCCCAGCACGCCTTCGCCCACGACCACGAGCCGCTTGGCGGCGGTCAGGTGGGTGCGCAGGGTGAGCGCGTCGTCCAGACTGCGCAGCACGTGCACGCCCGCCAGCCCGTCCTGGCCGTCCTGTCCGGGGAGGCGACGCGAGGTCAGGCCGGTGGCGATGACCAGGGCATCGCTGTGGAGCACGCGGCCGGAGGCGGTGGTGACAGCGCGTCCGGCCGCATCCAGCGCGACGGCGCTCTCACCTCGTACGAACTCCGCGCCGAGGGACTCCAACTGCGTCTGGGTGCGGAGCTGGGTGCGGGCCGGTTCCCAGGAGCCGGCCAGGACCTGCTTCGACAGCGGCGGCCGGTCATAAGGGCAATGGGTCTCGGCGTCCAGCAGCATGAGCGGACCCTGGTAGCCGTGCCGCCGCAGCGCCTCCGCCGTGCTCAACCCGGCGGCCGAGGCACCGACGATCAGGACGCTTCCTGGTGGGGTCACGCGGCGTCGCTCTGATGGGATGCGACAGCCCGGCCCGCATATATCCGCATATGTCGTCCTTTCCAGCGTTTCATTCTGACACGTTAGCTTACACATGCAAGATAACTAACATGTGTAAGCAGACGGTAAACTTGCCGGTGTGGCCACGAGCAGAGACAGCAACACCCCATCCCGCGACCGGCGTGTCCGCCGCACCCGCACGGCCCT
The DNA here is from genome assembly GCF_015645445.1 of Nonomuraea cypriaca. Lineage (GTDB taxonomy): Bacteria > Actinomycetota > Actinomycetes > Streptosporangiales > Streptosporangiaceae > Nonomuraea > Nonomuraea cypriaca. The sequence goes on along the minus strand of NZ_JADOGI010000006.1, from coordinate 35,865 downwards.
CGCACGCGCGCTGCTCGACCTCGCCGAGAAGCAGGACCTGTCCCAGATCAGCGTGTCCGACGTCGCCGAACACGCCGGAGTGAGCCGCACGGCCTTCTACGATCACTACCGGGACGTCCACGCGCTGGCCGAGGCCGCCTGCACCGCGATGATCGACAACCTGATCGAGTCCCTGCCCTCTCCCGGACCCGGCTCGCCGGACCCGACGCGGGAGGGGACCCAGTCGCTCACGGCCTTCTTCGCCAGCCTGGCCCAGCACACGGGCCTCTACCGCAGCCTGCTCGGACCGCAGGGCAGCGCACGCGTCGCCGACCACATCCGCCGCCGCATCACCGCGGCCATCCACAACCGCGTACACCAGGCCGCCACCGGCGAGCTCCCGCAGCCCTCCGGCTCGACGCCGGACATGCCGCACGACGTCCTCTCCGCCTTCGCCGCCGGCGCGCTCATCGGCGTGGCCGCCGACTGGCTCCAGCGCGGATGCCCGCAGACCCCGGCCCAGATGGCGGCTCTGACCTGGCCACTCCTCAATTCCCTCTACCGCGTCGACACCGACGCACCCGCCTGAGACCAGGCTTCCGCGCCTGCCTCCACGCGCTCGCCGTCGCGTACCGGCGGTGACCCTGCACGGACTCGTGACCTCGAACTGGCCGGGGCGCTCGACAGCGCCACGGCCGAGACCACGTTCCGATCGCCTCGCCACGCTGCACGGCTGAACGATCCGGCCGGCCTGACCCCGAATCCGGGAGCTTCAGCTTCATGTCCCCGGCGATCAAGTGCCGAGCTGCCGCTCTATTCTAGCGCTAGGATACTTCCATGAACTCAGGCCTGTCCGCGGCCGAGCTGACGCTGCTCGGCCTGCTGGTGGAGCAACCGCGACACGGATATGAGCTGGAGGGAGTGATCAATGAGCGAGGAATGCGCGAGTGGACGGAGATCGGGTTCAGCTCGATCTACTACCTGCTGACGAAGCTCCGAGAGCGAGGCCTGATCACCCAGACCGACGCATCCCAGCCCGGGAGCGGCAAGGGGCGCAAGGTGTACGCCGCGACCGCCGAGGGCCGCAGGGCTTGTGCGATCGCGGCCGAGGAGGCGATCGCGGAGCTCCATCCCCTCTTCCCGCGCGTCCTGGTCGGGCTGGCCAACCAGCCGGCCATCGACCACGGGCGCCTGCTGGACGCGCTCGGCCGGCGTTCCGATGCGCTCGCCGAGCGCATCGAACACGTACGCCGAGCAGCGTCCGAGGAGCAGCACGTCCCGGAGTTCGTACGCGCGATCTTCGACCACACCCTCAGCCAGCTGTCAGCCGAACAGGTGTGGCTGGCCCAATACCGAGCATCGCTGGACGATGCGCACCTTCCAGGAAGAGAGACACCCATGGCGCCGTACGACGTCAAGCGGGAGCAGAAGGAGCTCTACGCGCCCAAGAACAGGGCGTGGGCCATCGTGGACGTTCCCGAGCAGCAGTTCATCGGCATCGACGGCACCGGGAATCCGAACACCTCACCCGCCTACGCCGGCGCCGTCGAGGCCCTCTATACGGTCGCCTACACCCTCAAGTTCGCCGGCAAGCGCACGACCGGCGCCGACTTCGTCGTCGCCCCGCTGGAAGGGCTGTGGTGGTCGGACCAGCCCGACGCCTTCGTCACCCGCGCCAAGGACGCCTGGAACTGGACCATGCTCATCAGCATGCCCTCCCGGATCACCAAGGAGATGATCGAGGACGCCAAGCAGACCGCGCTGGCCAAGAAGAAGCTCCCCGAGATCTCCCGGCTCCGGCACCTGACCCTCCACGAAGGCCCCAGCGCCCAGGTGCTGCACATCGGCCCCTACGACGACGAGACCCTCGTGCTGGACGAGCTTCACCACACCTACCTCGACGCCAACGGCCTGCGGCCAACGGGCAGGCACCACGAGATCTACCTCAACCAGCCCCGCAAGACCGCCCCAGAGAAGCTGAAGACCATCCTCCGCCAGCCGGTCGAACACCTCGTTCAATAGCCACGGCCGGCGGAATTCCATCTCGGACTGTTATGTACACATGCCGTCACATGGATACTGATAAAGCCAGCCGCAGCCACCCGACTGCCAAGTGCAGCTCGGCAGGCCACTGCATTGCCCAAAGAAACAGAAGTCGTGCGGACGGATAGACTGACATTCACAGGCGACCATCAACTCGGCCCGAGTTGAATTGGCGGGCGACTCTACGGGACCCAGCGTGGCGACCAGAGCACGCGCCTCTTCCTTGCCAAAGGCGGCGATCAACTCAGCAGTAAGCGCTTCATACCCTCCGATGCTCTCTTTGGGGTCGGCGCGGAACGTCCGCACATCCGCCACCATTCTTTCGATCTCCCCATGGACTCTGCGTTGCTCAACAGACATGTCAGGGTGATCCCGTCGATACTGGCGAAGATGCCGAACCCAGAGGGTGGAGCGAACCGTCGGATCCAGCTCAGCATAAATCGCCTTGCGATAAGCAATGCTATATTTGCATAGCTCGTCATAAGTAGTGGGAAGACCGCATGTTCGTCCACCCTCTTGTCTTTGTTGCGGATCTGAGTAGCTCAATCAGCTAACTGTGCAGAACTTTGATGACGCAACGACGAAGAGCAGGCAGGTCCGCCCCTACCCTACTCAGGAGTTGTGTGGAGAGATTCTGTTCATGGCGCAACAGCCCGAGGAGAACGTGCTCGGTTCCGATGTAGTGGTGGCCGAATTCGTACGCTTCCTTGCGGGCCAGTTGCAGCACCTTCTCAGAATCCACGGTCATCTCCGGGGCTTCTGACGGCTGACCGGTCGGCATCGATTCTGTCGAGCCACCGACTTCTCGTATCTCGACCGAGAGCATGGACAACGCGCGCACGGCCACTCCGGAGTTGAGCGCAACCAGCGCGGAGAAGATGTGCTCCGGCTCCACCTCGACAGAACCACGACTCAGCGCTATTTGTCCAGCCAAATCTAGAAGGCGAGATGCGCGCCTCGTGAGAAGATCGTCCAATGGGCGGCGCAGAACCCTCTTGCTACGCATTACGCTCCACATTCACCGTCGCCAGAGCCGGCGTACTGACCAAACCCAGTCAATAAGGCAAGAACGTGCAACCAGGGACCCATCATCTGTCGCCCTAACAGTAACTCCCATTCATTCTTACGTCTACGCCAAACTTACAGACCCTCAGCTCTTTCATCTAGCCTGCAGCCCCTAGCCGGCGCCGGAGCTCCGTCGCGCTCCATGGCCGCATTGTGAATTCGTAGCTCGCTTGCTCGATGCTCACGTGGCACTCCATCCGCTCGTTCGCGAGACCCTTGCTCTTCGCGGACGTCCAACAGCAGGAGGCCTCCGTCGCGAAGACAGCCCACCCACAACCTGCATCGAGGATGGAAGCGCCGGCGACGAGGCCGGCAGGTCACCCGTGCCGGACCCTCCGTCGGGCCCCGCCGTCGATCGCCCTAGCCACACCGGTGAGCCAGGCATCTGTAGCACTCTGCCCAACGCACTTCGGCGCTGTTGTCGCCCAGCTCAGCACGGGGCAAGCGGGTCTTCCAGCTTGTCAGCCGACAACGGACGGATACCGGGCTGCCGCAAGGTCGTCGGCGACGTCCTCCACGGGAAGGCCAGCGTTCAGCGCAGTGACCACCGCCTGCGTCAGCGGACGGAGGGCATAGACGTGCCGCACCGCATCGAGATCCACAGGTACTTCGTAGTAGTCCTCCGCGAACCGCCGGAACGCCTCCGGAGACGGATCGACGAGCCGTGCGAACAGATACGCCGCCCCATCGGGATCGCTCACGCCGTCCGGATAGTCAATCGCACCCACCCGCCAGCAGTTATCACCGGCCTCACGCCACAGGCAAGCGGTCACGACCGACATACCGTCCTCGTCACAGAACGCCGGCTCCTGCACACACCGGCGGAACACCTCAGGGACGGAGTCGAGCACCCCCGGCCACGGCCCGTCATTGCCGTACGGGCTCATCACCGCCTCGTGGGCGAAGCCGCGGATGTACGCACCCGCCGCAGCGAAGACAATGGAGTGTTCGTCTCCCGAGCCGTTACTCATCGAGGCCATCTCCTCCCCAGGCCCCCAGTCGGCGTCGTAGGAGTGGTAGCGGATGGACCATTCCGGGCTCAGGATGGCCTCCAGCACTGCCATGGACCGGCACAGATCACGGAGCTTCGGGATCCCGGGAAGCAGACGCGCCACATCGTGAGCAGTCATGAGCCTCATCCAATCGGATGCCAGCGACATCTCCCTGCGTTCAGCACTTCAACAAAGGCATCGGCCGAGACCAGGGTTGGCGTCGCCAGAGGGCGTCTGACCTGCGGTCCGGCCATCTCATACCCTCTCTGAGCCCTCATTGCGTTCCGCCCTCGCAGAATTGGGTGATCTCCGTAGCCAGCTGCGGAAACCTGTCGATCAGGAGCATGACCAGGGGTTACTGTTGCGGCTGACTCTCTTCGTTTCTCACTGTTCTCGGCCATCCCACGGAACAACGACGGAACAGAGCAGGAGGTTGCTCATAGCGATCCCGAAGAAGGGCTCACGGCTCATCACCATTGACGGCACCGCATTCCGCTGGCACGTCCGTCGTAAGCCCACGTATTGCCAGGGGAACAGCTGGAGCCCGATGACGTTCGCGGTGGAACTGGCCAGCGCGTCGGGTCGCGTCCTTCTGGTGTCACTTCCCTGCTCACGGCCAGACGCGTGGTGGGGAGAACGGACGATGGCCATACGGCCGGCGCTTGTGACGGCCACCATACGTATGGCGCTCGATCAGGGCTGGGATCCGCGGCAAGCAGGCAACGCCTTCGATCTTGCACTCACCGATGAGGACCTGAGCGAGCTGATGAACGGCCAACCGCCTGCCTACGACATCCCGTTCATGCGGAGATAGCTTTCTAGGTCGCCAGCTTTTCAGGCGGAGCAATCACAGTGCTCAGCTGATAAAGACCGGGTCAGGCACACGTGGACGGTGCCACAGATTTGCCGACGCGTGTGGACGTTGCTGGCAGCACTGCTGTCACCTGGGCCATGGTCACCTGTCAAGCTCCTTAATCCGGCGCTCATGTCGCCCGGCATCTCGCAATGATTGTCCGCGCCGGGGACATCGATCTCGCTTCTACGATGATCAAGTAACAATAGGGCCACACATCATCGTCTGCGACCTGCCGTTATCACGGAATGTAATCATCGCCGGGCGTGGCTCAATGATCGACACCAAGCGGATCTCCGCAGCGGAGGGCACTTGCCTGGAGTCTTAGAGCGCGTGTTCGAATCTAGAGGAAGGTCACTTTGTGTTCCTTGACTGATATGCCAGGCCATGGCGTCATTGCGGGGTGGCTCAGCTTGGAGATCTTGACCAGATCGGGAGACGGCGTATGAAGCGTGGATCAGGAGTGTCAGCCGCAGGCCGGCTGTGCTCCGGACGACACGAGTGCCTTCTCCCGTACTTCGACGGTGACGTACGGGAGATCTACGACGCCGCGCGCAAGCTGTGGACCGGCTCGGTCCTGTAAGCCGTAATTTCGTTTCTCAAAGTGGAGTTCATGTGCGTCCATTACCTCCAGAGCCAGCTCGTGCCGGCACCTCGTTGATCACCCGGTTGATCGCTCTCAGCAGTGCCCTGGCCATCGCCGCCGGCCTGACCGTCGCCGTCGCCCCACCGGTGTCGGCCGCCGACTCCATGACCTACCTCGACGGGATGACAAAGGCCCGCGATGTGGCCGCAGGCGGTGGCAAGGTCTTCGTCTCCGGGGATGACCAGATCATCGTCGCCGACTCCCGCGGCACCATCACTAACACGATCAACGACCTGCCCGGCGCGTCCGGCCTAGCGATGACGCCGGACAACACGCGCATGTTCGTGGCGCTGAGCGGCGCACAACAGGTGGCCGAGATCGACACGGACTCCCTCGCCGTCATCCGGCGGATAGACGTGGCTCCTCACCCGTGTCCGTCGAACCTGACGTTGTCCGGTGATCGGCTGTGGGTCGGCTACGGCTGCGGCAACACGTTCAACGGCGGCGCTTTCGGCCTCGATCTGTCGGCTGCCGCACCGGGGCCGACGCCGGTTGTGGGCAACATCTACAACGCCCCGCTCGTCGCCGCCGCCGGGGGCACCCTCGCCGTCGGCGAGACCGGCCTCAGCGCGTGCGACCTCATGATGTACGACGTGAGCGGTACGAATCCCGTCCAGCGAGGCATCGTCAACGGCTTCGAAAATTCCTTGGTCATGTCCGACCTGGCGATCACCTCCGACGGCTCGATGGTCATTCTGAACAATCTTGACGGATGGGACACCACCAGCCTGACCAAGACCCTGTCCTTCGAAGGCGGTGCCAACTCCGTCGCGATCAGCCCGGACGGCACTCACCTGGCGACCACCCAGACGACCGGCACGGGCATCACCATGTACGACATGGGGACGACGGCGCAGACCTACCGGGTCTTCTCCTCCTACGCCTCGCCAGTCACCGGTACGCTCGCCTTCTCAGGCACCGACGTCTTCGCCGTGCTGGAGGAGACGACGTCCCAACGGCGACTGCGCCTGTGGCGAGCGGAAGGCGCCACACTCCCTGGATCCACGCTGGAGTTGACGGCTCCATCCACAGGAACCGCCCTCGTTCCGATCACCGCGACCGGTACGCTCACGCTGGCGGACGGCTCGGCTCCCGGGCCGCAACCACTCGTGGTGACCCGGAAACTTTCCGACGGCACCAGTACCACGATTCCGGGCGTGACAACCACCGCGGACGGCGCGGTCACCTTCACCGACACCCCGCCGATCTCCGGGTCGATCACGTACGAGGCGCTCTGGGACGGCAACGCGGACTTCCGATGGAGCCGGACCTCTACCACCGTCACCGTGGCCAGGCACCCATCCTCGATCACCTTGTCCGGACCCAAGACAGGGACGGTCGGCAAACAACTTTCGTTCAGCGGCGTACTGGACGCAGGCGATCAAACTCCTCCACCGGGCGCCTTTCTCGTGGTGTATCGGACCGTCCCTGACGGAGACCTGCAGTTGGTGGGGACGGTGAACACGAACAGCGACGGATCGTTCGGCTTCGTCGACACCCCCACAGTGGGCGGTGAGCACATGTACGAGGTCCGGTGGAATGGCACGAACGTGTTCATGTACACGCGCGGCACGCACAACGTCACGGTCCGAGGGCGCCCGTAATCCTATGGGCAAGGAGATCCCTGACCCTATGGAAAGTGCTGCCCTGGGCGATATCCATGATCCCAGGGCAGCGTGGATGCAGACCATGGGGGCCCAGTAGAGATCAAAGAGCCCCGAACAACACTTCATTCGGTGCATTCTTGCTGTTCAAAGCTGGTGGTCAGGGGCCGGGTTGAACTGCCGACCTTCCGCTTTTCAGGTGTGGCGATCAGGCTGATGGGCCGCCTCGACCAGGTGCCGACGGGTGGCCAAGAGTGCCCTAGGTGTGGTGTTGGTGGCCGACGTTGCCGTCAGGGTTGCCGTCGTCACTCAGCGAGGAACCACCTGTGCGCGGACGCCTGGAAGATCATCGAAGGCGGCCGAGGCGTCCATTGTGATCACTGTTCTCGCAGTGGCCGCGGCCGTCGCTGCGATCAGCAGATCGTACGCTCCCCGAGATTTACCTTCTCGTCGGACATGCGCCATGAGACGAGCATGGACTCTGGCGACGTCCGTTGTGTACTCCTCGACGGGAATCAACGCCAGGACTTCGTCCACGAAGGCCTGCCGATTGGGTCGCCGGGCCGCATCGGCCATCTCCACACCGACGAGCAGTTCGGCCACAGTGATCGCCGCAATGGCCACGTCATCGGCGTCTTCGATCATGGCGTCCACGGGTGCCTTGCCTCGCTCGGCGGCGATGAGCACGCCCGTGTCCAGGATCAGGCGTCGGGCCACGTGCCCCTCATCTCATCGTCGATCGCCTCACGGGCCGCCGCGACATCAGCCTCGAAGTCCGCGTCCAGTCTCCCCGCGCTTCTGGCCAGAAACGCCTTGACCATACGCCCTGGCGCGGTGGGCGCGGGGCCGATCACGGCGATTTGCTTCCCACCGCGAGTCACTACGATCGTCTCCCCACGCTCGGCCTCGTCGAGGACGGTCGCGAAGCTGCGAGACGCTTCGGTGGCAGTCATCACCTTCATGAAATCAGATTATCTGATCCAGTCTCATCTGGATGATCGTCCGCCGCGTTTGTTGCCGTCAGCGGACACGAAAACGCCCCGGAGCGATCTTCACTTCGGGGCATCTTGGCTGTTCAGTGCTGGTAGGCAGGGGTAGGTTCAACTGACCCGCAACAACGTCCGGCTCCACGAAACGGTAGCCGTCCTCATTAACCAGCTCAGGGCGGCGGCGGCGGTCGGGCGGGAGCTTCGCGGCCTGGCGGCGCGGATGGGCATTCCCCGCTGAAGCACGACCGACTCCACTCCAGCAGAAACGGCCCCACCCCTCCGAAGGACTTGTGTGATCGTCTCGGCCGGGAGGAACGCCCAGTCTCCTGGCCATCTGACGGTATAGACGTATTCACCACGCGCAGGAGGGGTGTCGGCGAAGGTGAATGACCCGTTGTCGGCGATGGGCACCGATGGCAGCGTGGTAGTGGTGACGGTTCCATCGCGGTCAGTGACGGCGCGGTTGATCTTGATCGGGGAACCCGCCGCGGGAAGCCGACCGCCGCCGTCCAGCACTCCGGCGAACTGGACCTGCCTGCCCAAGGTCTCCGCAGCCGGTCCGGACAGCGTCAGCGACACGTCCCGCTTGGTCACGTAAACCGACGCCGAGTCCATGCTCGTGTAGAACTTCTCGTCGCCTCCCCAATGCACCTCGTACACCACGCTCCCGCTGAAGGGCGGTGTGTCGGTGATGGTGAACGTACCGTCCGCCTGCGTCATCACGGCTGGGAGGACCTCACGCCCCTCACCGGGATATGGCACCGGGTAGCGGATAGGCACCAGCGACTTCGCGCCAGGAACCGATCCATCCGACAGAGTGAGCTGGCCGGTCACAGTGACCGGTTCGAGCGCCTGTATCTGCTGCTGGGGAGCCGTCACCGTGATCGAGGACCCACGCTTGCGTACCGTGGTCGTCGCCGAGGCCGTGCTCCAGCGGAATTCCGAGTTCCCGCCCCAGGTCATGTCGTACTTGATCTGACCTGGGACCGGTGGGCTGTCCGTTACCGTGAATGTGCCGTCCGCCTCTGTCGTCACACCTGGAAGCTCCTTGGTGGTGCCATCGGACAGTCGGCGGGTCACCGTGATACGCTGGGCACCCGCATCGGATTCGCCCAAGCCGAGTCTGCCTGTCAGAGAGAACGGCTCGAGCGTCAGCACCGGCGAAGGAGCCGTCACGGCGAGCGTGGACACCGGAAGAGTCGTTCCATCCATCCGCCACAGATGAAGCTGATCGGTGTACTTCTCCCTGACGACGCCGAAGATGTCATTGCCAGAAAAGGCCAGGGTTCCCGGGAGCAGTTCGCCGATCGAGGTGTCGTTCGTGTACGTGATCTCCGCCGTTGCCGCGTCGTACACGGCGATGCGCTTGGCTTCTGATGACGTGCTGATATTGGCCCAGCCAGCCACGACGCGCGCACCATCCGGGCTCACCTCGACAGCGGCCAGACCTCCTGGCAACTCCGGCCCTCCCTCATACGTACGGACTCGCGCCAGAGTGGTGGTATCCCACCGCTCCAGGCGACGAGGAGCCCCGAACGCCGAGATGACCTCCGTGCCGTCCGTCGTGATGGCAAGGTCCTGCAGATTCCCGAGGCCGTGCGTCTGGCCGTCGATGATCCCACGTGCAGTGGGAACGGCGCCGGACACGTCATAGAGCAGCAGATCCGCTGGGCTGACGCCCTTCTCGCCGATAATCAGCGTATTTCCCGCGGCCACCACCAGAGGAGCCGCGTACGGGGTGATCGGGAACCGATACGGCTCCGGAACCGTCGCCGACACGTCGAGGCCGACGAGACCGTTATTGCTGGAATAGTCGCAGCCATAACCGATCCACAGCCGGCTGCCGGACAGCGCCGGGCTCGTCGGACATGGGTACGCGGCCACGTCGATCCGCCGGATGATCTCAAGGGACACCGTATCGATCTCGGCCACCTGGTGTGAACCGCTGAACGCGACGTACAGTCGGCTGCCATCAGCCGCCGGCGCGAGACCCGATGGCCGGGGCAGCCCGGTCAGCGAATCCCTAATCGTGCCCTGGGTGTCCGTGACCACGATGCGGTCGTTGGCCGCCACGAAGACCTTGTCATCGACCACCGCGATGCCAGCGGCCCCCAGGTGACACCGAGGCCGGTCATGGAGTCGACGGCCATGGCGGCCGAGGGATTCGCCACGACGAGGCCGGCGGCAGCGATCAGCGCACTGCTGAGGGCGAGGAGGCGGCGGGTTAATCGGAAACCTGGACGTTGGGACAACGACACATCCCTTCTAATCGCTCACTAGTGCGAATGTAAGAGATCAAATTAGCATGGAAGTTGTCAAGGTCACGTTCGACAGAGTGTCATCCCCTCCGAGCAAACCCGGGGCTGTGGTGGAGGCAACGGTGACCGCAACACGCGGCAGTTCTGGATTCAACCTGGTCAAGAACCGGTCATGACTCTGATCACCCGTTTGCCTCTCGCGTGGCCGGGTCTCGACCAACTGAAGATCTCGGCCGAGTTCCTCCAGCGGGTAGACGGCCTTGGCCACGGAAGGATGGCCGCTACGGGTACACCGCCTTCGTCCAGACCACCGCTGGAACCGTGAAGCGCGTTCAAGGCTCCGCACGTACGCAAGAGGACGCCCGCAAGAAGCTGACCGAACTTCTCCGCCAAGCCGCCGACTTCCTGGACTACTGGCTGAAGAACATCGTTATTCGGGAACGCCGCCCCAAGACCTTCCAGGGATACGAGGGCATCGTCCGCCTCCACCTCATTCCCGGCCTGGGCAAGAAGCACCTGGGGAACCTCAACGCCCAAGACATCCACCTCTTCACCGATATTCGGCGTACCGCGAACGCGTAACTTGCTCGCGCTCCGCCGGTTCACCAAGTCTGATTTTCCGCCGGTCGCACCATCAGCGGGCTAGGTGATCGCTGTGAACCGCAATCGGCGCCTCGCGTGAGAGCCGACTCCGGACGGCCTTGGAGCGACCGTCCGCCTGGCGTTGCCGTCAGCAGACACAAAAGAACCCCGGAGCGATCTTCGCTTCGGGGCATCCTTGCAGGTCAATACTGGTGGTCAGGGGCGGGGTCGAACCGCCGACCTTCCGCTTTTCAGGCGGACGCTCGTACCAACTGAGCTACCTGACCCAGAGCGGTCCTGACGGGACTTGAACCCGCGACCTCCACCTTGACAGGGTGGCGAGCACTCCAAACTGCTCTACAGGACCTTGCGTTTCTTGCTGTTTGCGCTCGCTTAGCTTACCAGCTCCGCGGTGGTCTTGGACCAGCCGTTTTGCGGTGCGCCAGGCGCTCGCGGTGCCCCCAACGGGATTCGAACCCGTGCCGCCGCCTTGAAAGGGCGGTGTCCTAGGCCGCTAGACGATGGGGGCTCAGGATTCCCTGTCGCCTTCCGTCGGAGACCTCTGAAGCATAGGGGACGATTGCCCTTGATGCCAAAGTGGCGAACCGGCTTTCGGCGACGCGGTGCCGCTGACCGATCCCGTTGGCGACGGGGCGTTCGTTGGCTCCGGGGAAATCATACGTTGCGGGTTGGGCTCCACGTGACGCTGGATGTACACCGACTGCTCCCCCAGCCCGCCCAGTGTGATGTCGTCCCAGGCCCGCAGGCGCTTCGTCTCCTTGTCGAAGTACAGAACCGAAGCCTGTACGGGGGTGGGCTGGGCGTGTTCGAGTGCGCGCAGCCCGGCGCCTCCCGTGGAGCCCTGGACGAGCATGCGGGTGCCCGTGGGGAGCATGGTCGTCTTGCGGTCGTGGGTGTGGCCGGCGAGGATCATGGCGGCCGCGCCGGAGAAGCCCTTGCCGACGTCCGGATCGTGTACGGCGATCAGGTCCGGCTTGTCGACGTGACCAAGGCGGGCTCGGGCGAACTCGGCCAGGGTGGCGGAGTCCGAGTTGACCGCGACCGATTTGTCCGGAGTGAAGCGGGGATCGCCGAGGCCGTAGATGGTCAGCCCGGCCACCGAGCGCGTCTTGTCGTCCAGGACTATGGCGTTCTTCTGCCTTTCGACCGCTCGCTGGGTGGTCATGGAGTCGTGGTTGCCGCGTACGTACACGTACGGGACGTCGAGGCGGCCGATTTCGTCCACGAACTTGTTCTCGGCCTTGGTGCCGTGGTCGGAAATGTCGCCTGTGTCGACGATCAGGTCCACGGCGAACTGATCCTTGAGTGAGCGGATGACGTTCCAGGCGATGGGATTGATGTGGATGTCCGAGACATGGAGGACTCGGATGGAATTGGGATCGGCGTCGTACAAGGGGAGGGTCGAGACGGTGTCGTACAGCTTGGAGACGTTTGTGACGAGTTTTGTGAGCTGCGACCGGTACGACTCGAAGCGCGTCACGATCGACTCCGCGCTGCCCACCAGGGAGGGCGCGGCGGCGACCAGGCCCGAGTAGCGAGGCTCGACGAGCGAGTTCGGGCGGAAGGTGGCGACGGCGAGCACGCCCGTGCCGGCGAGGGCCACAGAAGCGGCCAGGAGCCCCAGCAGAGCCACTCTGGGACGTCTGAAGACCATCAGAACGGCGATCAGCGCCCCCGCCCCAGCACACAGCAGCGAGCGGATGACGAGGGCGCGCACGCCGTCGATCAGATCGCTCTCGATGACCCCCGGCAGGCGGTCGGTCAGGCGCGGGTCCTCGAGGAGGGCTCTGGCGCGTTCCTGGTCGATGTTCTCGAGGGCGATGCGCAGCCTGAGCGGCGCGTCATGCGTCCGAAACGTGAGCGTGCCGAGCGGGCTGGCGTCGACGACCGTCTGGCCGTTCCAGGCAGGACGGAGGGACATGCCGGTCTCCACGGGACCGACCTGGGCGCGTACGGTGCCGCTGAGGATGATGCCCAGCCAGGCGCCGGCCGCGGCCACGAGGAGCACCGCCATGACCCTCGCGGTCCGCGACTGGATGACAGTCTTTGACCACTGAACGAACTTCATACAGTTTCTTGCTTACCGGACGGGCGGGGCAGAATGGCAAGCGTGATTGAGGTATCGCGGGAGAAGTTCGAGGAACTCGTGGCCGAGGCATTGGACACGATCCCCCCTGACCTCACGCGCGTCATGAGCAATGTCGTCGTCACGGTCGTCGATGACGCGCCTGAGCCCCACCTGCTCGGCTTGTACACCGGTGTCCCCCTCACCGAACGCGGCGACTGGTACTCAGCAGTTCTGCCCGACCGCATCGAGATCTACCGCAATCCGATATGCCAGATTTGCGATACAGAGGAGGACGTGATCGCCGAGGTCCGCATCACGGTCGTCCATGAAGTTGGTCATCATTTCGGAATCGATGACGCGAGGCTTCACGAGCTGGGCTGGTAACCCTTTGCTTTTGGTTGAGCGCTTCCGGTTGCGACTCCGCCCATGATCGGGCACCTTAGGTGACATACCGAACACTCTCAGTCAGGCACAGCGGAGTCCAATGGGGGCCATGCGAGCGCGACGGCCTTCGGGACGGCATCGCCGTGCCGAAGCACAACAAGTCACCTACCGGCAGGTCATCGCCATCCGGGAGTTCCGGGCACTCTGGTACGCCCAGGGCTTTTCCCTCCTCGGCGACCAACTCGCGCAGGTGGCCCTCGCCGTCCTCGTCTACGACCGCACGGGCTCGCCGCTCGCCACGGCCGCCGTCTACGCGCTGACGTACCTCCCGTCGATCGTCGGGGGGCCGCTGCTCGCGGGGCTGGCGGACCGGTTCGCCCGGCGCGGCGTCATGCTGGCCTGCGACCTCGTCAGGGCCGTGCTGGTGGGCGCGATGGCGGTGCCGGGCGTGCCGTTCTGGGCGCTCTGCGCCCTGGTCTTCTTCGTGGTGCTGCTCAGCGCCCCGTTCTCGGCCGCGCGGGCGGCGCTGCTCCCCGAAGTGCTCGAAGGCGACATGTACGTCATCGGCTCGGCGCTGCAGAACATGACGAACCAGGCCGTACAGATGCTCGGTTTCGCCGCGGGCGGAGCGGCCATCGCCACCATGGGCCCCTACCGGGCGCTCGCGCTGGACGCCGCGACGTTCCTCGCGTCCGCGTTGATCCTTATTTCCGGCGTACGCCGCCGCCCGGCCACCGACCACGCCGGCGCGAAGCCTTCCATGTGGGCCATGACCCGGGCCGGAGCCGGGCTCGTGTTCGGGTCGCGGAAGCTGCGGACGCTTGTCCTGTTCGCGTGGTTGTGCGGCTTCTACATCCTGCCCGAGGGCATCGCCGTTCCATACGCGGCCAAGCTCTACACGGGCACGCTGCCGATTCCGGTCATCACCGGGCTGCTGATGGCGGCCATGCCGACCGGGACGGTGGTTGGCGCGTTCCTTTTCAGCAGGTTCGTGGCCCCGCCTCGGCGGTTGCGACTCATGGGGTGGCTGGCCATGCTGAGCTGCGCGCCGCTGATCGTGACGGCCGTGCAGCCGCCGCTGGCCGTGGTGCTGGGGGCGTGGTTCCTGTCGGGGGTCGGCGGGGCGTACCAGCTCGCGGCCAATGCCGCCTTCGTCCAGAGTGTGCCGGCCGAGCGTCGTGCTCAGGCGTTCGGCCTCGTACAGTCAGGGCTGATGGCCGTACAGGGGATCGGGATCTTGGCGGGCGGGTTCGCGGCGGAGAGACTCGGCCCTGAGCCGGTGGTGGCGGCGGCCGGCATCATGGGCCTGACCTGCGCGGCCGTGCTGACCATGAGCTGGGCCGAGCCTCGGGAACGGATGCGCGCCACAGCCACAGCATGATCAGTGCTGCTGCTTCTGCTCGCCGCTCCAGTCCGTGTCGCGGTTCTGCTGCTTGCTGATGAGGTCCTGTACGATCGAGGTGTCCCGGCCCTCTTCGGGCAGGAGCAGCCAGCCGATCAGGTAGACACCGACGCCCAGACCGCCGAACAACGTGGTGATCGCCAGCGCGATCCGCACCATGTTCGCGTCGATCCCGGCGTACTCTCCGATGCCGGAGCAGACACCCGCGACGATCCTGCCTTTGTGCGTCCGACGAAGTTTCTTGACGTTGTATTCGCTCATGCCTCAAGACTGCCCTGGCGCCCGGTGTTCGCACATCAGGATTCCCCCTGGTAGAACCCTGGTAACCCCTTATATGAGGAGAGGACCCGCGATGGACGACCTGCTACGCCTGGACGACCGGCTCAACGTCGACCAGCGGCTGATCCGCGACACGGTCAGGTCCTTCGTCGCCGACCGCGTCCTTCCCCACGTCGGCGACTGGTTCGAGGAGGCCACCTTCCCGGCGCGCGAACTCGCCCCCGCGCTGGGCTCGCTCGGCCTGCTCGGCATGCACCTGGAGGGATACGGCTGCGCGGGGACGGACGCGGTGTCGTACGGCGTGGCGTGCCGCGAGCTGGAGGCGGGCGACTCGGGGCTGCGTTCGTTCGTGTCCGTCCAGGGTTCGCTGGCGATGTTCCCCATCTGGCGATATGGCTCCGATGAGCAGAAAGAGGAGTGGCTGCCGCGGATGGCCGCCGGCGAGGCGATCGGCTGCTTCGGCCTGACGGAACCGGACCACGGCTCCGACCCCGCAAGCATGCGGACATACGCCAAGAAGGACGGATCCGACTGGATCCTGAACGGCGCCAAGATGTGGATCACGAACGGCTCGATCGCCGACGTCGCCGTGGTGTGGGCCCAGACCGACGAAGGCGTCCGCGGCTTCGTCGTACCTACCTCCACCCCCGGCTTCTCCGCCCCTGAGATCCACAAGAAGCTCTCCCTTAGGGCATCGGTCACCTCATCCCTCTATTTCGACGACCTCCGCCTCCCCGCCTCCGCCGTCCTGCCCGGCGTCACCGGTCTGAAGGGCCCCCTCTCCTGCCTCTCGGAGGCCCGCTTCGGCATCATCTGGGGCGTCGTGGGCGCCGCCCGCGCCTGCCTCGAGGCCGCGGTGGACTACGCGAAGACGCGGATCCAGTTCGACAAGCCGATCGGGGCGTTCCAGCTGACCCAGGAGAAACTCGCCTGGATGTACGTCGGCGCCGCCCAGGCCGGCCTCACGGCCCTGCACCTCGGCGAACTGAAGGACTCTGGACGACTGGAGCCACGGCAGATCAGCTTCGGCAAGCTGGCCAACGTACGCGCCGCCCTGGACATCGCCCGCCAAGCCCGCACAATCCTGGGTGGCAACGGGATCACCCTGGAGTACCCTGTGATCAGGCACATGAACAATCTTGAGAGTGTGCTGACGTACGAGGGGACGCAGGAGATCCACACTCTGGTGCTGGGGGAGGCGCTGACCGGACTGGCCGCTTACCGGTGACTTCGGCGTCGCGAGGGTGGCGGTAATCTCTGTACCCTTGCTGTTGCGAGGGGCGTTAGCTCAATTGGCAGAGCTGCGGACTTTTAATCCGTAGGTTCCGGGTTCGAGCCCCGGGCGCCCTACCACTCCACACCCCATCCGACCTGCACTTTCTCGATACTCGGCCCTCTTTTTCGAGGCGGAGACGGCCGAGTTCTTGCTCGTCACATGCTCTTCGGCACGCGTCCGGCACATCGGCGGACCGATGGCGTAATCGGAATGAGCCGGTTTGCGCTGCCGGATATCGGGTGGCCGGGGCCGGTCGTAAAGGTAGACCCGAGTGACGCCCAGCCGAAGGGCATGGTGGGAGACTTGGTGGGCGGGACACGCCCGACTTGACCGCAGACCCGCCCAAGCGGTGACCAAGCCGCTCTCGGCCGAGTTCACGCACGGTCGACGCGTCGACCGTCCACCTTGCATGGCTCAACGCACCGATACATGCGCTGGCCAAGCCCTGCATCAAGCGGGGAAGGATTATCGCGCACATAGGTGATCAAACGTTTTCCGGCAGGTGTTCCGACACAAGGGGCGGGTCCTCGTCGGTCTTGCTGATGATGAACCCGTAGGAGTCGAGGATCTTTTCGCGGGCCGGAGGAGACGTGTGCCGTCGTCGACGAGGCCACAAGTTCAGCGGACGTGCAGGGGCGAACGCGAAGCTGCGGCCTTGAACCGAAAGCTCATAGGCCCGAAGCAGCGTGCGGATCACCATCCGAGCCTGCACGAGGACGAAAAGCGGCACTACCACCACCCCCACGATGCGTGTTGGTAGGTCGAAGATCTCCGCGGGGAAGTACAAAACGATGATCATCAAGGGGGTGCCCACGACGGCGAAGGCGACGAGTTGCCAGCACATCCAGCGCAGCCTGCGCGGGAAAAGCTGGTATCCGCCAAGCATCCGAGCGCGTAAGGTCGGCCTCCCAGTATCGGCCAAGGCGATGCTACGAGCGGTCAGCAGCAGCGAGAGGGAGAAGCGCATGCTGCGGGCGAAGCGGACCAGCACCCTCTGGCCGCTGGCGGTGAGCTGGTAGTACAGGTCCGGCGCCCAGACCTCGTCGTAAAACTCCACACGGAGATCGCGTGGCAGCGTTAGGCGGGCCAGGCGCAGAATCAGGAACGGCAGGCTCTGATAGTGCTTGCGTGCCCGCGCTTTAACGATCTCGACAATGACGGCGGCGATGATCGCCAGGATGAGGTGCTCGATGATGGTGGCCACTAGTGCCCCTCGACCTGCGGGCGGGCGGGGAACCAGCCGGGCGGGCGCAGCAGTTCGCTGGCGGCCGCCATCTCCAGCCGGGCCGCAATGAGCCCGTCGGAGGTAAGGGTGTAGTAGCGGCGGGCGGGTCGGCCTTCGACGCGGGGGTCGATGTCCTCGGTGGAGGCGGTGATCCAGCCGTTCTTCTTCAGGCGGCCCAGGATTGGGTAGAGGGATCCGCTGGCAAGGCCGGTGTCTGTCATGAGGGTGAAGCCGTATTGCGGCTCGTCGGGGTCGCGCAGGAAGGCTTGTAAGACCTTCGCGACGGCTGGGCTGATCGTCATACTCACAGTCATCACCCTAACTCAAGATCGCTACATAGGGTCCGAGCGTACACGTATGTGAAGTTCTGGCGCGATCTCCGTTCATCCACTATCGTCGATTAACGATGAAGAGTATGCAGCCGCTGGACAGGGCAGAGGCCGAGGAGTACGCGAGCTGGTTCAAGGCCCTGGCCGATGCCACGCGGATCCAGATCGTGTCGCTGCTGGCGCGGCGGCGGGCACCGATGAGCGTGGGTGAGATCGTGGCCGTGTCGGGGGTGGGCCAGTCCACCGTGTCGCACCATTTGAAGATCCTGGCCGAGGTGCGGTTCGTGCTGGTCGAGCGGCAGGGCACCGCCAGCCTGTACCGGATCAACGAGGCATGCGTGAGCTGCTTTCCGACGGCGGCCGACGTGGTGATGGGCAAACCGGTTCCGGCCGCGCCCACATGTGAGTGAAGGAGCCTCCCATGGCGCAGGACGAGGTCGTGGCACGCTATTCGGCTCTGGCGCGCGCCGCGCTGGACGGCCAGGACGTCACCGACTGCTCGGCGGCCGAGTTCGAGCGCGGCGGTTTCGGCGCGGCCGGCTACGACGACACCAGCGCGCTGCCCGTGACGGCGGTGCGGGCAAGCCTGGGCTGCGGCAACCCGGTGGCCGTCGCCGAGCTGCGCGCCGGAGAGACTGTGCTGGACCTTGGCTCGGGCGGCGGGATCGACGTACTGCTGTCGGCGCGCCGCGTCGGCCCGTCCGGCACCGTGTACGGGTTGGACGCCAGCCCCGACATGCTGGCGTTGGCCCGTCGCAACGCCGAGCAGGCGGGGGTGAGCAACGCCGAGTTCCTGCACGGCACGATCGAGCGGGTGCCGCTGCCGGGCCGGGTAGTGGACGTGGTCATCTCCAACTGCGTGATCAACCTGTCCGAGGACAAGGCGGTGGTCCTGGCCGAGGCGTTCCGGGTGCTGCGGCCGGGCGGCCGGTTCGGCGTCAGCGACGTGGTGGTGGACGGCGAGCTCGATCCGGAGCGCCGCCGGGCGGCCGAGCAGCGCGTCGGCTGCGCGGCCGGGGCGCTGCCGGTCACCGCCTACCGCGAGCTGCTGGCGGCGGCCGGGTTCGTCGGCGTGCGGATCGCGCCGACCGCCGATCACGGCGACGGGATTCGCTCGGCGATCGTGCAGGCGGTCAAGCCCGCCGCCGGGCAGGGCCTGGAGATCCGGCCGATGCGCGCATCCGACGCCGACCAGGTGCTGGCCATATACCAGGCGGGCCTGGACACCGGGCAGGCCAGCTTCGAGAGCGTCGCGCCGAGCTGGGAGGGCTTCACCGCAGCCCGGCTGCCACACCTGCGCTACGTGGCCGCCGACACCGGCACCGGGCAAGTGGTCGGCTGGGTGGCGCCTCGCCGGTGTCGTCCTGACCCGTCTACACGGGAGTGGTCGAGCACAGCATCTACGTCCATCCCGGCTGCCAGGCGCACGGCATCGGCCGCGCCCTGCTGAGCACGTTCATCGCGGCCGGCGAGGACGCCGGCGTCTGGACGATCCAGTCCGGCGTCTTCCCCGAGAACGCCGCCAGCCTGGCCCTGCACGAGACGCTCGGCTTCCGCGTGGTCGGCACTCGCGAGCGGCTCGGCCGCCACCACGGCGTATGGCGGGACGTGCTGCTGATCGAGCGGCGCAGCGGCGCGACCGGAACCTGACGGGGGATTACCCACACCGGTACTCATCCTGGGCAGGTCCCGCCGCGCGGCGGGGCCTTTGCCATCGTCGGCTTTGCTCTCTCCTGCGGCGCCCCCGTTCCTCTTGACTTCGATATGTGTCAATATAGGCATGAGTCGATTTCGATGAATGTCTATATGGAGAGCCGTGGAACCTCTGAGGATCTTGGAGTGCAGCCCGCCGCTGACCCGCGAGCCGCTCGACGTCAAGCAGGCGGCCGGGGTGGCGCGGGTGTTCAAGGCACTGGGCGATCCGGTGCGGCTGCGCATCCTGTCGATCGTGGCCAGCCGCGCCGGCGGCGAGGTGTGCGTGTGCAACATCACCGGCGCGTTCGAGCTATCCCAGCCGACCATCAGCCACCACCTGAAAGTCCTCAAGGAAGTCGGGCTGCTGACCTCCGAGCGGCGCGCCTCCTGGGTGTACTACCGACTGGTGCCCGAGACGCTGGGCGAACTGTCGGCGCTGCTGACCCTGCCCACCAGCGGACCTGCCGACGGGCCCGCCCGCGTGACGGCCGCTGCGGCGGCGCAGTGATGTCGGCTCAACCTGCACAGGCCACCGCGCCACCAACCGGGGTGATCGGCGCTCTGTCGGTACTGGATCGGTTCCTGCCGGTGTGGATCATCGTCGCCATGGCCGCCGGGCTGCTGCTCGGCCGTCAGGTGCCCGGCCTGGATGCCGCGCTGGACGCCGTCCAGATCGGGCAAATCTCGCTGCCGATCGCGCTCGGCCTGCTGCTGATGATGTACCCGGTGCTGGCCAAGGTCCGCTATGACCGCCTTGGCGCCGTCACCGGCGACCGCCGACTGCTGGTCTCCTCGCTGCTGCTCAACTGGGTGCTCGGCCCCGCCCTGATGTTCGCCCTGGCCTGGATCTTCCTGCCGGATCTGCCCGAGTACCGCACCGGCCTGATCATCGTCGGGCTCGCCCGGTGCATCGCCATGGTGCTCATCTGGAACGACCTGGCCTGCGGTAACCGCGAGGCCGCCGCCGTCCTGGTCGCGCTCAACTCCCTCTTCCAGGTGATCACTTTCGGCGCCCTGGGATGGTTCTACCTGCAGGTGCTGCCCGGCTGGCTCGGCCTGCCGCAGTCAGCGCTGGAGGTGTCGGCCTTCGACATCGCCTTCTACGTGCTGGTCTTCCTGGGCATCCCGCTGGTCGCCGGTTACGCCTCACGCAAGCTGGGCGAACGCGCCCGTGGCCGGGACTGGTACGAGCAGCGCTTCCTGCCGCGCATCAGCCCCATCGCCCTGTACGGGCTACTGTTCACCATCGCCATCCTGTTCGCCCTGCAAGGCCACACCATCACCTCCCAGCCCGGCGACGTGGCCCGCATCGCCCTGCCACTGCTGGCCTACTTCGCCCTCATGTGGGGCGGCGGCTTCCTGACCGGCCGGGCGATCGGCCTACCGTACGACAAGACGACCACGCTGGCCTTCACCGCCGCCGGCAACAACTTCGAGCTGGCCATCGCCGTGGCAGTCGGCGTCTTCGGCGTCACCTCCGGCCAGGCCCTGGCCGGCGTGGTCGGCCCGCTCATCGAGGTCCCCGTCCTGGTCGCCCTGGTCTACGTCAGCCTGGCCGGCCGCCGCCTGTTCGGCACGAGCACATAGCCGGTGCGGTGAGAGTGCTGATCGGCGTGTGGAGCTGGGCGGCCGGGCATCGCATCGCCTGGGGTGTCCTGGCCGCCGTGGTGTGGACCGCGCTGGTCTACCTGTTCGTGGACAACATGGTGATCGCTCTGCTGTGCGGTGCCGCCTTCGGCGCCGTCTCCGCCGCCACGCTGCCGCCCCCGCCGTCCTCATCCTGAAGAAAGGTTTGTCCCATGGCTGAGAAGCCCAGCGTGCTGTTCGTGTGCGTGCACAACGCCGGACGCTCCCAGATGGCCGCCGGATGGCTCACCCACCTGGCCGCAGGCCGCATCGTGGTCCGCTCCGCAGGATCGGCTCCGGCCGACCAGGTCAACCCCGTCGCCATCGAGGCGATGCGCGAAGTGGGCATCGACATCACCAGCGAGCAGCCCAAGGTCCTCACCGTCGACGCGGTCGAGGCATCCGACGCCGTGATTACCATGGGCTGCGGCGATGCCTGCCCCGTCTTTCCTGGTAAACGCTACGAGGACTGGAAGCTCGATGATCCGGCGGGCCAGGGCATCGAGATGGTGCGGCAGGTCCGCGATGAGATCCGTACTCGGGTGGAAAAGCTGATTGCCGAGCTCATCTCGTGACCGGCGCAGGCCCGGCGACCTCCTCGGCCGCGGCCGGAGGAGCGGGTGGGTGCTCGTTCAGCCAACGTCTTTCGACGGTGAGGTTCTTGCCCAGAGCCGAGTATTCGACGAGGTAGGAGGGGGAGGGGCGATCCGACTGCTCTTCCCCGCTCCACGGCGCAGGCAACCGGCCGCGGCCCAGGTGGGCGCCGAGGAACGGCAGCGGGTCATGATCGGGGTGGCAGTAGAGATGGCTGTCGGCCGCGTCGTAGATGACTCCGTTGATCCACAGGCCGAGGCCGCCGGGGAACTTCGTCAAGTGGTCCCGCTGCTTGTCAGGGTCGTCACCCAGCGTGGCGAGGCCGGGGAGGATGAGGAACCGGTGAGGGTCCAGCGGCAGGATCACATCCCAGTAGATCGCGGCACGGAGCTGGTCTTCGTCGTCGTGGCCGTTGAGGATCACCACGGGAACGTCGCTGGTCCACAGGCACGCGTCGCTGAACCCGAGCCCCCAGGGACGGTTATAGACGATCTGAGCCAGCACGGCGAGCTGATCTGCCATGAACCGCAGGTGAGCGTCTCGGCCGGCCAGGGACTTGAGGGAGTGCGGCATCTCCAGCGGCGGTTGGCCGGCATCCGCCGCTGCGGCCAAGGAGGCCAGACGTCGGCGTTGACGGGTGGTGCGGACCATCTGGGCGGCGATCCACCAGGCCATCCACGACCTGTCTTCCCTCTTCAAGGGCCACGTGCGGGGAAGCGCTCCTGAGGGGTCGTCCAGAACGGCGCGAAAGACCGGGGCGGCACGGGTCTCGATGTCCGACAGCAACGCTTCCGCGCGTGCTCCGTAGAAGTCGGTGACGGACGCCACGTGCGTGATGTTCGCTTCGAAGGTCCGATCGAGGTCCGTCAGAGCGCGGGCTCTGATGAACCAGTTGGTGCTTGCCTTCTTCTTCTGGCGGGCGAAGTGCCGCAGATACATTCGCGGCACGGTGTGGTCGTTGGTCGCCATCGTGATCGTGTAGCCCTTCCTCGCCAGCCTCTCCTGGCCCTGCTCTCACGGCCGTGGCTGTCCATGATGGCCACGGCTGCGGAACCGCAGCAACGCACTTACAGGCGTTGTGACGATCACCGGCCCACAAAGGCGCGATCTCGGGCGCTGTCGGCCGGGAGGCGAGAGGTGGAAAACGTCTCGCGCTCGACCCGGGTTGCGCCGTAGCGTCTCAGGATGTGAACACTGATGAGCAGCGTGACCTCCGCCGTCTGCTGGACCATCTGGAGCGCCTGGAGCCGTGGCAGAAGCTGACCGGGGAGGACTCCGGCCGTTGGCAGATTGACCCGCGGAGCCCGCTGGCCGGAGACGACGCCAAGACACACCCCTTCGAGGTGTCGCATTCCGCCTGGCACGCCCTCACCGTGGCGATGGACCATATCGGATGCCTGCGCTCGTCCCTGGTGGGTCAGCTGGACGGCGACCGGCTGGAGGTGCGCATCCACACGCACGCCCAGTCGTCGCTGCTGCGCGGGGCCGTTGAGAACGGTGCCCGGGCGGTCTGGGTGCTCGGGCCGAAAGACAGGCTGACCCGCGTCACGCGCCGTCTGGCGCTGCAGTTCAAGGAGACCAAGGACGCCGAGCGGATGCGCGAACTGCTCAACAACCCGGCGTCCAAGACGCTGCAGGAGCGGCAGCAGCGTCTGGTCGACCTGCTCGCCTCGGCCGGGCATCCGGCCGAGGAGGCCGCCAAGACGTTGAAGACCGTGGCGGCCACCTACACAGCCATCGTGCGCGAGGCCGGGGAGCTCACTCCCCGGCTCGGCGGCGATGTCGCGCAGGCGGTGTGGAGCGGCTGCAGCGCTCTGGCCCATGGCGACACCTTCGGCACGATGTCCATGCTGGACAAGGAGATCGTCGCCCGCAACGACGACATCGCGCTCGTGCGCGTCACCGGCTCGATCAGCAGCCTGTTCTGGTGCACCGTGGCGGCCACGCTCGTGATCGAGCGGGGCTTCCAGCTATTCCAGGAGCGCGGCATCTCCTACCGGTGATCCTCGCGCGACCTCCGGCCCACCTCAGGTGGTGATGAGCTCCCTGTCCCCCGGCCGGGAGCAGGCGTCGGACCGGCCCCGGCCAGCGGCGTGAACAGAGCGCCGAGCTTGTTCACCGTCTCCGGGATGATGCGGTAGTAGACCCAGGTGCCTCGGCGGTCGCCGTTGATCAGCCCGGCGGCGCGCAAGATCTTCAGGTGATGGGAGATCGTCGGGGCGGTCAGGTCGAAAGCGCCGGTCAGGTCGCACACGCACACCTCGCCACCGGCATGGGAGCCGATCATGGACAGCAGCCGCAGCCGGACCGGGTCGGCCACCGCCTTGAGCAGCACGGCCAGTTCGGCCGCCTCAGCTTCGCCGAGCGGCTGGCGGGTGATCGGCGCGCAGCACACCGCGTCCTGCGCGTCCTTGCTCTTCGGGACGAGGGGCAGGCTGGTGGCGGTCATGCGGGAGCCTCCGAGACTGACGGATGATTCGACGTTCGTCTAAATGATAGGCGGTGGTAGCCGACCAGCGCGGCGGCGGCGACCAGGCAGGCCAGCGTGACGGCGGCCATCACCCAGCCGTACCCGGCCACCTGCGCGACGGCCAGCGCGGCGGCCGGGCTGACGGCCTTGGCCACGGTGGCGGGCAGGGCCAGGCGGCCGGACAGGCTGGCGTAGGCGGTGGTACCCCAGCGTTCGGTCAGCAGGTGCGGCTTGGTAATGGTGCCCACGCCGAAACCGAGCCCGAACAGCAGCACCGCGGCGACCGCGCCGGTGGTGGTGGCCCCGACCAGCGGCAGCGCGGCGGCGGCCACGGCCTGCAGGGCGAAGATGGCGGCGGCGAGCAGCGCGGCGGGCAGGCGGCGCTGCAGGCCGGTGGTGATCAGCCGGCCGGTGACCGACAGTATGCCGAGCAGCCCGGCCACGCTCGCAGCCAGCAGCGGCGGGTGGCCGAGGTGGATCAGGCAGGTGATGAGCAGGACCGAGATGGTGGATACGCCGATGCCGTGCAGGGTGAAGGCGGCGGCCAGCAGCCAGAAGGCCGCCTGGCGGGTGGCGGTGCGCACCAGCGCCGCCCGCTCGCCCGCTCCACTCCGGAGTGGAGCGGGAACGGAGGTGGCGGCCGAGGTAGGAGTCGGTGCCGACGGCATGATCCGGCCCGCGAGGGGCCGGCGGACGGCCAGGGCGTGCAGCGGGATGGCGGCCGTACCGTAGAGCAGGGCGAGGATGATCAGAGCCTGGCGCCAGCCGTACGTCGCCGTCAGCGCTCCGGTCAGCGGCATGAAGATGGTGGAGGCGAACCCGGCCACCGCGGTGAGGGCGAGCAGCGCGGTGGCGCGGGTCGGGGCGGCGAAGCGGGCGACGATGACGGCGAAGGCCGCCTCGTACAGCACCATCGCCGACGCGACGCCGACGGCCACGAACACCGCGTACAGCTGGGCCACGGTGTGCACCTGCGACCAGGCCAGCAGCGCCAGCGTGCCGAGTACCGAGCCCGCCGTCATGAGGGCGCGCCCGCCGCGCGCGTCCAGCCAGCGGCCCGCCAATGGTGCGCCCAGCGCCGCGATGAGCACCGAGGTCGTCAGCGCCAGCGACACCTGCGAGGCGCTCGCGCCCAGGTCGCGGCTCATGGGCGTGAGCAGTACCGAGAAGCTGTAGTACAGCACGCCGAAGCCGATGGTCTGAGTGACGGCCAGCGCCGTCACCAGCCGCCAATCGCTGTCTGAAGGGCGGCCCGGCAGGGTAAGAGGGCCGCTCTCGCCGCCGATCGAGGCGGCGAGAGAATCGGCGGCGGGCATGAGGCGCTCCTTCAAGCGGATGAGGCGGCGGGCAAGGGGTGCGCAGGTCAGCCGCAGCAGCCGCCGCCCTGGGCGGCCCCGGCGGTAGCCAGCGGCAGCGGGGTGCCGAGCAGGCCGCCGCTGATGCCGGTGGCCAGGCCGACCCGCTGCTCCTGGGCCTCGGCCAGGCTGGAGGAGCACACGCCGGTCTCCGGCAGGTCCAGTTGCACGTCGCGGGCGGCCTCCCAGTCGCCGGCCAGCGCCGCGACCACCGAGCGGGCCTGCTCATAGCCGGTGGCCAGCAGGAAGGTCGGGGCGCGGCCGTAGCTCTTGACCCCGACGGCGTAGTAGCCGTCCTCGGGGTGCGCGAGCTCCTCGGCGCCGTGCGCCGGGACGGTGCCACAGGAGTGCGCGTTCGGGTCGATCAACGGCGCCAGCGCGCGAGTGGAGCCGAGGATCGGGTCGAGGTCGAGGCGCAGCTCGCCGGCGATGGAGTGGTCGGGGCGGTAACCGGTCGCGCTGACGATCTGGTCCACGGTCACGCTCTGCTCGTGGCCGGACGGGTCGCGGCTGATCACCCGTACCTGCTCGCCGTCGCGTTCGATGGCGTGCGTGAAGAAGCCGGTCACCAGGCGGATTCGGCCGCTTTCGACGTGGGCGTGCAGACGGGTGCCAAGCGCGCCGCGCGCGGGCAGCGCGTCCGCCTCACCGCCGCCGTAGGCGCGGCTGGCGTTGCCCGCGCGAATCGCCCAGGTGATCGGGGTGTCCTCGAGCTGGGCGAGGGCGAGCAGCGTGGTGGCGGCCGAGTGACCGGCGCCGACGACCAGCACATGCTTGCCGGAGTAACGGTCGCGGTCGGCGCCGAGCAGATCGGGCAGCGCGTGGTCGACCAGCTCCGCCGCATCGGCCTCGCCGTGGGCGGGCAAACCCGACGCGCCGAGCACGTTCGGGGTGGTGTAGGTGCCGGAGGCATCGATGATCGCGCGGGCGTGCAGCTCACTCCCGTCGGCCAGCCGGATCAGGAACGGCGCCGCATCGCGGCCCGCGGTGCGCACCCGGTCGTAGCCGAGGCGGCTGATCGCGCTTACCTTCGTGCCGGTGCGGACCCGGTCGCCGAACAGCTTGGCCAGCGGCGCCAGGTAATCGCCAATGAGCTCAGCGCCGGTCGGCAGCCACTCCGGATCGGGGGAGCTCCAGCCGTCGGCTTCGAGCAGGCGGCGGGCGGCGGCGTCGATGTTGTACTTCCACGGGCTGAACACCCGCACGTGGCCCCATTGGGCCACCGACGCGCCCGCCTGTTCCCCGGCCTCGAGTACCGCGAAGTCGAGACCCCGTTCCGCGAGGTGGGCCGCGGCGGCCAGGCCGATCGGACCGGCGCCGATGACCACGACGGGCAGGTCACCGGGCTGTGCGGCCTGGCGGCTGGGCTCCAGTTCGACGGCGGTAGGACCGCAGCATCCGCTCATGACGCATCTCCTCGTAGTTGCGCGGAGCTGTGCCGCCCCGCGTTGTTTTGAAGGCTATCTAAGTAGCCTTGTCGGCAGGATGCCCGACAGCTTAGAGGCATGTCAAATTAGAGCAGTATCTAATCACCGGGTGTGAGGTGATGCCGATCACACGCGGGCATGCCGGCGACTTCCGCGCAGGTGGCGGGCGAGTGTGGCGACAACACGGCGGGCGTCGACACCGACCCCGCGCAGCGTGTTGGAGGACGGGGTGCGCTGCCACTCCAGGCCCAAGTAGCCGAGACCGGGATGGGTCACGGACAGGCCACGGCGCTGGCGAGGATGCCCATCAGCGTCGAGTGCGCCCAGGCCAGCAAGGTAGGGCAGGTTCGGCCGGTAGCCGGTGGCTAGCAACACCGCATCGACGCGCTCGCTCCGGCCGTCGGGCCAGACCGCGTGATCGTCGTCGAGCCGGGCGAACATCGCCTTGCGCGTGTAGCGGCCCTCGCGCAGCGCCCGGCGGTAGCGACCGTCATCGAGCACCGGCGAGGCGGGCGGAGTCTCCGCGCGGGCCAGCGGCAGCCGGTCGAACCCGGTCAGGCGGAACCAAAAGTGCAGGTCCCGGCCGAGTGGGCGCTGCTCGACGAAGCGGATCGGCGCCCGGCTGGCCAGCGTCACCCGCCGCTCGGCGGCCAGCTCGTGCGCGACCTGGACCGCCGAGTTGCCCGCCCCGACCACGACAACGTGCTCGCCCGGCAGCGAGTCCGGCGAGCGGTAGTCGGCGACGTGCAGCACCGGGCCGGCGAAGGCGTCCAGGCCAGGTAGGGCGGGCCGGTGCGGAAGGTCGAAGGAGCCACTGGCTGCGATAACGGCCGAGGCGGTCAGTTCCCGCCCGTCGGCCAGGCGTACAAGGAAGCCGCTCGTGCCGGACTCGCCGACGGGGCGGACAGCTTCGACGCGGGTGTCGCTACGCAGTTCGGCGCCGCGCTCGATCAGGGCGGCGGCGTAGCGTTCGAGGTAGGCGACGACCTCGTCGCGGCGCGGGTAGCGCTCAGGGTCGCCACCGAAGGGCATGCCGGGCAGGCTGCTGTAGCAGGCGGGCGAGAACAAGGCGAGGCTGTCGTAGTAGCGCGGCCAAGACCCGGCCGGCCGGTCTGAAGCCTCCAGCAGTACAGGCCGTAGCCCTTGCTGCAGGGAGGCGTGCGCGGCGGCCAGGCCGGACTGCCCGGCCCCGACGATCAGGACGGAGTCGCTGTCAATGGACATGTCGCAGAACGTACCGTCATTTTATAATATGTCAATAAGTTGGTATGAGAGTAAGGTGCAGGGACAGGAGGGAGCAAACATGGCCGAGGCCACGACACCGCCAACCACGACGACGGGTGCCACGTGCGTTCCACAGCTGCCGCAGGCCGCCCAGGACTTCCTCAAGGCCCTGGCCAACCCGGGACGCCAGCAGATCATGCTGCTGTTCGCCCAGGGCGCCGAGCTGTCGGTCAACCAGATCGCCGAACATGCCGGCATCAGCCAGTCCGCCGCCTCCCAGCAACTCGCCCTGCTCCGCCGCGGCGGCATCGTCACCTCCCGCCGCGACGGCAAGGAAGTGCTGTATCGCGGCGACCGCGACAGCGTCGCCCACATCCTCGGCGACCTGCAGAACTACCTCAAGTTCTGCTGCTGACGCTGCTGCGTGTTCCCTGGCCCCCGGCACCCCGGCTTATCCAGCCCGCACCACAGCACGGCCCAGCCGAACCGTCCAGCCGGTCATCGTTGTACGAGCCGGTGCGGAGCCAGCTGCAGCGCCAAGCCGAGCGCGCCGCAGGATGTGATCCACCGGTCCGCGGCCAGTTGACCGTACCCATGACACCAGAGCAGGGGCGACCTCCCGTCGAGCCCTGCCCGGCGCTAGCGTGAGAGCCACCCTCAACCTGACCGTGCACCGGGGTGCAGCATGGACACCGACGATCGACACCGTCTCCTCGCCCACGCGGCCGGACAGGGGGCCATGCTGGCGGCCGAATGCCTAGCCGAGCTCCGCGACCGGCTGCAGCACCTCGCCCGCCGCACAAGCAACACCCCGGCTCCCGGCCTGACATCACCACCCGTCATCGTGCACGACGCCGCCTGGGCCGCCGAGGCCGCCCGATGGCGGGCCCTGGCTCATGAGGCCGCCGCGGACACGCACCAAAGCACCGCCCGGCAGCACGACGCCTGCGCCGAGCGCGGCATCGGCGACATCGACAAGCACCGCCGGCGGGCCGCCTGGCACCGCCGGGCGGCCGAACGTGAACGCAAGACGGCCCTGGCCCTGGCTGCCGGCACCGACCGTCCGACCGGTAACGCCCCACCGGCCTGATCCGACAACCTCATACCCGCCGCAGTCCTGCGGTGATCTCAGCGTGGGCAATTGGCAGACCTCCGGCAATCCAGCCCGGCTTTGGATGAATGCCTACCAGTGATCGGTAAGTGTGTGTACGCAGACAAGCGGCACCGCTCACCTACTGCCCGCCTCTATCTGGACTTTTCTGCATTAGACGGCCGCACCCAAGAGCGTGAGGAAGATCTACGTAAGCGGCTGATCTCTCGATGCGCTCACCGTCGATTCGGATACAACTGCCTACCCCAAGCCCCTGTGGCGATCTGGCTTTCCTGCATCCGAGTTCAGCTCTAGGCTCGACGGTGACGGCCTGTGGCCGCCGCATTACTCCAGCCGACTCCCCCAAGACGGTGATGATCTCCATCGCTCCGCCTTCTACGCCCCGAACTTCGGCGAGGCCATGATGCCGCCCTTGAGCCTTGACTGCCAGCCATTCACTCTAGGCGTGGTCATCATCGTGGCCGGGGAACTGGACGCCACCAACTCTGACGACCTGGAAACCTACATCGGCCGGATACGGCAGCCCGGCCGACCCGTTGTCCTCGACTTGGGCGAGCTCACCTTCATGGACAGCACCGGCCTGCACGTCCTGCTCCGCGTGCACGGCGACGTACGCCGGCAAGGCGGCACCTTACACCTGGCCGCCGTACAAGATCTGCCCGCCCGCCTCCTACAGATCACCGAAGTGTGGGATGCGCTCGACATCCACCCCAGCGCGCAAGCCGCGATCACGGCCCTGCTCCGTCCCCCTGCACCGTCGCCGCACCTGCGGAGGCTGCCATGAAACTGACCCACCGCTACCAGTCCGGCGCGTGCGTGATCACGATCGCCGGCGAGGTGGACGTCACCACCTCGCGTGACCTGGAAACCTACCTCGACCTGGTACGCCGCAGCCTGGACGACCATCTGATCATCGATGCCGGCAACCTGTCCTTCCTGGACAGCTCCGGCCTGGCCGTCCTGCTCGCCGCCGCGGTGCTCGCCCAAGCCCGCGGCGGCGCCGTACACCTGGCTGGACTGCAACCAAGGGTGGCCCGCATCCTGGAGATCACCGGCGCCATGGTCGCCATCCGCACCCACGAACACGTGGAGGAGGCGCTGACCGCAATCGAGAGCATGAGCGAGGCTGGAATCGCCGAACCGGCATGAGCACTTACCTTGAACCCAGCTCACAGAACACCCGCTGAGCACCGGGGAGTCGGCGCCGCAGTAGCTGGAAGACCAGGTCCGCCGCCGGCCTCACGCAATTGTTGAGGTGGCGACCAAGTGTTGATCAAACTATGTCGTCAGCCCGGTCGACGTGCGAGATCTCAGCGCATCGTGAGGTCCAGAGTGACACCGTCGCCTAGCCTCTTCACCGGAACGGTTCGCTCATGTCCACTCGCCTTTCCCTGGCGGCCGTCGCCTTCGCCATCATCGCTGTCGCCCCCTCACCCGCTTCTGCGCAACCAGCAGGTGGTTGGCAGGATGACGCGGGTTGGGGATCGGTCACCGTCTCGGCCGATCGTCAGCACATCGAAGTGTGCGATTTGCATGATGACGGGCAGGCCGTGCGAGTCGAGTACGCGACCAACTACCTGCAGAAATGGACCGTTGTTGACACCAACGGAGCCCGTTGGGGCTGCGGGACCGACTCCACCATGATCAGCCGTATCACCGTCTTCAAATTGTGCCAGGGACGTACCTTCGGCACCTGCCGTCCCTCCGTATGGGTATCCCGCTCCGGCTACCTGGGATAAGCCCTCTTTCTCCCGCACGGCGGCCACGAGCACCGATTGACCGTGAGGATGAGGTGGACGCTTCCGCCAGAGTATGGCCCACCGACTCACACCGAATCGAGCAGTCAAAAGTGCGGACAGGGGTGCTGGCTCGCCGTCCACGGGCTGCTGCTGCCGTCACGGTAGCGGTCGTAAAAGCCCCGGGCATGCGCGTACTGCCCGGTGGTGTACCAGGTCAGGGCCGGGTGACGGGTCTCCAACTCGCGCAGGGCCAGCGTGCCCAACCCGCAGCAGTGCCACTCGGGCGAAAAGCTGATTTTCCTCAGCAGGCCGATACAGCAGGGTTCGCAGGTCGCATACTGGACGCGCCCGAGCGAACCTGCCCCATCGGCGGCGATTGAGAAATCAAACGATGAGGTTGACCCGTCATCTGCCCCGCGAAGGCGGCTGGGCGTCGCAGCCGCCCGCGCGATCGTTTCCGCTCGGGCGCGGCTGGCCGCGGCGTGCAGACTCCATCCCAGGTTGATATCCAGCTCAGCGATGGTGATCTCGCCCCAGCCCGTTATCTCGACGCTCGTCTGCGCCAGGAGCGCGGCCAGACGAACTTTCCAGGCGTCGGCGAACTCGGCCGGGCCCCGATGCTCGCTATCTTGCTCAGCTACCGTCTGCTGGAAAGCCTCGCGGACGATCGCCTGTATCGCTGCCCGCCGCACTCGCCGCTCAAGGTCGTCGTGCTGCGGCAAGCCCTCAGCGACCTTCCGCGCCCAAGCGATCATCCCTCGCAGCCCCGCTGGCCGCGGAGCCTCCGCAACGGGCCACGACTCGGGCAGAGGCTCCCACAGCAAACGCACCAGCATGCCAGCACCGTAACGGGCGACGATCTTCCCGGCGCGAGATCTGCCGAGTCGGTCTGGGGAAGGGTTTCGCGACGCCACCGCCGGTCAGGCCTCGATGGTCAGCAGTGAGCGCAACTCCCCTACTGCTGGACGTTCCCGCTGCTCAAGCGGTACCGCGCGCAAGACCATGCGCGCCGTCTCCCGGATGTGGTTGGTCCGGAAGCCGGCGGGCAGTGAGGCGATCAGCTCGGCTGCGAGTCTGGCGCCCTCGTCCGCGCCGCCAAGCGCCGCGGTGCTGATCGCCTCATGGAGTACGGCGTTCATGCGGTACTGGTAGGACCGCTCGGGAATGATCTGAAGAACCCGGTCGCGGGCAGCGTCCGCCGCTGCCTCGTTGTGCGAGTAGGCGGCTACCCAGCTTTCGGCGAACGGGATCTGATCCGGCTTGAAGAAGTCCCAGCGATCTCCGACGATCCCCTTGTCCATGTGATCATGGAGATCGCGCAGAGTATCGGCCGCTTCCGTGGAGCGATGCAGCAGCGCCAGCGCCTTTGCTCTGGCGGTCATGAGCCGCGGCCATGGACGACGGCTGATCCGGCGAGCGTTCTCGATCAGCCGTAGGACGGTCTCAGGTTCTCGCTGCCCGTACAGACCGTGAATTGCCTCTTCGCTGCGAACCAGAAGACGGAGCTCAAGGTCTCTGGAAGCGTCAGCGGTCTTACGGGCGGTGCTCCACCAGCGGATGGCAGCCCCGTGGTCGCTGACTCGGGTCAGCGCGTTGGCCTGGATGACGGCCAGCAAGGCCGCTACTCGGTACAGCTCGGTCAGCTCGTCGCCAGACGTTATGTGCATCTGCTGCCGTAGGGCGTACAGGTCGATCGACAGGTCCTTGATGACCTGGGCGGGTGGCCGTGTGCGCAGGGCGTGCAGGTGATCGGCCCGCGTGATGTCCCAGTCCTCGGCACTGCGAGGCCGATCGGTCGTGTGGTCGAGTTCCTGTCGGACGATCTCGTCGAAGCCGACGATTCCCGCACTGGCGGCCAGTCCGAACAGCCGTCGGCGTTCCGTGGCGTCCTCCCCGGTTTCCCCGCAATGGTCGTTTATATCCAGAGTACGCACTGGGCTCGTGGTGGCGACAGGAGGGAAAGTATCCGCATTTGGAGCGTGTTTCTTACCACTTCTGCCAGATGCCTCGATAAGCGCGCCTTGTGCATTGGTCGCGACTTCCAGCGCTTCGACCACTGTACGGGTTGGCTTCCTTTGATCGTTTTCCAGTTTGTAGACGTAGCTGGTGGAGATGCCCGCCGCATGTGCCACCGCTTCGAGGGTGCGGTTGCCGCGTAGATCACGTAGGACCTGCCCGAAGGTCTCTTCGCCCACCGTCGCCTCCGTGCGCCCGAGATAGTTTTCCCTGCTTTTCCCCGCAGCCCGGGGAAATGGCGGGGAACGTGCGTCCAACGCGGAATATGGACTTCGACTCCCCGCGCTGGCCACGCTACTGCTGAACGGCATAAACGTCCCGCGAATCTTGCTCGCGCATCCCTGGAACGAATACGCCGTGCCATGCACACGGATGGAGACCTGAAATGTCGAAGCTGCTGCGCGCTCCCGTTGCGAGCGAGGAGGATACGGTGATCTACGTCCCATCTCCACGGGTCGATCTGCACGAACTTGGCGCTTTCCGGCTCGCGCTCAGCGACCGGGCCCCGTATCTGGCTCGCGAAGCGATCACCGAGCGGCTCACCGCCGAACATCCCGCCCTGGAGATCGTGACCCTGGCGGCCTCAGAGCTGGTCACCAACGCCGTCCGATACTCCAACGTCTCCAGCAGTGGTGACGATGCTGATGCGATCACGCTCGAGCTGTCGCAGGCACCGAACTACCTCCGGCTAGCGGTAACCGATCCCGGATCGGTGTGCACGGTCCCGACGAACATTCCGCCTCAGACCGCGAATTTGTACTCCGAGCATGGGCGCGGACTGGCAATCGTGGAACGCCTATCGCGCGGACGGTGGGGAAGCCACCAGAAACCGCCAAGAGGGCTGCGCCTGGTCTGGTGTCACCTCGACCGCCAGCCCACCCCGGCGCAACTGGAGGAGCTGTTCAGCGCCCCGGTCTAACCGGCTGCGTCGCGGGACCGCTGGATCGCCGGCCTCGCGGCCCCCTGCGGGCGGTTTCCCTGGAGCAGCGAGCCGCCCACCGCAACCGGCCACATCCCGAACACCCGCAGCGGCCCTCCGCGCCCAGCCCGTGAGCGACGGTCCCAGCCGCCATCCACCACCTTTCGGAGTCCACCATGCCCGACCCCATCGATCCCGCTATGGCCGCCGAAGCCGCCACTCACCTCGACAACCTGCAAAAGGCGCTGCAACACCTCGGCCTGCACACTCGCCTGCTCACCCAAGACGACCGGCTACCGCGCCTGCGCGTGATCAACCCCGAAGCCACCACCATGTCCGAAATCATCTCCGCAGCACCGAAACACGACCAATGGCTGTTCTGGTGGTCATGGAACGAACCCATCACCGAGGTCACCCATCTCGCCGCGACAGCCGAGCGCATCGGCTACGTCCTGGCCGCGACCACCCCAAGCGTCGCTAGTCCCGCTCCATACGACACGGCCGGTACCCATTTCCGGGCTACGGAACTTCATCATCCGGCACCCCGGTGATGGTGTCGGCGGCGGTCGGGCCGAGCCCCCGGTGGGTGCGGTTCCGGGCTCATACAAGATTTTCGTAGTCGTTGATCGATTCGGCTGAGCCGTGACATTTCCCTGTTCCGGCGCGATGCTGTCGATGTGTGACGATGTGTTGACGCTGTTGCCGCAGCTCATGGCTGTGGAGGTCGGGTCGGTCGAGGACTGCGGGGCGGTGGTGGTGATCTCCGCGCGGTCCCGGGCGGGACCGGCCGTGTGCACGGGCTGTGGCCGCTCTTCCGCCTGGGAGCACAGCCGGTACGAGCGGCATGTCGCCGACGAGGCGGTCGGCGGCCGTCCGGTGCGGATCGATCTGTCGGTTCGCCGCCTGTACTGCGAGAACCCTGCTTGCGCGAAGGTCACTTTCGCCGAGCAGATCGCGGGGCTGACGGTGCGTTACCAGCGCCGCACCGCCGGGCTGCAGGCGATCGTGGCGGCGGTTGCCACGGCACTGGCCGGGAAGGCGGGTTCGCGACTGCTGCTCCACCTGCACCACGCCCTGAGCTGGGCAAGCCTGCTCACCTGCCTGATGAAGATCCCCGACCCGCCGACACCGACGTTGCGGGTGATCGCCGTGGACGACTTCGCTTTGCGCCGCTCCCGCCGCTACGCCACCCTCATCATCGACGCGGAGACCCGCCTGCCGGTCGACGCCTGGGACACCCGCGACGCCGAATCCACCGCCGCCTGGCTGCGCGCCCACCCGGACATCGAGGTGGTCTGCCGCGACGGCTCGATGACCTACCGCAGTGCCATCACCACCGGCGCGCCACAGGCCGTCCAGGTCAGCGACCGCTTCCACCTGTGGCAGAATCTCGGCCGCAAGATCTACGAAGTGGTCGCCGCGCACCGCGACTGCCTGCCCGAACCCGACGACGAGACGACCGCGCCCCGAACCCCCGGCGGCCTCACGGCCGCCCGCACCCGCCGCCTTCACACCACCGTCCACGCCCTGCTCCAGGAAGGGATGGCCCTGCGCGCGATCGGACGCCACCTCGACCTGGACCGCAACGCGGTCCGCCGCTACGCCCGCGCCGCCACCTGGCAGCAGGTCGCCCCGCTCTGGCCCCGCCGGATCGGCATCCTCGCCCCCTACCAGGGGCATCTGCACCGCCGCTG